>CAYMLL010000085.1:19595-24300 GCA_964390645.1 uncultured Planctomycetia bacterium | reverse complement strand
GACCCCGGCGACGGGACCCGAGAGATGGATCTCGATGTCGCTGCGCCCGTTGGAGCTGTCAGGGTCGAGGGCATGGCTCACCCACCGCCAGCCGCCGAAGAAGGACAGGCCGGGCGCCGGGGTCAGCTCGACGCCCACCTCGCCGAGGGCCGTCGTGCCGGTCTGGAGCACATCGAAACCCAGGTGTCCGGTAGCACGGGTGTAGAGCCGGCACCACTGGACGCCCGGCTTCACCCAGAGCCCCGCGCCGAGGTAGGGGCCGCCCATGTAGTACTCGTCCGTCACTCGCTCCGCCGTTCCGCGCTTGCGGAGCTCGAGCTCCGCGGCGTGGACACTGAGGCCCGCGCGACCATCGATGCCGACCCAGCCGCCGCGCGAGAGACCGCCGCGAAGCCCCATGCTGAGAAGGTCGAGACCGAAGTCGGAGTCGATCGAGCCGGGGCCGAGGATCTCGCCGTCCTCGAGGTTGAACTCCTCGCCGACGGCAAGGGAATTGGTGAACTCTCCCCGTGCGTTCGTGTACTCGACCTCGATCGCGGCGTCGACATGGAACTCGTCGGTGCCGGTCTCACCAGCAGCCTCGCCGTCACCATCGCTCGCGGGCGTCGTGTACCAGCGGTCGAGCTCCGTCTCCGGATCCTCCGACAGCGTCTTGAGCGAGCCTTGCGCCGGGGGCCCGAGGAGGCTCAACGAGATCCTCGCCCCGGGCATGAAAGCGCTGTCGTCCTTCCCGTCGACCGTCTTGCCGGGCCTCAGCTGGCACGCCGAAAGCAGAACCGGGAAGAGGACGGCGCCGATCCAGGGGATCCGTCCCTGGTGGGGGAGTCGCAGGACGGATCTTGAGAGTCGCTCGAACATGAGGGCCTCCTTGGTGGCGGTGCCAGGGTTGGTGACGTTGGCTCGAGGGGCCAACCCGGCTTGTCACGGGGTACCGGGGATCGCGGCGCCGGCCGCCGTCGTGCGACGGAGAATCGTCTCGGTCGCACGATCGGTTGTCGCCCACGGTTTGGGTCTTGGTCGTACTCTCGGTCGATGGATTTCAGGCTCTCCGAAGCCATTTCCGGCCGCTCGAGCCACGGTGCCTGGAAGCCGGGTGACGCACCCAAGCCGGGTGACGCACCCCGGTCGGCGGCTCCGTCCGCCGCACGCTCCACCCTCCAGCCCGCGGCGCCCGCGGCGCCTGCGGTGCGGGTCAGCCGAAGATCATCGTCGCTCGCTCCCTCGCCTGTTGTCGTCGGGCGCCCGAGAAGTCGGCCCGGGATCGACGGGCGCCGAGGTCGGGCCTGTCACGGACCGGCTCTCAGCCGTCCCGGAGCGCCGCGCAAGTGCTCAGGCGACGTTCCAGATCCTCCAGCATCTGTCGGTACCCGGCGCCGCTGACGCCGTCGTAGTCCCTCTCGAATCTCCGGGCATCGATGCCCTCCGGCAGGTCCGCGGCCGCCGGGAAAATCGCGTCGACATGCAGGGGCGCGGCAAGTCGTCGCTGCATCCGGCGCGCGGACTCCTTGTCGCGTGTCGCCAGTCTCGCCATCTTCGTCCCGGCCTGATCCGCGAGCAGGTCGGAGAACGAGAAGCCGCTGCCACCTTTTCCCGCATCGAGCTCCTCCTTGAGCAGACCCGCGGCGTCGCTCAACACATGGGAGGAGACCACGACCAGCGCCGCGCTGACCAGGTAGTGTTTGGTCCAGTCGGCGCGGTTCCGCAACCTGATGTTCCGCAGGTGCTCTCGGGCCCGCTCGTGCAGCGTCTCGTCCATCACGGGGCCGACGAGGGACGCCACGCGGGGGGGCCCCAGCAGGAGGGCGCGCGCCAGGAGGGCCGCGCGATGCTCCGCGACGGGGCTTCTGTTACCCTCCGCGCAGCGGCGCGCCGCGTGCTCGAATGCCACGGCGACGAACTCTTCCATCCGGCGCCGGCTCCGTGGCATCTCCGCGGCTCTCGCAACCAGGTTCCTGACGTGATACCGGGTCGGCCGCAGGTCCTTCGATGTCCCTTGCAGCCTGCGGATCAAAGAGAGCAACAGACTGGAGCTCGAGGCGCCGTCCTCGTCTTGCCGTGGCGGATCGAAGGCCACCAGCGTCAAGCCTGCGGTGGTCAGCTCGAGCTTCTCGATCTTCTCGACCCCTCTGCGCAGCTCCTCGTTCCAGCGGATCAGGCGGCCGAGCCCGAAGCAGATTCCGGCACGGACGAACGAGGGCATCGTCAAGTCGCCGACCTGGAGACGGTCGAGCGACATCTGCAGCTCTCCCCTGTCGTCGATCCGCACGTCACCCTCCCAGCGAGTGTTGACGTACCGCGGTCTCGCGGACCGCGAGGGGAGGCGTCCGCAGAACAGCAGAGTGGTGCGCCGGTCACCCAGCTCGACCCGGCCCTTGGAGTGTCCCTCGTCGACGGAGAGTCCCCAGCTGATCAGCACGTTGAGATCGTGCTCGTCGAACTCGATGCGACGGCGATCATTTTCCGGCCCGGCGTTCCGTTTGAGCTTCTCGACGATTCGTCGTTTGTCGTTCGAGGTGACCGGTGCCGGGTCGAAGGCGAGAGGCTCCGCCTCGACGATCCGGCCGGGCAAGTACCCGACCACGCTCCCCAGGACGCAGAGCAGGAGGGCGGTGACACCGGCGAGCCACCAGCGACCGCGGCGTCCCCCGAACCCCAGCCATGCGCCGGCCGCGCCGCACAGGCACGCCGTGACCACCACGAGGAAGTGCAGGAACGGCTGAACGCCTTGATCGGGGAGGATGTCGGCCGGGCGGTGCATCCACAGCACGGCGGCGGCCGTGAGCGAGACAGCGCTGGCGATCACGGCGGCCGCCTTCGCGGTCGTGTGCATCGGCCCCCGCACCGCGGCTCCGGATGGTTCCGGCTGCCCGGACGGTCCATCGTCTCTCGAAGCGCCTTTACCCGGAGGCGGGTGTCTTCGCCGGCCTCGCCAGGCGATGGTGAGCAGGACCCCGCAGGGCAGGGCCAGGCACGATTCGATGAAGACCGCTGCCAGCGCCTGCTGGAGCCAGGACACGAGCGATTCGAGGCCCGTGCTCAGCGGCGCGCTGTCGGGGCGCACGGCCAGGGAGTAACCGAGCGCCTGGGTCTGGCAGACCCAGGCCAGGTAGATGACGGCCAGCACGCCGGCGAACCAGGGCCTCCAGCCTGACGGACGTGGGTCGGTCAACGGAGAGCCTCCGCGGAGCACACGACGTCGAGGCGTGAGCGGTGGAACACCCACTGGAGGCTCCCGGGGTCCGGGTCGGTCACATCATCATCCTCCGTCCATGCTGCCGGGAGTCCGGGCTAATCGTCGTCGGGCCCGGAAGTGTCGAAGCGAGCGAAGACCGGGTAGTGGTCGGAAACATCGACCGCCACTGCCGTCTCCAGACCGTACTCCACGTCGAAGAGAAAGACCTCCGCGGATCCGAGGACGTACTCGTGGTCGTGAGTCGCGCTCAACAGGATGATCCGGTCCCGGGAGCAGTCCTGGTCGGCACGCACGTTGGTGTCCGCGTCGTCGGGGATGACCCAGTGGAAGCGAGGGGCCCGCAGGGCGTGACTCTCATCGCCGACGTCGAAGCTGTTGCAGTCCGCGTTGAGGTCGCCGAGCAGCAAGACGTCTCGTTCCGATCCGTCCGCCGACAGGACCGCATCGAAGACGGCCGGCAGCTCCGCGAGCTCCGCTGACGTCCCGACGTGGTTGGTGTGCGTCGTCAGGAGGGTGAAATCGAAGGCGCCGGAGCGAAACGTCGCGACGAGAACGCCGCGAACGAACACGCCGTCGGGGTCGGGATGCACGTGGGCATCCACGAGCTCCACGACCTCTCGTCGGTAGTAGATCGCATACTGCTCTCGGCCTCTTAGCCGCGGCCCCTCGACCATATCGTAAGGAGGGCCCGGGGTCGCGTTGACGAGCTCCAGGAGTCGCTCCGGGACCACCTCACCGGGATCGCGGATCTCCTGGATCACGACGATGTCGAACTCGCGGACGACGCGGGTCACTACGCGCGCGATGGAGCTCCTGGCCAGCTCGGTCTGGCTGAGGTTCTCGACGTTGAAGACCGCGATCGAGATGATCGGATCGCGTGCGGGACACGGAGCGTAGATCTCGCACGTCAACCCGTCCTCGGTATCGTCGGTGCCGCAGCCGGGGAACGGCGCCGGAAGCGGGTCGGCTGTCCCGAAGAGGAAGCCGAGCGCCGCGACTCCGTCGGCGATGTCGATCTCGCCGTCATCGTTGACGTCCGCTGCGTCGTGACAGGAGAGCGTTCTTCCTGCGAAGAGATGGCGGATCACGGTGACGGCGTCGGAAACGTCGATCACGCCTTCGCTGTTCGCATCGCCTCGGACGAATTCGCCGTCCACGGCGAACGCGAGGTACGGGGCGCAGAGTCCCCAGGTGAGAAGGACTGACTTGGAAGCGTCCATGTACGGACCTCGAGCGTCTTGCGTCGATCCCCGCGTGAGTCGGCCGGGCGCCCTCATCGTACCGGACCCGCAGCGAAGCAGGAACACCGACGGGGCGGGTGGCGGAGAATCGCTCCGCGGGAGCGTCGAGGGCGTGCTCCCGGTCACGGACGCCGGAGCTTCGACGCCGGCTTTCGAGGCATCGATTCGTGGCGCGGGAACAGGCGGCGAAGCGCCGAGGCGAGGACGAACTTGTCGGCCACACGGAAAACCGCCACAACCCGAGCAGTTAGCCAAATTAACAAGAGGCCCC
>CAYMLL010000085.1:5363-19585 GCA_964390645.1 uncultured Planctomycetia bacterium | reverse complement strand
GTCAGGAGTCCGCCGACGACGGAGCGGCCCGGAAGGCGTCCGTCGTCAGCCGGCGGGATCCGGTCGCTCAGGCCAGCCGGACGTTCTCCGCTCTCGGACCCTTCGGGCCTTCGCCCTCTTCGTACTCGACCGCCTGGCCTTCCCGAAGCTCCTCGAACCGTACGTCCTGAAGTGCGGACTGGTGGAAGAAGACCTCACCGTTGTCGCCCGCGATGAAACCGAAACCCTTGTCCGTCAGTTTCTTGATCTGTCCTTGCGCCATCGACTTGCCTTTCCGTGTGAAGAAGATAAGAACTCGAAATCTGCCTGGTTCTGCGAACCGCTCACCCCGGTGGCTCCACCCCCCTTCGGGTCTTGAAGAAGCTCACCGCGCCGTCCCGCTCGATGTTCGAATCGCGCGGGTCGGCGAGCCCGAGCACTGCCACCAGCAGCGCATGGTCGGGACTCGCGGTATCGATAATGGAGCGATACCAGTCGAAGAGGGCGATATTGTCAAGCCTCCTGGCCAGGGAAATCCGTCGGAGTGTTCCCCATGTCGGGGGGTGGCCTCGACGAGATGGCCGTCCGCAGAGGGCCTCATCGCCATCACGGTCGGGCCCCCGGGGAGGGCTCAGAGCCCGAGCGAGTCGCTATTCGGCGTATTTCGCACCCTTCGACGGCGCCAGCCTCGGCCCTCGTATCCGCTCCTATGGCACCGAGATGGGAAAAGTCACCGGCGGTGGAATTCTCTCGCCGGGGACGGTCCCGGCAGCGCTCGACGGGTCCGGCTCGCCGCTCGAACGGGATCGGGAACCGCGGCGCGCTCGTCGTCGAGGCTGTTGCGGATGTTGACCCGGGATCGGGCGGCGTGGATGCTGGGGCCGCGCGCCTGCGCTCGGGGCCGGGCGAGGTGCGGCGCGGGCGCAGCGCACGACCCCGCGGGCGGTCGGAGCCCGCCAGGCGTCCGGTGGAGGTTCTCCGTGCCGGCGTTTCAGCACCCCGTTCCATCACCCCGGGAGCTCTCGATGATCGGAAATGAATTCCTCGGTCGAGCGCGGTCGGTTGAGTCGCGCGGTCTCCTCGGGCTGCTCGGAGCTTCCTTCGTTCTCGCCGTGCTCCTCGTGGATCCCGGCTCGCGGGCGCTCGCACAGGGGGGCCCTGACTTCGAGATTCCCGCTCCCGAGGGGGAAGGTCGCTACTTTCGCGAGACGAAGTTTCGCCGCGGCGATCTCAACACCGATGGCGTCGTCGATATCTCCGACGCCGTCGCCACCTTCGGGTGGCTCTTCGTCGGCGGTGAGGGGAGCCGCTGCGAAATCGCCGGGGACGCCAACAACGACTCCGTCGTCAACCTGAGCGACGGGATCTTCACGCTCGGATTCCTGTTTCGCGCCGGCGCCGAACCGGCGGCCCCGGGGCCCTTCGAGTGCGGCCTGGCCGCGGCTCCCGGTCGGCTCACCTGCGAGTCCTATCCGCGGTGCTCGAACGAGCTCCCGTTGATCACGCACGTGCTCAACCGCATCACCTTCGGCCCCACCGAGGCGCTGCTGACACGAATCCAGACTCGCGAAGACCTGCTCGCCTACATCGAGGAGCAGCTCCATCCGCCGCAGAGCTTCGACCCGGCAGTCGACGAGCCCGAGCTCGCCGCTTTTGCCCGCAGCCTCGAGCTCGGCTTCCATGACGACTACATCGTTCCATCGAACCAGGACCGGCGCATGAACGCGCTCCTGCTGAGCGACGCGATCGGCAGCCGCTGGCAGCTGCTCCACGTGCTCTCCCTGTTCTGGAACAATCACTTCCACACGCAGGTCTCCGCGCTGCGCGAGAGCTTCTTTTCCAGGAGCCAGCGTGGTGGAAACGCCAACGTGCCCAGCACTCGTCAGATGTTCCGGGCCGTCGACTCGAACGACTCCGGCACCGTGACCGAGCGGGAGTGGAACAACTTCCGCGGAAGGCACCCGGGAGCGATACGCTGGGAGCGCTTTCAGGCGAGGAACCGCAACGACGGCTCCCTGACTCTGGCTGAGTTCCTCGAGAAGCGCCAGGTCGGCTACTGGAAGTACTCGGGCCGGCGTGAGCAGTACGCCGTCTCGGTCGACATGGAGCTGCGCGAGTACGGCTTCTTCAGGCGACACGCGTTCGGCAGCTTTCGCCACCTCCTCGAGGGGTCGGCCAAGAGCGTTGCGCAGGTGATCTACCTCAACAACTTCGAGAACATCAACTCCGGTCCGAACGAGAACTACGCCAGGGAGTACTTCGAGCTCTTCACGCTCGGCGTCGACCACGTCTACACCCAGCGCGACATAGTGGAGCTGGCGAAGGTCTTCACGGGGTGGACAGCCGGCTGGGTCACCCGCAACAACTTCGGCGCCGACGACCTCCTCTTCATCAGGCGACCGAACAAGCGCCTGCGCTCACTCAACGACCGTGAGACCGGCACCTACCGCTTTGCCACGGCGGAAAACTGGGACGACGACGAGTTCACATGGGCCTTCCACTTCGGCAATCCCGCGGCTTCCGACAACATCGGCCACGTCTGGGGGCGCAAGAGGATCTTCCTGCCGCGCTACGGCGGCGTCGACTCGCTCGGGAATCCGGTGTCGCCGGCGGCGGCCGTGGAGATCTCCGCCAACCCCGACGATCGCACCACGCGTGCGGCCCTCGCGGAGTTCGACCAGGTTCTCGACGTGACCCTTCGCCTGCGGGACTGCGCGAAGTTCATCTGCACCAAGCTCATCCAGCTCCTGGTGACCGACGATGTCGGCCAGCTGCCCAGGAGCGCCGTCATGCCGGACGATCTCGCCGAGCTGTTCGACGCCGCGGACCTCAACTCGAACGGCGGGATCTCCCGGAGCGAGTGGGCCGAGGCCACCGCCGACCTTCCGAACGGCAGGCCCCCCGGACTCTTCGAGGATCTCGACACGTCCGGCGACGGTTTCGTCAGCCGGATGGAGTATCGCGAGCCCGATCTTCTCCTGGCCGCCATCGCCGCCTGGAGGGAGTCCGAGGGTGACATCCGCAGCGTTCTGCGCGCGATTCTCTTCTCCGACGAGTTCCTCGGCCCGATGTTCTACCGCGCCAAGGTGAAGACTCCCTTCGAGCTGGTCGCGAGCGCGGTCCGGGCGCTGGACGCCGATCTGACACCGTCACAGATGCTGAACGCCGCCCGGACCGTCCGGGAGGCCGGCATGGAGATGATCGACTTTCCGGATCCGACCGGTGAGTCCGAGCTCGGCTTCGACTGGATGCACACCGTCGGCCTTCTCGAGCGGCTGAAGTTCATCAACTCCCTGGCCCATCCCGTCGCGGCGAGCGTCGCGGGAAGCTGGGACCCGGACGGATTCCGGACCCGCTGGGACCTCTCCAGTGCGCGGCGCACCGTCGATTTCTTCGCGCTCCTGTTCCTCAACGGCGACATCCTGCAGGGCCACCGGGATCTTGCCGAGAGTGTCTTCGAGACGGAGCCCGGCAGTCGCGGGCGTGTCCAGGCCACCGCCGCCTACGTCCTCTCCCTGCCCCAGTTCCAGAAGCAGTAGCAGAGGCCTCGGCGGAGGCTGACGGCGCCCGGGATGGCGAACCGGAGCGCTCCCGTCGATACCCGTGGGGCGCTTCGTTCCGCTCCGGGATCGGGGGCCGCGGAGCTCCTCCGCTACCGGGGAGGGGACCGTTCGTCTCGGTGCCGCAACGTCGCTCCGCTCGTTGAGCCAGCACGTTCGTTCGCGGATCACCTGCGGCTCGAGGGACTCCGGCTCGCTCCACCGCCTGTCGGGTCAATCGTGCCGTTCGTCCTGCCGCGTGATCCAGAGTTTCTCCACCTCGAGGAGCTCCACGAGCGCGGTGATCCGGCGCTCGGCAAGCAGGATGCGAGGTGCCAGGCCCACGAAGAGGACAGCGGAGATCATCAAGACCCGAAGGGACGCGTCCTCGGACCGGGACAGAAGGAAGATGATCACGAACAGGCCCGCGCCCAGCAGGATGTCCCGCGCCCGGGACGGCGTCTTCGTTGCCTGGCGAATCAACCGCTGCCGGCGTGCGAGTGTCTTCAGGGCGAGATCAGCCCGTATGTCGTCGTCGGTCATGAGGTTCTCCGCAGGATTGTTGCCGGGTGCTGTTCCTTGCAAGGATTGTAGATCCGTGGCGCTGGAGCTCGCCAGTTTTCGGAGAGCCTCTGCTGTCCAAACTCGCGCACAGCGGTCAGAATTGACGCCGAGGCGGACGTGGCCGTCGACAGTGCCGGAAAGGCAGCTTCAGCATGAATACCCGTCTGTGCGGCGTCCGGAGGCTCCGTCGGCTGACCGGGTCCCGGACCCTCCTGGTTTTATCAGAGGCTCGATCATGGCCATGTCGAAAGGGCTCGTCCTCGTCTGTGTCGCCTGTTCGCTGTCCGGTGTCGCGCCGGCGTCCGAAGAGCTCACGGAGCAGGAGCGGCGTCTGGCCGCGGGGCACCCGCGTCCGAGCTACCGCGGGGTCGAGGACATCGATGCGATGGCCGCGGCCCTGCGCAAGCAGCTCCGCGGCATCTCGAGACAGTCCTTCTCGCGGGGGTGGTGGGGGTGGGACCGCCTCAGAGCTCGCTTCGTGGACGGCGGGCGGGTCGCGAAGAGCGAGCTGAAAATCCTCCGGGCCGTCTTTCGCGCCTGGATCCTGGACTGGCACGCCGGGCTGGAGGCCAGAGGCGAAGGTGATCTGTTCTACATCTTCTTTGTCACGACCGCGCCCGGGAACAAGACGCTGCGGCAGCTGAACGGTCGACAGCTGGTTCGCGACGTGCACGGCGGCGGCTACCACGGAGGCTGGGGCGGTGCGGCGCGCATGCGCATCTATCAGGAGCTGGCCGACGGCGGCATGCTCAGCGAGGCGGAGAAGCGACGCTTCCGGAAGATCGTCTTCCAGAGCCTCGACGCTCGCTTTCTCGACTTCCGCAAAGGGGCCCAGTCCGCGAACAACCACTCCTTCGGCAACGCTGGCGGCGTTGCCCTGGCGCTGAGGCTTTTCCCGGACGCGCCCCAGGCTGACGAGGCCCGAGCGTGGCTGGATCGCATCTGGGCGAATCTCGCCGACTTCGGGGACTGGAAGGAGTGGACGTACTATCCCTACGGACCGATCTTCCTGCACGGCTTGCTGGACATCGCGGAGGCGACCGGTCGCATCGAGACCGAGCGCGAGCTGATCCGTGCGGTCGGTCGCCGGGCTCTGGACTTCATTCACGGAGGCGGGGTGCGCGGCAACCCCAACTCCGGAGCGCGTGTGCGCAAGGAGCGCGAACCGCTGTACGCGGACCCGTGGAACGTCGGCTACTACGACATCGAGCAGTCGGCCCGCGATGGCCATTTCTGGTACCGCATGGCGCGACACTTCGAGGACCCGCAGTACCTGTGGGCGGCGGAGCAGGTCAACCTCGGAGGGCGTCCGCCTGACGGCGGAGCTCCCGCGGGCTACAAGGACGCCTACGAGAGACGCTTCGCCTGGTTCGTGGAGCGCAAGATCGCGCCGCGCTTGCCGCGTAGCCGGGCCTCGGTCGGCCATCTCGGCTCGCGGCAGCAGAGGATTCCGGAGAGGCTCTTCCTCAATGCCGGTCGGGATCCGGGTCGACCCTTCGCGGCGTTCTTCCTCTACGATCGCAAGGACGCTCACCTCGACAACGTCTCCGGTCACCTCTACGAGTACTCCGTCGGCGGTGCCAAGCTCCTGCACACGTCCGGCAAGTACAACAACGTCTACTCGGGCGACACGCTCCGGGGCGGGGGCACCGGTGAGGAGAGTCTCGATCTGCTGCTGGTGATGAAGAGGCGTCACCCCTTTCCCGTTCATCCGGATCGTACAGGCGACGCGGGCGACCACATGCGCAGGGGGTCCGTCGAGCACCTGCCGGAGCTGCTCGTGGCGCGTAACAACGAGGAAGGCGACTCCTTCGGGCAGTTCGGGTTCGATCACTACTACGGACGGGGCAGCCGCTGGGTACGTCGCACGGTCCTCACCTCGGAAGGCTGTCTCGTCGTCGCCGACGAGTACGAGGCCGGCAAGTCCCTGGGCAGCGACTACCGGGCCGGCCCTGTCTGGCATCTGGCCGTCGGCGCCCCAGCGGTGGACGGTCCGCAGGAGAAGAGCTGGTTCGACGCCCCGGCCCTGGATCACGCCTGGTGGCAGAGTGACGAGGTTCGCGTCGTGCTCCGTTTCCATGACGATGGGCTCTCGAGGTTCGGTTCGCTGCGACAGTCGAGCTCCCAGGACGCGGATCCCTGCATCACGACGTTCGCCTGCCGGCCCGTGACGTACGGGCGGACCGAGCGCTTCCTCAGCGTGCTCGTGCCCCACGACGCGGGCGTACGGGCCGACGACGTCGTCGCGCGGGTGAAGACTCGCATCACGGAGTCGGGATCCTTCACGGCGTCCATCGGCGAGGTGAGCGTGACGATCCGCAGCGACGGCGGGTGGTCGGTGACACGTTGATGCCACGACCGCGAGCGGGGCCGCGTCCCGCAACCCGAGCATCCCGTGGGCGCGAAGCGGCGCGCCGTCCCGGCTCGGCCTCCGGGTTGCAGGGCCCGAGCGCTCGATCCGTCGGGTGCCGGGTGTCGACCGGGGCGCCGGGCACCGGGCGCCGGGCGCCGGGCGTCGAGCGTCGAGCGGAGAGCGGCACGCTGCGTGGATATCGCTTGCCAGCAGATCGATCGCACCGCTCGCCGGCGACTCGCCGGCCCGTCGATCGTTGATAGTAGCGCACAGCGCGACTATCATCTTCGAGTCGGTGGGCCGTGGCTCTCCACCGCGGACGATTCCTTTTGCAGCGTGCGATTCGTGAGTCAGCTTCCCTACTCGCACCCGACGCTTCGTCGCCGTAGCTTCCTGGGCATCGGCGCGCTCGGAGCCCTTGCCGGCCTCCCCGGTCGAGCGCGGGACGCGATCGGCTCCCCGGCGCGTGCGCAGGCGCGGCGGGTGCTGGTGATCTTCGAGCAGGGGGGCGTGTCGCATATCGACACCTTCGACCCGAAGCCAAACCTGCCGGCGGAGCACCGGAGCCCCTTCGAGTCGATTCCGACGAACGTGCCGGGAGTGCACTTCACGCGGCTTCTCGAGAAGACGGCCCGCCACATGGACAAGCTCTCGGTGGTGCGCTGCATGACGCAGCCGACTCCGGGGGTCGGAAACAGCCACCCGAAGGGATCGCAGTACATCTACTCGGGCGAGGCGCCCGGCGGACCCGTCGAGATGCCCGACATCGGCTCGATCGTCTCCGCCCGTAAAGGTTCTCGAGCGCGCCACCTGCCGCCTTACATCATGGTGCCCGGGAACAACGAGCAGGCCGCGCACACCAGGGTCGGCTTCCTGCCGCCCGCTCACACGGTGTTCAAGACGGGAGGCCGCGACCTCTCCAAATCGGGCTGGACCGTGCCCAATCTCGGTCTCATCGGTGGCATCGACGTGCGCCGGTTCCAGGATCGGCGCGACCTGCTGTCGACTCTCGACGTCGGGCTGATCGGCGCGGCGGACAACCGCAAGGCGCGGACGGTCGAGTCGATCGCCGAGCAGGCCGAGGACATGCTCTCCAATCCGCTCACGCGGCGGGCGTTCGACCTCGAGAGCGAGCCGCCCGCGCTGCGCGATCGCTACGGCCGGGGCCATCGAGGACAGTGCTACCTGGTCGCCAGGAAGCTCGTCGAGGCCGACGTTCGCTACGTCCTCGTCGATGTTCGGGAGCCTCCGGCGGGGAAGTACCCGGGCGGCTCCAACATGAACTGGGATCACCACGATTTCATCTACTCGTCCGGCTCGACGAAGATCAAGGGTGGCGGACCCGGAGCGGGCCGCTGGGGCATCGGCACGTGGCCGATGATGGGAAGCACCGACCGGGCGCTCTCGGCGCTGCTCGTCGATCTCGATCAGCGCGGCCTGCTCGAGGACACGCTGCTCTGCTTCGTGACGGAGTTCGGGCGCACGCCGAAGATCAACAACCGCAAGGGGCGCGACCACTGGACGTACGCGTTCACGCACGTCTTCGCGGGAGCGGGAGTGCCCGGCGGGCAGGTCGTCGGAGGGACGGACCGCGACGGCGGCTACATCACGAGCTCCATGTCGTACACGATAGAGGATTACGCAGCGACGATCTTCGAGAAGCTCGGTATCGACAGGAAGAAGCCTCTCCACACTGCATCGAACCGTCCCGTCCTGATCGCCGGGAAGGGTCAGCCGATCCCGGAGCTGTTTTGATCTCGACCTCGTCAGCTACCTCGAGCCCTCGTTGCTCTGTCGGGTCGCTTGGCTCGGCAAGCAGGGCGACGGCTGTCGCGCTGCTCCTCGGCCTGACCCTCGGGAAGGGCTCTGCGGCTCTCGGGTCGGACTCCGTCGTGGGGCTCGAGATTCATCCGCCGAGCGTGAACCTGGCATCGCGCCGGGACCGGGTCCAGCTGGTCGTCACCGGACGGACCTCGCGGGGAGGGACGCGGGACCTCACGCACCTCGCGAAGCTCCGCTGCACGGACGACCGGGTCGCGTCGGTCGACGGGACGCGAGTCGTGCCTGTCGCGAACGGTGAGGCCGACCTGACCGTCGAGGCGGAGGGACTCCACGCGTCGGTGCGAGTCGTCGTCGACGGCCAGGATGGGGACGACCCGGTCCGATTCAAGTACGAGGCCCTGGCCGTGCTGACCAGGCAGGGCTGCAACTCCGGCTCGTGTCACGGCTCCCCGCAGGGCAAGGGAGGCTTCACGCTCTCGCTCTTCGCGTACGCGCCGTCGATCGACCGGGACTCGCTCGTGCGAGGAGACCGCGGACGCAGAGTGAACTTCCTGCGTCCCGAAGACAGCCTCTTCCTCAAGAAGCCGACGCTGCGCGTGTCCCACGTCGGCGGCCGGCGGCTGCACGAGGACAGCCTCGGCTTCGGGATCCTGCGGGATTGGGTCCAGCAGGGGGCGAACACCGACTTCGAGAACGAGTCCCGCTGCGTCGACATCGAGGTCTCTCCGTCCCTTTCGCGGGTCCTGCGCTTCGGCGCTGCGGCAGAGGTGCGGCAGCAGCTCCGCGTCGTCGCCAGGTTCGCGGACGGGTCGTCGCGCGATGTGACCGGGATCGTGACGTACTCCTGTTCCCAGGACGAGATTGCGAGCGTCGACGCGAACGGAGTGGTTCGCGGCAAGCGGCGCGGGCAGGCGGCCGTCAGCGTCCGGTATCTCGAGAAGCTCGCCTCGGTGAGATTCACCTTCGTGCGTGACGTTCCCGGATTCGAATGGAGCGACGGCGAGAATCCGGCAACGGACCCCGTCGACCGTCTGGTGAACGCCAAGCTGCAGCTGCTCCGGATCAGCGCGTCCCCGATCTGCTCCGACTCCGTCTTCCTGCGCCGGGCGCACCTCGATCTCACCGGCCTGCTGCCCACGGTGCGAGAGGCGCGGGCGTTCCTCGCGGACGATTCACCCGGCAAGCGAACCCGGCTCGTCGACCGGCTACTGGAGACGGAGAGCTTCGCGCGCTACTGGGGACAGAAGCGCGCCGATCTGCTGCGGGTCGACCCCGATTTGCTCTCGACGGCCGGCGCGGAGCTCTACGGGGGCTGGATCGTCGACAGCGTGCGTCGGAACATGCCCTCCGACGAGTTCGCGCGCCGTCTCCTTACCGCCTCCGCGGAGATCTCCACGTCTCCCGAGGCGGGGTACCTCTTCACCGGGTCCGATCCTGCCACGCTCACCGAGACGACGGCGCAGCTCTTCATGGGGTCGCGGGTGAACTGCGCAAAGTGTCACAACCATCCCTTCGAGGCGTGGACACAGGACGACTACTACCACATCGCCGCGGTCTTCGCGCGCGTGCGACGTGACGGAGACCCGAAGAAGAACGCCGGGGCGGCCTCGATCTCCGTCGCGATGGAAGGCGAGGTGAAGCACCCGGTCAGCGGCCGCGTCATGGAGCCGTGGCCTGTCGATGGCGCAGCGGGCGAGGCGGGGAAGGACACGGCGGGTGAGCCCGGTCGCAGAGCCCGCTTCGCCTCCTGGCTGACGAGCCCCGAGAATCCCTACTTCGCGCGCGTCGAGGTCAACCGGGTCTGGGCGGAGCTCTTCGGGCGCGGAATCGTCGATCCGGTCGACGACTTTCGCTCGTCGAATCCGGCGTCGAACCAGGAGCTCCTCGACTTCCTGGCGCGGGAGCTCGTCGACCACGGTTTCGACCGCAAGCATGTACTGCGGCTGATCCTCCACAGCCGCGTTTACCAGCGTTCGACCCGGGCCCTGTCCCTCAACCGGGACGACGAGCGCCTCGGGTCGCACATGATCGCCCGTCTGCTGACGGCCGAGCAGCTTCAGGACGCTCTGACTCGCGTCTGCACGGAGGGCGAGGGTGCGGGCGCCGACATGGCGTCACGTTTCGCGACGCAGAGAGTCCTGCCGGAGAGATCGGAGCTCCTCGTCGCGTTCGGAGCGCCGGCGCGGAAGTCGCCGTGTGCCTGTGAACGCTCGACGGAGCCCACGCTTCCGCAGCTTCTTCAGCTGATGAACGGACGCGAGGTCGCCGGACGAGTCCGCGATGCCGTGGGGCGTTTCGAGAAGTCCGCGGACCTGGTGGAAGAGCTCTACCTTGCGGCCTTCAGTCGCCCGCCCGGCAACGACGAACGCGAGCGTTCCGAGGCTTATCTCGCGTCTCGCGGTCGGTCGCGGGAGGCGATCCAGGATCTCGTCTGGGCCGTCGTCAATACCAGGGAGTTCCTCTTTCAGCACTAGCCATGCACTTTCCTCCTGTCATCTTCCTGCTGCTGATCGCGGGCGCTCTCGCACCACTGGACGCGGATGATTCCATCAGCTTCTCCCGCCAGGTCGCTCCGCTCCTGGCGCAGCGCTGTACCGTCTGCCACGGTGCGAAGAAGTCGCGATCCCGGTACCGCATGGACAGCTTCGCGCGGCTCGTCCAGCCGGGGCGCAGCGGTCGTCTGCCGCTCGTGGCGGGCAAGCCGCAAGAGAGTCTCCTCATGGAGCTGATCACGAGCGCCGACGACGACGAGCGCATGCCTCGAGATGACGATGCGCTTGCCGCCGGGCAGATCGCGACCGTCCGCCGCTGGATTCTCCAGGGTGCCGTCTTCGACGGTCCGTCCCGCGACACGCTGCTCTGGAAGCTCGGCGGTGAGCGGCGACACCCCGATGCGCCGGATCGATACCGGGTGCCGGTACCCGTGCTCGCGGTCGCCCTCTCGCCCGACGGGGTCGAGCTCGCGACCGGGGGCTACCACGAGGTCCTGATCTGGAACGCGACAAGTGGCGAGCTGCTGCGACGTATCGGCGCGGTTCCCGAGCGGGTGACGTCCCTGCGGTACTCGCCCGGTGGAGAACGCGTTCTCGTCGGCGGCGGCGCGCCGGGGGACCACGGCCAGGTCCTGTCGATCGACACTCGAGGACGAGCTCCTGCCCGGGTGATTCACTCGACGGCAGACATCGTCAACTCGGTGGCGCTCGGTCCTGACGGGAAGCTTGCGGCCGTCGGCAGCGCCGACCGCACGGTCGCGGTCTTGCGTGTCGAGGACGGCGAGCTGCTGTGGACGGCGAGGATGCACTCCGAGGCGGTTACCGGTGTCGCGTTTCGCCGTGACGGCACGCTGCTCGCGAGCTCGAGCAAGGACATGACCGTGAAGACCTACGTCGTCGCGACCGGGGCCCTCTTCACCACGCACCGCGGACACACCCGCAACATCGGCAAGCACGCCGGGCACCACAGGGTCTTCGACGTCGCGTTTGACCCGGACGGACCGGTGGCAGTCTCTGCCGGGGAAGGTCCTCACATCCAGATCTGGGATCCGGAGGTGATCAAGCGAGAGGACGGAACGGCTGCGGATCTCGAGGAGCGCTTCAAGAAGGAGGCGACGATCCGGCGCATCGACCACGGCTACGAGAAGGGCCTGCTGGCGCTCGTCGCTCGTGGAGGTCGAGTGTTCAGCGCGTCGGGCGACGGTGTGGTGAAGGAGCACGAGCTCGACTCCGGGAAGCTCGTCCGTGTGTGCGGCGGGCACCCCGACCACGTTCTGTCGCTCGACTACGACGAGACGAGGAAGACGCTGGTCACGGGCTGTTTCGACGGCAGCGTGCGCGTCTGGGGCGGCGGCGAGGAGCCGCTGCTGACGTTCGTGGCGGCCCCGGGCTTGCGGCAGGATTGACGAGGCGCGACGCGATCCGCCTCGCAAGCTTCGTGGACGGTGAGCCGGGGTCGAGGGACGGGTCCGGCGGCCTGCCGAGTCGCTGGCCGGGGCAAGGCCCCCCGGAGTCGGCAGCTGTCTTGTGCAACGATCGCCGCGAGCTTACCATCCGGGATCATTCCAGGGCCATTCCGGAGTCACTTCGGGGGTCCCCGACCGGTTGAGCAAGGCAAGGACGGAAGCAGCGATGGAAGATTCCGAAACGACTCCCGCGCCCGAGCAGTTCTCGAAGGAGGAGCTCAAGCTGGCGATGAAGGCGTTCAGAAAGCGTCTTCGACTGACCCGGATCGACGACGAGTCGCAGCTCGGCCACGGGGCTCTGACCAGCGGCGGGAAATCGGGCATCGTCGCGGTTGCGCCACCGAACCAGTTCCCTGACGCCATCTGGAGTGAGCTGGTCGCGGCCGGGAAGCTCCGGTACGTCGGACACGGTCTGTACGAGATGGTCGGTTCCTGACGGGAAACCGTCCAGGGAGCGCTGCGGTCGATCGGTGGTGGCCCGGGTGACCCGTCGGAAGGCCGCCCGTCGGGCGTCGGCCGCGGTGACGAAGCAGCGAGACCCTTCACGCTCCTCCGGGGCTCCGGGTCGTCGTAGGTTCAAGGCGGCTCCGACGACAGGAGCGTGGCAGGTATCGTCCGGGGACGGGACCGTCGTCTACGCGAGCACGTCGTGCACGACGTTGCCGTGCACGTCCGTCAGCCGGAAGTCGCGACCGCGGAACTTGTAGGTCAGGCGCTCGTGGTCGATGCCCCGCAGGTGCAGGCTCGTCGCGTGGAGGTCGTGCACGTGGACGACGTTCTCCGCGGCGTTGTAGCCCAGCTCGTCGGTGGCGCCGTGGGTGATTCCGCCCCGGACGCCTCCGCCCGCCATCCACATCGAGAACCCCTTGATGTGGTGGTCGCGGCCGGAGCCCTGAGCCATCGGCGTGCGGCCGAACTCGCCGCCCCAGATGACGAGCGTGTCGTCGAGCATGCCGCGCTGCTTGAGATCCCGGATCAGCGCGGCGGTCCCTCGATCGACGTGTCTGGCCGTCTCGACGATTCCCTTCTCGAGGTCCCCGTGGTGGTCCCAGCCGCGGTGATAGAGCTGGATGAAGCGCACGCCGCGCTCGGCGAGGCGGCGGGCCAGGAGGCAGTTGCCGCCGAAGGTTCCGTCGGCGCCCGAAGTGCCGTACATGTCGAGCGTCGCCCGGCTCTCGTCGGAGAGGTCCGTCAGAGCTGGAACGCTGGACTGCATCTTGAACGCCAGCTCGTACTGCCGGATGCGTGTCGAGATCTCCGGGTCCTCGACGAGCTCGTCGCGCTGACGGTTGAGTGTCCGCACCGTGTCGATGACGTCGCGCTGGTCGTCGGCCGACACCCCGTCGGGGCTCTTGACGTAGAGCACCGGGTCGCCTGACGAGTTGAAGTGGACGCCCTGGTGCTGTCCCGGCAGGAAGCCGCTGTGCCACTGTCGGGATGCGATCGGCTGGTTCTGTCCGCCGCCGGTCGACGTCATCACGATGAAGCCCGGAAGATCCGCGCACTCGTTGCCGAGGCCGTAGAGGAGCCACGAGCCCATCGCCGGCCGGCCGCTGATGGTCGTACCCGTGTTCATCAGGGTGTGGGCCGGGTCGGGGTTGATCGCCTCCGTCTTCATCGACCGCAGGATGCAGATCTCGTCGGCGACCGAATGCAGCTGGGGCAAGACGCTGCTGATCTCCTGGCCGGACCTGCCGTGGCGCGCGAAGGGATGCCGCGCTCCCATGCAGGTCAGCTTCTTGCCCTGGAGCTGCGCGATGGGCTGTCCCCTGGTGTAGGACTGCGGCATCGGCCGGCCGTCGAGCTCGACGAGCTTCGGCTTGTGGTCGAAGGTCTCGAGATGCGACGGCCCACCCGCCATGCAGAGGAAGATCACGCGACGGGCTCGCGGTCGAAAGTGCAGGGGCTCGACGAGGCCGGGGGAGCCGGGGCTCGCGTCGGCGGCGGATCCGGACAGCAGCGACGCGAGCGCCGCCACTCCGACACCGCCGGCCCCACCCCCCAGAAAAGAGACTAGAGAAAAGAACCCGCCAAAACAAAAAAACAA
>CAYMLL010000085.1:0-5353 GCA_964390645.1 uncultured Planctomycetia bacterium | reverse complement strand
CCGCGGAGAAAGGTGCGTCGTGATCGGACGCGGCGAAGTCTCTCGAGCTCGGTGCTCTCGTGGATGTTCATGGCGCTCAGCTTCTCGTGATCGTCTCGTGGAGATTCAGCAGGACGCGCGCCACCGATGTCCACGCTGCGACCTCGGCAGGAGGGACGTCCTCGGGAAGCGGAGAGTCGCCCGTGCTCAGCAGCGCCTTCGCCGCCGTCTCGTCCTTCGAGTAGCGACGCGCCTGTCGTTCCCGGAGTCCGGCCAGGACCTCGACCTCCTCGTCCGTCGGCGGTCGCGACAGCGCACGCCGGAACGCCCACGTCAACCGGTCACGATCCGTCGAGCCGCCCTCTCGGATGATCGAGGCCGCGAACGCGCGAGCCGCCTCGACGTAGGTCGGATCGTTGAGCAGGACCAGCGACTGCTGCGGCGTGTTCGATCGCGGTCGATCGGCGACGCACTCCTCGCGCGCCCGCGCGGCGAAAGCCCCCCGGCGGGGGGGCCAGTAGCTGCGTCTCCAGTAGGTGTAGATGCCGCGGCGATAGAGATCCTCGCCGCGCTCCTGGACGTACTTCGCGTCCTTGTAGAGGCGGTACCAGTAGTTGGCCGGCTGGTAGGGCTTGACGCTTCGCCCGCCCATCTTGCGTGACAGCAGGCCGCTGACGGCGAGTGCATTGTCGCGGACGAGCTCCGCGGCGAGTCGGAATCTCGACTGTCGCGCAACGAGCCGGTTCTCCGGATCAAGCTTGCGCAACTCGGCGGTGCTCGTCGAGCTGCGGCGGTAGGCACGGGTCATCACCAGCAGCTTGACCATGTGCTTGATGTCCCAGCCGCTGTCGATGAACTCGACGGCGAGCCAGTCGAGGAGCTGCGGATGCGTCGGCCACTGACCCCGTGTGCCGACGTCATCGAGAACTCGGCAGATGCCTTCGCCGAAGAGCAGCTTCCACAGCCGGTTGACGAGGACGCGTGCGGTCAGCGGGTTGTCGCGACCGACGATCCAGCGGGCGAGATCGACCCGGCTGGCGCGGCCCTCGGTCTCGATCTTGCCGAGGAAGGCAGGGATCGCGGGCTCGACCACCGGGCCCGATCGGTCCATCCAGTTGCCGCGAGGCAGGATCCGGACGGTCCTGGGCTTCCCCGGCTGCGTGATGATGGTCTTCGCCCAGTGCTTCCGGTTCGCGACCTGCTCGAGCTCCTCCTCGAGGCTCTTGATCCGTGCGCCGACGGTGGCATCGGGAGTGGACTCCGTTGCGATCCCGCCCTTCAGCCGGGCGAGCTCCGAGTCGATCTCCCGCCACCGCGTGAGCTGCGGTCCGGAGGGCATCGGCGACTCGCTCGGGAATCCGACGCCGCGCTCCTGGAGGTCGGCGAAGAACGCGGCGAAGCTGTAGAAGTCGCGCGTCGTGAAGGGATCGAACTTGTGGTCGTGGCACTCCGCGCAGCCCATCGTCGAGCCGAGGAAGATCGCGGCGGTGTTGCGGACGCGGTCGGCGGAGTACTTGACGAGATACTCGCCCGCCTGCGCGCCGCCCTCGCTCGTCGTCTGGTTCATGCGGTTGAAGCCGGACGCGACCTTCCACTCGTACTGCTCGTACTTCGTTCCGGCCCGCCGGCCGCCGGCGACCTGCTCGAGAGTGAATCGATCGAAGGGTTTGTTGTCGTTGAAGGCCCGGACGACGTAGTCGCGATAGAGCCAGACGTTGCGATGGGAGTCCTTGTGGTAGCCGACAGAGTCCGCGTAGCGCACGAGGTCGAGCCAGTAGATCGCCATGCGCTCGCCGTAGTGAGGCGAGGAGAGCAGCCGGTCGACGAGACTCTCGTAGGCTCGCGGCGAGGTGTCGCCGACGAACGCATCGACCTCGGCAGGATCGGGCGGCAGGCCGGTCAGGTCCAGCGTCAGGCGTCGAATCAGGGTCGCCGGATCCGTCGTCGGCCCGGGCTGGACACCGGCTCGCTCCGAGCGGGCCAGCAGGAAGCGGTCGATCGGGCTCGCGACGCGATCGAGGCGCGGACTCCTCGGGGGCTCCGGACGCGTCGGAACGTTGTACGCCCAGTGCTTCTCCCAGCGAGCGCCCTGCTCGATCCATCGACGGATGATCTCGATCTGTCGGGGAGTGAGCTTCTTGCCCGAGTCCGCCGGCGGCATGCGCTCGTCCTCGTCGTCCGAGGAGATCCGCCTGTAGAGCTCGCTGAGCTCGGGCTTGCCGGGTGAGACCGTGCGCGACTTGCGATCGGCGAGCAGGCCCTTCTCCTCGTCGAGTCGCAGCCGGGCCTTGCGTCGGCCTTTGTCGGGACCGTGGCATGCGAAGCAGGCGTCGGAGAGCAGAGGCCGGACATCGCGGTTGAACCGGACGGTCTCGGGGACGGGGTCGTCGGGAGTCGCTACCGATGCGGCAGGGGCGAGAGCGAGCGCCAGCGCGAAGGCCAGGTCGAGCGGCGGGCGCTGTCGCCTTCCGGACGATCTTCCGACCCGTCGTCGGCGTCGGTGCGTACCGGCGCCGGCGGACAGATGCTCCAGGTGAGCTCTTCTTCTCATCGCCCGGGCGGCCTCCTCCGTGGAACGTCACGTCTTCCGGCAAGCCGGATGCCGTCGAGCTCCGCCCGCCGAGGATGGTCCAGTCTAACAGACGCCTTCGCCCCGGGCGAGGCGCGGGGACGTCGGGGGCCGATTCCGACGCGCCGGGTCGCCGATCCACGGTGGGCGAGCGCGTGCCGGCTTCCGGGGGCCTTGAAGCGCGTCTGCGGCCGCGTTTGCTTTTGCGTCTGCCGCCGCCGCCGCCGCCGCCGCCGCCGCCGCCGCCGCCGCCGCCGGGGTCCGCGACTCGCGAGGAGATCCCGGATCGGCCCGTCGGGCGTCAAGGGGCGTCGGGTGACGTCCGCCGCGGGCTCCACGACGCGGTCGCACGGAGGGCCCGCTCGAGCTCGCGCCGAGGCTTCCCTTCAGCGGACCAGCGAACGGAAGGTGCCGCCGCTCGAGCCGGCGACTCGCGTCATGAACTCCCGGGCCAGGCCCGTACAGCGCTGCTCCTGACCGACGAGGATGGTGTGGACGGGGACTCGCGAGACGTTCGCGTTGCGGATGTTCGAGAGGACCGTCTCGACGACCTCTCGCCGACCCGCGCAGTCGCCCGCCGGAACGAAGGGGCAGCGCGTCGGGGTGCCGTCGCTGACCAGGAGCACCGCGGGGTACCTCGAGCCGCCCCGGTGCAGCATCCGCAGCGCCTCGACGACGGCCTCGCCCAGACAGGTGCCGAGGTTCGTGACCCGGGTGGTGACGAACGCGGCGGCCGCTGTCTTGTTCGACGTGGTCGCCTTGGTCAGACGCCGGCGAAAGCTCGTCGTCGTGCCGCCGAAGAAGATGACGTTGAAACGTGACTCGGGGTGGAGCTCGCTGATCGCCCGGTTGGCCTCGCGCTTCTCGATCTGGAAGCGGTCTTCGCGGTTCATCGTCAGCGACTCGTCCAGCACCAGGACGATGTCGGTCGCCTCGTACCCTTGTCCGTAGAAGACGATGAGCTCGGGGGCGTCCTCCGTGTCCTCGCCGTCGCCGACGGCGTTGTAGGGAAGGTCGAGGTTCTCCTTGCGAAACGAGCTCGCGGATGAGCCGATCGACTGCGAGAGCGCGGGGGCAGCCGCCACCATCCAACCCGCGAGACTCAGAAAGACCAGCCGCCTCATCAAGCTCATCTCCGAACCGTGCCGGGGCTCATCGTAACCCGGACGTGGTCGGTTGCAAGAGCCGTGAGGGGTCGGCTACTCTCCGGTTCCCCCTCTCCAGCCGTCGGTGTGGAACGGGGATGCCGGCAGGCCGACGCCGTTGACGAGGTTGGGGTTGGCGAGCTTGTGCCAGCCGAAGCGCACCTTCGCGGGCTGGTCGATGCCCCTGGCCTGGACGACTACGGTACGGCCCTGGATCTTCGCGCTCGCCGCGACGAAGTTGCCGTCCGTGGCCGCGACCTGGAACTCGTTCAGGGGCTTCCCGTCGCGCGACCTCAGTCCCTTCGCGTGAGCGAAGTGCAGGACGATCTTCTTGCCGTCGACCTTCATCGACTGGTAGAGCGGACCCGAGTAGATGACCCGCTTCTTCCCGTAGTCCTTCGCCAGCGCCCATCGTGCGAGCCGCTCGCCGACGTCGAGCTTGTTGCGCGGATGGATATCGCCGATGTTGTGGACGATGTCCGTCGTCACCGCCATGCCGGTCTTCGGGATCTTGAGGCTCTGCACCTGAGCTTCCCAGAGGGCCGGAAGCTGACCGGTGCCGTAGCCACCGCTCCACGGCGCGATCTGCACGAAGTAGAAGGGAAGCTCCCGTCCCCAGGCCTGGCGCCAGCCCTCGATGAGATCCTTCATCTTGTCGTAGTAGGCGAGCCCGTTGTTCTGCAGGACGTTGGTCTCGCCCTGGTACCACGTCGCGCCGCGGATCGCGAAGGGGACGATGGGCGCGATCATGCCGTTGTACATGCCGCCCGAGCTGCCGCCCTTGATCGTCCACGGCTCGATCGGCGAGCCGCCCCAGGAGCTGTTGATCAGGCCGATCGGCACCTTGAGCTCGCTGTCCAGACGCCGCCCGAAGTAGTAGAGGACTGCCGAGAAGGCCGGCACGCTTCGTGGGGTGCAGACCTTCCAGCTCGCCTGAACGTCGTCCGCAGGGGAGCCCTGCTGCTTCTTCGGGATGTGGAAGAGACGGATTCGCGGGTGTTTCGCGGCGGCGATGGCCTTGCGCGCGTTCTCCGTCCCGTTCAGCTGCCACTCCATGTTCGACTGTCCCGAGCCGACCCAGACCTCGCCGATGAGGATGTCCGCGAGCTCGATCTCGTTCTTGCCCGCGATCTTCAGACGACGGGGCTTCTTGCTCGCCTTGCGTGCCGGCAGCTCGACCTTCCACTTGCCGTCGTCGCCGGCCTTCGTGGTCGTGGCGCTCTTCTTGTCGAAGGCGACGGACACCTCCTCGCCCGGGTCGGCCCAGCCCCAGAGGGTGATCGGCTGTCCCTGCTGCAGGACCATGTGGTTGCCGAGCACGGCGGGCAGCCGAACGTCGGCGAGGGCCGGGGAGGCGAACAGCGCGGTCAGCAGGACGAGCGCGGAGCGGATCGGTTTCATCGGGCACCTTCTGAACGGGAGCGTGGAGTGCGGCGTGACGTGCGCATCGACGAGCTCATCTTCCTTCGTCGAGGTTCGTTCCGCCAGTGAATCCGTGCGCCGGCCCGCCTGCCCGGCTGGAAGCGTCGACGGCCGCACTGAGCGTAGGACGTGGCGACGGTCCGAACACAGCCGTCGATTGGAATATGCAGACAGGTATGGATTCGGACGCGATAGAGCCTGTGCTTTGCATCGCTCCGAGATATTGCAAGCCACATTT
>CAYMLL010000084.1:3903-24363 GCA_964390645.1 uncultured Planctomycetia bacterium | reverse complement strand
CCCCCCCCCCCCACCCCCCCCTTTCCGGAATGGAACGTGGCTTGCTACTTTTCCAGTCGAGACCCAAAACCCAACACCCTACACCCCTCCTATTCTCTTCCCTCCTCTACCCAAGAGCCGCTGGGCGGGGACCTCCCGAGGTCCTCGCCACGCGGCTCTCCTCACATCAGGACTTCCGTCGCGCACCCGGAACCGGGGCGCGACGTCGGTGCGCTTCGCAGGACGTCGGCGTCAGCAGGGCGAGGGCTCGGCCCTTCGCAGACTTGCCTCGTGCTCCCGAGCGGCGAGCCAGCGCTCGCGTCGGTCGTCGCGGACCGAAAACGGGCGGTGGGTCGCGAGCACCTGATCGACCGCGTCGTGCAGCTCCCGGGGATCACCTGTCGAGTAGCGAAGGCTGGTTCGCCGATCGAGGAAGTCTTCGGCGTGGACGACGAACTCATGGCGAGCAGCGTACGCCACCTCGGCGAGGGGAACGTCGACATCGGCGGGAAGGGACTCGCCGAGGGCAGGATCCTCGTCGATGATGCGGAGCACGGCGTCGAGTCGGTTGCCGTGTCGGTCCCAGAGGGATCGTAGCCGCTCCTCGCCGTGTCCTTCGAGAGTCGCTGCGTCGACCGAGTCGCGGTAGCTCTCCCAGTCGCCGTTTTCCCCGCCGGGCAGCGGACGCCGGCGTGTCCTGGAGCGCGTACGTGGGAAGAGACGGTTGACGACCGCTTCCGCGACGGCGCGGTAGGTCGTGTACTTGCCGCCGACGACGGTCAAGGTGCCGGAGCCGTCGTCGATCACACGGTGGCGGCGGCTCGTCGCTCCAGCCCCCTTGCGCCGCCAGCGGGAAAGAAGGCCGGCGTTGCGCGCCAGGGGGCGCACTCCGGCGAACGCGCCGAGGATGTCACGTCGTTGCAGAGTGAGCCCGGGCAGCATCCGTCGGACCTCGCTCAGCAGGTACGTGACATCCTCCTCCCGAGCCCGGACTTGATCCGGCGGGCCGCTGTGCGGCGTCTCCGTCGTGCCGATAATCGTCAGGTCCTTCCACGGGATCACGAAGAAGACGCGGCCGTCCAGCGAGTGCTCGAGCAGCAGGCCGTGCTCTGTCGGAAGGCGAGGCACCACGAGGTGGACGCCGGCGGAGCGCACCAGGAGCTCCTCGTCCGACCACGGCCCCTGGGCACGCACGACCCGGTGAGCGTTGATCGTCTGTCTTCGTCCGCACGTCGAGTCCTCGATCTCCAGCGTGATCGGGCCCTCGCTCCTTCGTGAAACGACGCGCGTGTAGTTGTACGCGACGAAGGGGATCCCCGCGGCGTCGGCTTCTTCGCGCGCGCCGACCACGTTCGCGAGGCAGAGCCTGGCGTCGTCCATGACGGCATCGAAGTAGAGGCCGCCGCCGAGCAGACCGTCGGTGCGAATCCCCGCCGCGGCGGTCGTCAGCTCGTCCGGTCCGAGAAACCTCGTCTTGCCGAGACGACGGCTTCCGGCAAGCCAGTCGTAGAGGAGCAGACCGAGCCGGATCCACCTCGGTCCGCGGCGCGCGCCGGCGTAGACGGGGAGAAGAAACGAGCGTGGGCGAACCAGGTGCGGCGCGAGCCGCAGCAGCAGATGGCGCTCCCTCAGGGCCTCGTGGACGAGTCCGAAGCGCAGCTGTTCGAGATAGCGGACACCACCGTGGACCATCTTCGACGACGCGCTCGACGTGCCGGAGGCGAAGTCCCCCTTCTCGATGAGGGCGACCGACTTGCCGCGCAGCACGGCGTCCCGGGCGATTGCGGCGCCGTTGATTCCGCCACCGACGACGGCGAGATCATAGGGACCTTCCGGTATCGGGGGGCGGACGTCGCTTGCGGGTGAACGCACCGGGCCGCTCATCGCCGTCGAGGTCTTCGCTGTGCGGCGGACCCGTTCACGTCGAGGACTTCGCGGCCACAACGGCGACGGCGTGGGCTGCGGAGGCTCGAGCTCGGTGCAAGGGTCGCTCGTGGAGGCACGGGTCGTGGGGGAGGGGCTTCTCGGGTTCGCAAACGGGGACCGATTGCCGTAGGGTCTCCGTGTCTTATCGATCTTCGGCTTCGGGGAGATCGAGGTGAAGCATGGTTTTCGAGTTTGTGGAACATACCGGTGACGCGGCCGTTCGCATGACGTCACCGGACGCCGGCGGCCTGGTCCGGGATGCGGCTCGGGCTCTGCTGACCCTCTACGTCGCGGACGCGGCCGAGGCGGTCGACGAGCTGCCGATCGAGCGGGATCTCGAGCTGGTGGCGCAGGACCCGGAGGAGCTTCTCGTCGACCTTCTGGGCGAGCTGATCTGGCTCTTCGATTGCGACGGGTTCCTCTGTCGCGATATCGACGTCAGGCACGTGTCCTTCTCGGAGCCGGTGCGTCTGGTCGCACGTCTTCGGGGAGAGACCTACGACGCCGCCCGGCACGAAGCTCTCACCGAGGTGAAGGCTGCCACCTATCATGGGCTGAAGATCGACAGAACCCCGCTGGGCCTCGAGGCGACGATCGTGTTCGATCTCTGACCCTGGTGAGACCCGAGATGCTGCGACCATGAAGAGCTCCTGGAACGACAAGCTGAAGCTGCAACGCATCAACGATCACTCCTGGCGCATCCCTCGCGAAGGGCCGATGCTGACCGACGGTGTGGTCTTCGCCGACGATCACCTGATGCAGACGTTGCGTCACGACCGCTGCCTCGAGCAGGTCGCCAACGTCGCGTGTATGCCCGGGATCGTCGGGCCGTCGATCGGCATGCCGGACATTCACTGGGGCTACGGGTTCCCCATCGGCGGTGTCGCGGCTTTCGATCTCGACGAGGGAGTCATCTCTCCGGGAGGCGTCGGCTACGACATCAACTGCGGTGTGCGTCTGCTGTCGACGAGGCTCGAGTACGCGGACGTCAAGGAGCGCGTTGCGGAGTTCGTCAACCTGCTCTTCCAGAACGTTCCCAGTGGCGTCGGAAAGTCGCGCAAGGACCTGCGCCTCGATGAGAGGCATTTTCGCAAGCTCGCGACCACCGGCGCGAGGTGGGCGATCGACGCCGGCTTCGGATCGGCGGAGGACCTCGACTACATCGAGGAGGGTGGCGTGCTCGAGAACGCGGATTTCGATCTTGTCAGCGACCGAGCCTTCGCGCGGGGCCGCACGCAGGTCGGCACGATCGGTAGCGGCAATCACTTCGTCGAGCTCGGCTACGTCGACGAGATCTACGAGCCTCGTGTTGCCGAGCGTATCGGCCTGCGGACGGGAGGTATCACGGTCATCATCCACACGGGCTCGCGCGGATTCGGCTATCAGATCTGCGACGACTACCTTCGGGTGCTCAACAAGGCGGTCTCGCGGCACCGTATCGAGCTGCCGGATCGCCAGCTGTGCTGCGCTCCGCTGCGCAGCGATGAGGGCCGGAGCTACCTTGCGGCGATGTCGTGCGGCGCCAACTTCGCCTTCGCCAACCGTCAGGTGATCACGCACTGGGTCCGGCGGACTTTCGAGGACGCGTGGGGGCTGACGCCGCGCGAGCACGGCGTTCACGTCGTCTACGACGTCTGCCACAACATCGCGAAGATCGAGAAGCACGTCATCGACGGCAGCGAGCAGCAGGTCTGCGTGCACCGCAAGGGTGCGACTCGCGCATTCGCCGCGGGACACCCGGAGGTTCCCGAGGCTTATCGCGACGTGGGCCAGCCGGTCCTCGTTCCCGGCGACATGGGGCGCTACTCCTTCGTCCTCGTTGGCAACCCGGACGCCCCGGACTTCACCTTCGCGAGCTGCTGTCACGGAGCCGGCCGGCGACTGAGTCGCAAGAAGGCGGTCCAGGAGGTTTGTGGTCGGAACATCGCGAGGGAGCTCGAGGCCCAGGGTATCCACATCGCCGCGGCGAACCGTCGGACGATCGACGAGGAGTTTCCGCATGCCTACAAGGACGTCGCGGAGGTCGTGGACGTGGTGGACCAGGCCGCGCTGGCGACGAAGGTGGCGAGGCTGCGACCGGTTGGCGTGGTGAAGGGGTGAGACCGGACCTCGTGCGGAAGGGGGCAGCCGCAATCCCGGGTAGGCTACCCGATCGCGAACGCGACTCCCGATGCAGCCAGCTGCACGGTGAGGTTGTCGAGTCCGTGCGGCGACGCCGCCTCGACCAGGGTTGCCGCGATCGCGACGCCGAGGGCGACCGGCAGCACCGCGACCTCCTGGGGTGACAGGGAGAGGGGCTGCGCGGCGAGCGGGAATGACGTGAGCAGCACGGCCAGGCTTCCCTCGATCGTCCGTGGGCTGCTCACTCCCGAGCCGAACGTGGGGACGCGGTAGGGGTGGCGGCCGAAGCGCAGGCCGACCGGCTCCGCGATCGCGTCGCCACATCCCGTGACCAGGTACCCGACCGCGGCGAACTCGCCGAAGAGGAGGGCCGAGGAGATGCCGCCGAGGATCGTGGCGAGGACCGGAACGACGATGTAGAGCGTGCGGCGCGGAGCATCCTTCTCGCGTGCCATCGCCTCGTAGAAGGGATGGCCGTCCCCTCGCCAGAGCGAGTACAGAACGACGATCGCGCCGATGCCGCCGAGGAGATTGACGCCCGGATAGCCGACCGTCAGTGACAGCGTGGTCGCTCCCCCGAAGAGGCCGAAGTGGAGGATCTTGCGCGTGTAGCCGGTGCGCAACCCGTGACGCGTCTTCAGCCACCCGGCGAGGAGGAAGAGCGCCGGCACTGCGACGGCGAGGATCGGCCCGAGCCAGAGGACGGTCGCGAGGGACGGAAGAGTCGGCGACCAGTTCTGCAAGGTCTCAACGACGCTCCTTGCGTCGCAGCTTGTCCTGCAGGACTTTCTTGCGCAGGCGGACGGACCGAGGCGTGATCTCGAGGATCTCGTCGTCCTCGATGTACTCGAGAGCTTCCTCGATCGACATCTTTCGCGGTGGAGTCAGGATGACATTCTTGTCGCTGCCGGCTGCGCGGACGTTCGTCAGCTTCTTTTCCTTGCAGAGATTCACGGTGATGTCGTCGTCCTTGCAGTGCTCGCCGGTGATCTGTCCCTCGTAGATATCCTCACCCGGCTCGACGAACATGGGGCCGCGGTCCTTGAGGTTGAAGAGCGCATAGGGCACGGCCTTGCCCATCTCGCTCGATACCTGCACGCCGTTCTGACGCCGTGGAATGCTGCCCTTGTGGGGCTCGTAGGCGTCGAAACTGTGGAAGACGATCGCCTCGCCGGCGGTCAACGTCATCAGACGTGAGCCCATGCCGATCAGGCCACGTGCGGGGACGCGAAACTCCAGCAGGACGCGCTCGCCTTGTGGTTCGTACTTGACCATTTCGCCGCGGCGTCCGCCGAGGACCTCGATGACCTTGCCTGCGCTCTCTTCCGGGGTCTGTACGATCAATCGCTCGATGGGCTCCTTCCGCACCCCGTCTTCCTGGACAAGGATCGGACGGGGCTTGCCGACCTGCAGCTCGTAGCCCTCGCGGCGCATGCTCTCGATCAGGATACCGAGGTGCAGCGTGCCGCGGCCGGCGACCTCGAAGTGGCCGGGTTCCGGCATGCCCTCGACCGTCAGCGCGACGTTCGACTCGAGCTCCTTGTAGAGGCGGCCTCGAAGCTGGCGCGAGGTGACGTACTTGCCTTCGCGGCCGGCGAAGGGGCTGTCGTTGATCTGGAAAACCATCGAGATCGTCGGGCGATCAATCGCGATCCGCGGCAGTGGGTCCGGGCTCTCGATGTCAGTCAGCGTGTCGCCGATCTCGACATTCGCAATTCCCGTGACCGCGCAGATGTCACCAGCCTCGACGTGCTCCGCCGGTGTACGGCCAAGCTTGTCGAAGGTGTAGAGCTCCTTGACGGTCTTCGTGTGTGAGGACTCCCTGGTAGCCACGAGGATCTCCTCACCGACACGGATCGAGCCTTTCGTCACGCGTCCGATGCCGATACGTCCGACGTAGTCGTTGTAGTCGAGCGTCGTGATCTGCAGCTGCAGCGGAGCGTCGAGGACGGCCTTCGGTGGCGGAACGGACCGGAGAATCTCCTCGAGCACGGCGGAGATGTCGTTGGACTCCTCCTCCAGGGTCCGCTTCGCGTAGCCGTCGCGTCCGGAGGCGTAGACGACGGTGAAGTCGAGGACGTCCACACCGTCGAAGTCCTCGACGGAGTCGAGATCTAGCTCCGTGACCAGCTCGAGGAACAGCTCCCCGACCTCGTCGACGACCTCGTCGGGTCGAGCGTCGTGGCGATCGATCTTGTTGATGACGACGAGCGGACGCAGTCCGTGCTCGAAGCTCTTCTTGAGAACGAACCGCGTCTGAGGCATCGGGCCCTCGGCGGCGTCGACGAGCAGCAGCACACCGTCCGCCATCTGTAGCACCCGCTCGACCTCTCCGCCGAAGTCGGCGTGACCGGGCGTGTCGATAACGTTGATCTTGACACCCTTGTAAGGAAGCGAGATGTTCTTCGCGAGGATCGTGATTCCCCGCTCGCGCTCCAGGTCGTTCGAGTCGAGAATGCACTCTCCGAGGTCCTGGTGCTCGGGGACCGAGCCGGTTGCCGCGAGAAGCTTGTCGACGAGAGTCGTCTTTCCGTGATCGACGTGGGCGATCACCGCGACGTTGCGCAGGTGCTCGACGCGAGTGTTTTCGGCTTGCTGGCTCATGATCTGGTCGTTCTCGAGGCTCCGTGGCGACGGGGCTCGCCCCGAGGAGAAACGCGGTATTATATCGGCGTCCGGATCGAGAACAACCGAAGCTCGAAGGTGGAATTCAAAGCCGATAAGCGGAGCCGGCCGGGCTCTGCGGCCGGGCACGTCCGCTTGCGCGCCTTCTCGCCCCCCCAGGAGTCCCGAGACGTGGACAAGGCAGAGATCGTCCGTACGTTGAACCTGATGGCCGACCTTCTGGAGCTCGAGTCCGGGAATCCCTTCCGTCCACGGTCTTTCCGCACCGGCGCCCGAGCGCTCGAGGCTCTTTCGGATGACCTCGCGGAGGTCATCGCCGAGGGGCGGCTCGAGGCGGTACGAGGCATCGGCCAGACCCTGGCCGTGGAGGTTCGTGATCTCTTCGTGAGCGGCTCGAGTCCACGGCTCTTCGAGCTCTTCCAGACGGTGCCGTCCGGGGTCAGGGACATGCTGCTCGTACCCGGTCTCGGGCCGAAGAAGATCCGGGTCCTCTGGCGGGAGCACGGGCTCGAGAGCCTCGAGGCTCTCCGAAAGGCCTGCGAGGAGGGTGGTGTCGCGTCGCTCGCCGGCTTCGGTGCGAGGTCGCAGCAGAAGATCCTCGACGGGATCGAGTACATGCGGTCGGTCGCCGACCGCTACCTCATCCCCCAGGCCGAGGTAGCCGCCGAGCCACTGCTGGAACATCTGCGGTCCTGTCCCGCGGTCGAGCGCCTCGAGATCGCCGGCAGCTACCGTCGTCGAAAGGAGGTGCTCAAGGACCTCGACCTTGTTGTCGGTACAGCGCGCCCCGAGGAGGTCTCCGAGCGTCTGTGCTCCTTTCCCGACGTCGTCGACGTGATCGCTCGCGGTGCAACGAAGACCAGTGTGCGACTGGAGAGCGGCGTGGCCGTCGACCTGCGCATGGTCGAGAACTCCGAGTTCGCGTTCGCGCTCTGCCACTTCACCGGCTCGAAGGAGCACAACACGGTCATGCGGGCGCGGGCCAAGGAGCGCGGGATGAAGCTGAACGAGTATGGCCTGTTCCGAGGGGAGGAGAGGATCGACTGTGCAAGTGAGGAGGAAATTCACCGTGCGCTCGACCTCGACTTCATCACTCCGGAGCTGCGTGAGAATCTCGGGGAGATCGAGATGGCCGCCGCCGGTGAGCTGCCTGCTCTCGTCGAGCAGAGCGATCTGCGAGGCGTTGTTCACCTGCATACCATCTACAGCGACGGCAAGGCGAGCCTCGAGGAGATGGCCGCGGAGGTGCGCGCTCGTGGGCTCTCCTACATGGGCGTCACGGACCACAGCCAGAGCGCATTCTACGCAGGAGGTCTGAAGCCCGACGACGTGCGCCGCCAGCATGAGGAGATCGATCGCCTCAACGAGCAGCTCGACGGCTTCCGCATCTTCAAGGGGATCGAGAGCGACATCCTCGCGGACGGAGCGCTCGACTACGACGAGGACGTGCTGGAGCTCTTCGAGTTTATCGTCGCTTCGCTGCACTCGAGTCTCGGTCAGCCTGCGGAGGAGATCACTGCACGGGTGATCCGCGCCATCGAGAATCCGCACACGACGATGCTGGGCCATGCGACGGGACGCCTGCTGCTGCGCAGGGAGGGCGCCGCGCTCGATATGGACCGCGTTCTGGCGAGCGCAGCGGAGCACGGGGTCGTCGTCGAGATCAACGCCAACCCTCGACGTCTGGACATGGACTGGCGACTCGGGCCCCGCGCCCGGGAGCTCGGGGTGCTGACGAGCATCAATCCGGACGCGCACCGGCCTGCGGGCATAGACGACGTGCGCTACGGTGTCGGTGTCGCGCGCAAGGCCGGCTTCGAGGCTGCGAGGGTAGTCAACACGTTCAGTGTCGACGGGTTCGAGGAGCTGGTGGGCAGGCGAAAGCGGTGAGCCATTCGGACTAGGGCCGTATGCTCAGGACCTTCGTGCCGCGGTGGTACGGCACCGACAGGACGAGCGTGCTCTGTTCGCGGAGCTTCCTGACGCTGTACGTGTGTGAGGCGAGCCGCTTTCCGTCGTCGTCGAGCGAGTCGATGCTCACCCTCGCGTCGACGACCAGCGCGTCGAGGGCCGTCCACGCGTCGAGGTCGTTTCGGCCCTCGAGCCCCCGCTGCTCCGCGACCAGCCCGCGGAGGTCGGTAGGGAGCCCCTTCTCTCGGCGCAGCTCGATATCGATGGTGTGGCTTCCTGGTAGCTCGAGCCGGGTGACCGTGACGTACGGCGAGAGCTCGTCGGCCTCGACGACGACGTCGACGGCGGGGACTGCGCCGACGATCGACGCCAGATCATCGAAGCGCGAGACGATGAAGATCGCGCCGAGGATCAGCATACCGACGAGAACCAAGAGCTTCATCGGTCCGATCCGCCGCAAGATCGACGGGCCGGCGACAGCCTTCCAGTCGGAGGTACGGGACTCCGTTCGGGTGCCGTCCGGGGTGATCGCGTAGATCGTCTCGACCTTCGTGGTCTCGCGGTACTGGGTGCTGCGCAGGGTCGAGAAGAGCCGGCGCCGCTCCTGGCTGGGAAGCATCTTCCACAGCTGCTCGACGACCTGTCGTGTCACCTCGGCGAAGTCGTGGACGCGCGGTGCGGGGAAGGCCTCGTCGTCGGCGAGCGCGTTGAAGTTCGGGCCCTCCAGCCTGACGCGCAAGGGGACCCCTTGCTCGCGGGCGAAGCTCTCCCACTCCAGGAGCCTCTCCTTGCCGTCCGGGAAGGGAGGCAGAGGCCCGTCGATCAGCCCCTCCAGGACGATGCTGCCGCTGCGGGGAGCCGCAACCGCGCTCACGAGAGCTCCTCCACGAGCTCCGGAACCTCCTCGATCGGCTTCCAGTCCTCCATGCCGGACCGCCAGACGAGCGTGCCGCGGTTGACACGGTCGCTGTGGAACCAGTCCCGGAGCTGCTCGAAGTCGATCTCCTCGGTGCTGGTTCCGCCGGTGTGCACGAACCACAAGGCGGCGCGGAGCCCCGCGGTGTCGGCTGCGGACGACCCCGCCAAGTCATGCGTCAGTCGGTCGGCCGGCAGGACCGGCGGTCGCGTGTCGATTCCGAGCGCGTTGTCGTGCGTGTCGAGTCGCTGGTCGACCGTGTCGCGGAAGGACTCGTTCTTGAGGCGCTCCTGGCGCACCTGCTCTCGCAGGCGGCGTCGCTCGTCGCTGGCCCCTCGAGTCTGCCTCTCCTGCTCCTTGAGGTTCGAGACGACCAGGACGAGGACGATGCCGATGCAGGTCAGGAGAAAGCCGATGAAGAACCAGCCGATGGGGTTGCGCCCCTTGTCCGCCGCGAGCGCGGCGCAGATGATCCCGAAAACAGTCAGGAGGAGGAGTTCCACGATAATTGCCATCTCAACAGACCAGGCTCGACAACCAGGGACCGACGGCGAGCACGACAATGGCCACCGGCATCCGACGACCCGCCCAGCCGAGCCAGCGGGCCACCGGGCTCGAGCGGTGTCCTCGCAGTCGCAGCCAGCGGTAGGGCAGCTGCGCGACCGCGGCGAGCAGGATCAGGATCCCCGCCGGATTCAGGGCCAGCGACTCTCGCCAGCGAAGGTGGGCTCCCGCCACGATGCTGCGCGTCAGTCCGCAGCCCGGGCAGGAGCCGATGGCGGTGAGCGTCGACGGACACTTCACGGAGAGCTCCGAGCCGGCCAGTCGGACCGACTCCGCGTCGGCGTCGAGAGTGAAAGCGCCGACGATGACGCTGAGGGCTATCGCGATCAGCACGAGGTCGATCCGGCGATCATGCGCCGGCGTTGCCGGGTACGCGCTCGTCGTGTCTCCTCGAATCTGTCGCATCGGCACCTCTGCTCCGCAACCAGGCGCTGCTCTCTCTGTCGTCGGGCTCGAGTGTGGGGGATTTCAGGCGAACTTGCAGCTGGGATGATCTCCCATCGATCGCTGCCGTGCTACCATACTCCTCCACGTCGAGGAAAGACCCGAGGTGACTCGATCCGGGAGAATGCGTCGAGGTACAGGTCGTCGTCGGGGCTGACGAGCCCGAGGCGCTGGCGGGAGGACGGTCAGCAAGGGTGCCTCCACCCGTTGACTCCGGAGGTGGGTACGCGGGCGGCATCGCTCGTGGAAACCGACAAGAACCGCAGCCTGGGCGGGCCGCTCGATGCCGAGGCGCCGCACTCGCCGGGGCGTCACGAGACGTGGCGCGCCACGACGTACCGCACCGACGAGGAGGCGAACGGCGACGCCGACGACGTCGTCACGTTGCACTCGCGCCCGGGGACGCACATGGATGCTCCGAGCCACGTCCGGTACGACAGGAAGCTGTACAGCGGATTCGACGTGGCGGAGCTCAGCTCGGAGACGGCGAGCTGTCGGTGAACAGCTCCACCGGCTCGCAGGTGAGCGCGATGACCGAAGGGCTCGAGCCGGGTGACTGTCAGTCGCGGCCCTTCTTCGACGGTCGCTTCCTGAACCCGGTGCCCCGTATCCCCGCCGGTCGCTCGCTGCGAGAGCTCGTCGACCTGTTGACCGCGGTGCGGCGCGATCGCGGCGAGTCCTTCGGGAGCGCGTGGGATGATTTCTCTCGCGCCTTGGACAGGGTCCGGGAGACGGACCCGGAGGTCGATCTTTCCTTCTTCCGGTCGGCGAGCGGAGAGAGCGGCGGGATCGGGTCCCGGGGAGAGTGGGCCGGTGGGGGCCGTCACCAGGGAAGAGTCGGCGGAGCAGCGCCGGCGGCTCGAGGCGCAGACGGGTGTGGCCGGGCGTCGTCGAGGGTGGGAGAATGTCGCGTCAAGGAGGCCGATCACCATGATGCCCACTGGTTTTCGAAGAGCCCGCTCCACGGTGCTTGTCTCGGTTGCGCTCGCCACCGTGGCGGCGTCGGGGGCGCGGGGGCGAGGCTCCCCGTTGAAGATCGGAGAGCGAGCGCCGGATCTCAGTCTCCAGGACATCCGCAACGCGTCGCGCGGTCTGGACGACTTCGGCGAGCCGCGGGCGCTCGTGATCGTGTTTCTCGATGCGTCGTGTGCCGCGGTCGGGGAGACGCTTCCCCGGCTCGAGAGTCTGTGGCGCGGGACACGCTCGCGGGGCGTCGTGGTCGTCGGTGTGAACTCGAACCCGCGCGAAGGCGTCGTCGAGCTCGCTGCGCACGCTCTCGAGAACGGCCTGACCTTCTCCGTGTACAAGGACTTCGACCAGTCGGTGAAGTCCGCCTTCGGTGTCACGCGCACCCCGCAGGCGGTGGTCCTCGACGAGCGGGGTGTTCTGCGTTACCGCGGTGCGATTGTCGAGCCTGCATCGAAGGAGGGTGAGGATGACGGGGAGCCGTTGCGCGACGCGTGCCTGGCCGTGATCGCCGGGAAGGCGCCGCCGAGAGCCGAGGTCGCCGCCGCGGGCTGCCTCATCCGCCGACCGCGCGCGCCGCGTGGCCGCGGCGTCACCTTCAGCGAGCACGTGGCTCCGATTCTCCAGCGGCGTTGTCAGAGCTGTCACCGGCCGAACCGCACGGCGCCCTTCTCCCTGCTGACCTACGCGGACGCCCGCGCGAACATGGAGCGCATCGGCGAGGCGGTCCGCGACGGTCGGATGCCCCCTTCGTTCAACGATCCGCGGCACGGCGAGTTCGTCAACCACCAGGCGCTGTCTCGCAAGGAGAAGGAGATTCTCCGTGGCTGGGTCAGTGCCGGTGGGCCGAGGGGCGACCCCGGAAAGTCGCCGCCGCCGATCGACTGGCCGCGCGGTATCTGGGGCATCGACGAGCCGGATCTGGTGCTCGCCATGCCGCGGGAGTTTCGTGTGCCGGCGACCGGCTACATCGACTACCACTACGTCGACCTCGACCACGAGTTCCCGCACGACACGTGGGTGAACCAGATCGAGGTGCTGCCGGGGAACCGCCGCGTCGTTCACCACGCGAATCTCTACCTGCGTCTTCCGGGCAGGCTCGGCGGCGGCGAGGTCCTCGTCACCGGATTCGTTCCCGGCGGCGACGTGACGCGCTACGGACGGAACGCGGGGATTCTCGTCCCTGCCGGCTCGCGGCTGCGTCTGCAGATCCACTACACGACGGCGGGCAGCGAGCAGACTGATCGCACGCGCGTGGGCTTCGTCTGGGCGAAGGAGACGATTCGACGCCGCATGCGCTGCTTGCAGCTCATCAACAGCAGCTTCGAGATCCCGCCGCTGGACCCCGCGTACGAGGTGCGCCAGGAGGGAAGGCTGGAGAAGGCCGCCGTCGGCGAGGCGCTCTTCGTGCACATGCATCTGCGGGGGCGTGACATGACCTTCTTCGCGCACTACCCTGACGGGCGGCGGGAGACGCTCCTCAGCGTACCCTGCTACAGCTTCGACTGGCAGCTGGCCTACCGCTGGAAGAGGGGTGCGAAGCGCTTTCCTGCCGGGACGCGCATCGTCACGGTCTCGCACTACGACAACTCGCCGCTGAATCCGTTCAACCCGGACCCCTCGAAGAGGGTGCGGGAAGGGCGGCAGAGCTACCACGAGATGAACTACGGGTTCCTCTTCTGGGTCGCGGACGGTGAGGACCTGCGTCTGGCCGTCGACCCGCGGACCGGCCGGGTGACCGGTCGGGCGCCCGCCGAGGCGGGAGGGAGGTGAGCCAGCCTCCGTCACATCGGGACAGCGATCCCCGATACGCGGCGCTCGTGCGGCGCGGTGCCAGCGAGAGTCCGGGGGGCGCCATCGAGAGTCCGGGGGACTCCGGGGAGAGGCGCTTCGCACAGCGCGTCTCCCCGGAGCTACCGGCGCTCCGGCCCGGCGGGGTGACTCCCACGAGATGAACTCGGCGCAGTCGAGCGTGTCCGTCGCGTCGTCGGGGTCCGGTCCGCAGGCCATCGGTCCGGGGTCGACCGGCGGCTCCGAGCCCTGGAAGAGGAAGCCGAGGATACGCACCGCGTCGGTCAGCTGCACCTCGTCGTTGTTGTCCGCGTCCGCGGCGTCCATGCAGGTCGGGGCCGCGGCGCCCGGGAAGAGGAAGCCCAGGATGTTGACGGCATCGGTGAGCTGGGCCTGGCCGTTGTCGTCGGCGTCGCCGCGGCGTAAGCCGGCTTGCTGACACGAGGGCAGGTCCGCGCAGACGGGGTCGTCACAGTCGGCAAGATCGTTGCCGTCCTCGTCGCCGACGGTGTCACAGTCCTCCTCGGGAGCGACGTCCGGCGGAATCGTGAACTCGAGCGTGCAGGTATTGTCGGCGGCCGCGTCGTTGCAGAGCGTCTCGTCGTCGACGGTGACCGTCATCGTGTAGGTGCCTTCGCGCAGCACGAACTGGAAGGCGCCGCTGTCGTTCGATCCGACGTCCTGGCTGCCGTCGGGATAGACGAGCGTGAAGCCGTAGCGGATGTCGTCGCCGGACTCGTCCGTGGCCGTGGCCAGGATGTCGACCGGGTAGGTGCCGAGGAACTGCCGCTCGCCGACTTCGACGACGGACAGTCCTTCACAGTGGGTGTCGCCTTCCTCGGGACAGACGAGCCCCTCGCCGGAGAGCAGCTTCGCGTCGCCGAAGGTGCCGTGGTCGCAGCCGTCCGCGCCGTTCGATCCGCACGCCAGTGTCAGGTACCGCGCGGCGACCGGCACGGTGAGGCTCAGGGACTCGCCGGAGTTGCCGGTGGCGTTGACGACGGTACTGCCGAGCACGGCGTCGTCGTTGGAGTAGATCACGTAGAGGTTGACGTTGCCTCCACAGGCGTCCATGCCGGCGACCGTCGCGAAGGTGCCGGCGGCGTCGTCACCGTGCACCTCGCGGATACTGTCGAGATTGAAGGTGATACCTCCGGCGGCGTGAACTCCCACACCTCTCTCGTAGACCTGTCCTCCGACGAGGCATGCCCCGTCGATCACGCCGCCGTTCTCGTTCGCGAGAATGTGGTTCCAGCTCGAGCCGAATCCTTCCTGGCTCGGGAACTCGAAGGTGACGCCGCCGTCCGCCGTGAGCTCCTGGACGATCGGCGGACCGCCGACGGGCACGTTCGCCGCCGCTCCGGGGTCGCGTTCGCCGATGATGAACACCGAGTCGATGAACTCGCTGTCCTCGACGGGCGAGGGGTTGAGACCGTCGCCTTCGGGGTCTCCCTCGTAGAGGTGGCCGTCGATCGGAATCTCGGCGAAGAGCCCGCTGCGGGGGTCGACGCCGATGATGATCCCGTCCGCCGTACCGGTGCCGTCGCCGGCGCCGACGATGTCACCGAGGTGGATGATCGAGCCGACCTGGACCTCGACGTCGACGGTCGTCTCGCCGACCGTGACGTGGACGACGGTCGAGCCGATGGACTCGCCGAGCACGTTGCCCTGGTCGTCGACTTCCGCGATGGCGTCGTCCTCGGACTCGAAGGTGATGTCGGCGGGGTCGATGTCGGTGGTGATCCCGTCGAGCTCGCCGCCGAGGAATCCGGAGACACGGATCTGGCGGGTCTCACCGGGGTTGAGGGCCATGGACGTCGGCGTCACCGAGAATCCGGCGAGCTCGGTCTCGATCTCCTCTCGCGTGATGCGAGCGATTCCGAATCCGCCGTGGTCGCTGCCGATGCCGTTTCCGGTCGAGCCGACCGCGAAGGTCAGGTAGACGGCGTCCTCCGGGATCGCCATCTGCAGGAAGCGTCCGGAGTTCGAGGCTCCGAGGAAGCTCGCCGTCTCCAGGACCGACTCCTCGTCCGTGAGAATGATGTAGGTGTTGACGCTCCCCGCGTTGTTGCGCTCGCTCGTCAGCTCGCCGGCGACCGCCGAGACGTACTGCACCGCGTCGGACCCGTGCTCGCTGCGAATCTCCTCGAGATCGAAGGTGATTCCCTGCGAGGCGTGAACACCGAGCCCCGCGGTGAACCGGATTCCGGTGCCGTCCTCACGCACGCCGAACTCGAGAAAGTCGTCACCGCCGGGCTCGCGGCCGCTGAGGATAGCCTCCCAGCCGATGTCCTGATCGCCGGGCTCGAAGTCGAAGGGGACGCTCTCCGTGTTGATGGCCTGGCCGACGTCGGTCTCGATGACGAAGACGGAGTTGACGAACGGGTTGTCGTCCGAGCCGTCGAACCCGTCCACCGGCATCGGGTTGATGAAGTTGCCTTCGGGGACGCCGGTCGCCAGGCGGGAGCTGACGTACGCACCGGTGTCCGCGTTGATGCCGATGTAGAGGGGATCTGCTGTGCCGAAGCCATTGCCGCCGACCGCCATGTCGCCGAGGTCGAGGTGGGGCGGCACTCCGACGGTGATGGCGACGGTCGCCTCGAGTGCGCCGTTCGACACGGTGATGGTCGCATCACCGTCGGCGACACCGGTGATGAGCCCGTCGGCGTCGACGGTGGCGGCGGCCTCGTCGTCCGATGCGTAGGTCGTTCCCGACTGCGAGGAGGTCAGGTCCTGCGGACGGCCGAGGTCATCGATGCCGAGCACCGACAGCTGCAGGAGCCCGTCCGGCGCGATGCTGGCCTCTGGCGGGGTGACCTCGAGCGAGACCAGCGGTATCTCCTCCGGACACGCCCCCTCGATGATCCTCGCCAGGCCGAAGTTGCCGTGATCGCAGCCGTCCCCGCCGTTAGATCCGGTCGCCAGGGTGAGGTAGACCGCCTCCTCGGGGATGTCCACCTGAAGGAGGGAGCCGGAGTTTGCCAGAGCGGTCACGCCCTCGATGTCGAAGTAGCTGCGCGTTTCCAGGACCTCGGTGTCGCTGCTGAGAATGACGTAGAGATTCACGTCACCGGAACCGCATCCGTCCATTCCCCAGACCGTCTGGAAGCATCCGACGCTGTCGGCGCCGAAGGCAGACCTGATCTCGCCGAGATCGAACGTGACCCCGCCGGCCGCGTGCACTCCGACACCGTGAGCGACGACCTGGCCGCCGACCGTGAACGGGCCGCCGCCCCCGGCGTTGAGGTCGGAGAGGACGTGATTCCACATCGAGCCGAAGCCGTCCTCGCTGGGGAACTCGAACTCGACACCGCTCTGTGTCAGCGCGACGGCGACCGGGTCGCCGCCGAAGGTCGGCGGCACGCGTCCGCCGCCGCCGTCTTCGAAGACGGCCTCGCCGATGAAGAACACCGAGTCGACGAAGGCGGAGTCTCCGACGGGCGAGGGGTTGACCCCGTCCGCGACGTCATCGGTCTCGAAGATGTGCCCGCCGATGCTCGTGCCGGTGAACTCGCCGTTACGAGGATCGATGCCGATGACCGCCGCCGGTCCGTTGCCGGTGCCGTCACCCCCGCCGACGATGTCGCTGAGGATGATCTGTGCCTTTGCATCCGTCGTTGCCAGACCCAGCAAGAGGAGCGCGATGAGGGCAAGACCCAGCGCGCTCCAGGAGCACGATGTCCGGTGCATGTTGAGACCTCCGAGAGAGCAGGGGATATCCAGGACGAGCGTCCGACGAGCACGCCGGAGGCAGCGATGACCCAAACTGAACGGCCCTCGTAGCATACGGCTCGACCACGTCGGAGACAAGGGCAAACGGCCTGTCCGCCTCCATGCTCGACCGCTCCTTGCAGTCGGCCGGGTTGCGTGCTTAAACGAGCCGTTATGAACGCTGCCCGGCCCGACCTGCTCGCTACTTTTCTGGCGGTGCCCGCGCTGTTTCTGGCGCCGCTCGCGCTGTCGTCTTGCGGTGACGAAGAGTCGAGCCCGGGGACCTCGTCGGGGATCGTCCGGACGTCCGTGGCGGCGGGATTCGTCGACATCACGAATGGCTCCGGCATCAGCTTCCATCACACGAACGGCGCCACCGGCAAGCGCTTCATGCCGGAGACCACGGTGGGCGGGGCCGCCTGGATTGACTGCGACGGCGACGGTCGGCTCGACCTCTACCTGGTCAACGGTAACGAGCATCCCGACGTCGGCGGCCCCGGCGGCGTCGGCAACGTCCTGTATCGCAACCTCGGCGATGGTCGCTTCGAGGATGTGACCGCAGCGGCGGGCGTGGGGGACAGGGGATACGGGTCGGGCGCCGCCGTCGGCGACTTCGACAACGACGGACGAAGCGACCTCTACGTCACGAACTTCGGCGTCAACGTTCTCTACCGCAACCTCGGCGACGGTCGCTTCGAGGACGTGACCGGGACGGCCGCAGTGGAGGCTCCGGAGTGGAGCTCGAGCGCGACCTTCGTCGACGTCGACGGTGACGGCCTGCTCGATCTCTACGTCTGCAACTACGTGGACTACGACCCGGGCAAGGTCTGCACTTCGCGTGCAGGCCGGACCAGGACCTACTGCAGCCCGCGGGAGTTCCCCGGCGTTCCCGATCGCCTCTACCGCAACCTCGGCGGTGGCCGCTTCGAGGACGTCAGTCAGCGCTCCGGTATCGCGGTCGGTGGCCCGGCAGCGGGCAAGTCACTCGGCGTCGTGGCGCTCGACCACGACGACGACGGTGACCAGGACATCTACGTCGCCTCTGATCAGACACCGAACCTGCTCTTTCGCAACGACGGCACCGGCCGCTTCCAGGAGATCGGGCTCCTGGCCGACGTCGCGTACTCGCGCGAGGGAATCTCCCAGGCGGGAATGGGAGTCGACGTCGGCGACATCGATCTCGACGGTCGCCCGGATCTCGTGGTGACGAACTTCACCGACGAGCGGAACGCGTACTATCGTAACGAGGGCGGCGGTCTGTTCCGTGAGGTGAGCGAGTCGACGGGGCTCGGAGGCGTGTCGATGGAGATGCTCGGCTTCGGCATCGTGCTGCTCGACCACGACCTTGACGGCGACCTGGATCTGTACGTCGGCAACGGCCACGTCCTCGACAACGCCGCGGAGATTCGCGAGGGGCAGACCTTCGCGCAGCGCGACCAGCTCCTTCAGAACGTGGACGGCGAGCGTTTCCGTGATGTCTCCGGGGCCTCCGGGGCCTGGTTTGACAGAGCCACCGTCAGTCGCGCCGTGGCGAGCGCCGACATCGATGACGACGGCGACGAGGATCTGATCGTCGTCTCGACCGGTGGTCCCGTGGCCTTGCTGCGAAACGACCACGCGGGGGCTCACTGGATCGCGTTGCGCCTGGAGGGTCGAGACAGCAACCGCGACGGCTACGGCGCGCGTGTCGTCTTCACGATCCGTCGGGGCGATCAGGAGACCGCTCGGGTGTTCGAGTGCCGGGCCGGTCGCAGCTACGCGTCGTCGTGCGACCCACGTGTGCGCGTCGGGCTCGGGACGGGCGATGTCGACGTGTCCCGCGTTGACATCTCCTGGCCGTCCGGGCGTGTGCAGACGCTCGAGCGCCCGCGAATCGATCGCACGCACCGCGTCGTCGAGTCCGCGGAGGGGTCGGGCGCTGCGCGCTCGACCGTCGAGACGGGACGCTCGACGCGCGGCCCGGTGGACACGACTGACGTGGATCTGCTCTCGTCCGGCGCCAGCGTGGCGAAGTCGACCGGCGTCGACCTCGTCGCGCTGCTGCGTGAGGCGGAGACCCTGGGCCGGCGGCATCGTGTCACGGCGGCTCTCGCGCTCATCGAGGAGCGGGCTCCCCGCATCGATCGTTCGGCGAGCTGGACCGAGGTCGAGGTCGCGCTGCGGGAGCGTCAGGGTCGGCTTCTGCTGACACTGGCGCGTACGCGCGAGGCGGTCGCGCTGCTGGGGCTGGTGCACGAGAAGCGACCCGGACGGGTCTCGGCACGGACGGCGCTGGCGCGGGCGCGACTGGCTCTCGGCGACGGGGTCGGCGCGGTCGAGATCCTCGAGAGCCTCGACCGGTCCGTGCTGCGCGCGCACCTGGTCGACTACGGCCGGGCGCTCGTCGACGCGGGTCGTGTCGACGAGGGTGTCGCGGCGCTGTCCGCGCGTCTCGTCGTGAATCCGTGGCACGTCGAGACCTGCCTCTACCTCGGTCGTGCGCTGGTGCGAGCCGGGCGAGAGGCCGCCGGTGCGGCTCTCCTGGGGCGTTTTCGCGACTCCGAGGCCTTTCGCGGCGCGCAGCAGGAGGCGCTCGCTCTGGAGTACGCGGGGGAAGTCGCCAAGGCGCTGCACCGACGCGGCCGGGCGGAGCGCGCGCGCGGTCGTCTGTACGAGGCGATGGAGCTCTTTCGTCAGGCGGTCCGCCGGGACGGGAAGCTCGGTGCGGCCTATCTCGAGCTCGCCGAGATCTCGATCATCCTCTGCCAGCCGGATGATGCGGTGCGGGTCCTGGGGTCGCTGCGCGCCGGCGCGGCGCCGAACGGTCGGCTTCTCGAGATGCTCGGCCGTGCGCACGAGGCCGGCGGCGACGTGGACGCCGCGACGGGTGCCTACCGCGAGGCCGTCGAGAGGGATGGGGCTCGCGAGCACGCGCGCCGGCGGCTCGCCGCGCTCGAGAAGGGCCTGGCGCCCCAGGCTCTGGTCGACCCCGAGCCCGAAGGGCTCCGTCGCCGTCGGGAGCTGGTGCGGGATCGGGTGCGGGACATGCCGATCTCGAGCACGAGTTCCGCGTTGCGGAGCCTGCTGCTCGAGCAGTGGAGGCACGGTCGATCGACGGACGCGCGCGAGCTGGCGCTGTTCCTCGTCTCGCTGCGTCGGGACGACGTCGAGGCCAGGGACGCTCTGATCGAGTGCTTCGACCGCGAGGCCGATCTATTCGTTCGCGCCTGGGCGCTTCACCGGGGCGCCGGGGCGGGGGAGCGGCGACTGCGTGAGGAGCTCGAGCGCATCGGCGTGGACGCGGGTGCGGTGATCGGGCTTCTCCGCGATTGAGCCGCACGGCCTCCGGCCCGGACCGACAACCGGCTCGCAGACGGAGCGAGACCGGGCTCGGTTCGTCTTCATGCGTGCTCTGCGTGCGGCCTTCCGGGCCACCTCGAGTGGCTCCGGTCACTCGTCCGAGGGATCGCCGCCGCGGTCGGTTGGGGGGGGGGACGCGGGCGCGGAGAAAAAAAAAAAAAAAACAA
>CAYMLL010000084.1:0-3893 GCA_964390645.1 uncultured Planctomycetia bacterium | reverse complement strand
CCGGGCGCGGGCGTCTCGCTTCGCTCGCCTTCAATCCCCAAGAAGTCGACGACGTAATCGACGCCGACGGTCGACTTTGCCGTCGGGCCCCAGCGGAGCGACGCGAGGAGCTTCTTTCCGGTGAGCGGGCTCGTGGCGTCGAGCTTCGGACGGAATATGATGCCGTGACCCATCCCGTAGGACTCGGCCCGCACGCCGAGATACTCGAGCTCGAGCCTCTTCTTCTTGATGAGGTCCTCGTCGAGCTCCCAGACCTCGACCTCGAGCTCGCTCTTCTTCGGGACGCCGTACTTGCCGGTCGGGAATGTCACGCTCCACGGCCAGGTCGGGTGGAAGTACTCGACGGGATAGTGTCCCTGGTTCGGAAAGAGCACGGTGTCGAGCACTTTGCCGCGGATCGTCCGGCTGCGATCGAAGGCGTACATCGCCTGGTAGCTGTCGCAGTCCCCGAGGCCGGTTCTGCGCATCAGGGGGCTCAGGCACCAGGCCCGGTGACCGACTCCCTCGATGTTGGAAGGGTCCTCGTCGGCCATGAAGCCGTCGATCGCGTCGAGGAGGCTGCCTTGCTCCTGGTGCAGGTTCGATCTTCCGGCCCCTCGCGAGCCGAGCTCGAAGACGGCCGGGTCCATGCCCGGTGGACGCCCGGGATCATGGTCGAGCTTCCTGTTGGCCGCGCTGACGAGAGCGGCGTGCTGGGCCAGCTCGTTGAACGGTTCGTGAAGCTCGAGGTCGTACTTCAATCCGCAGAGAAATCGATAGACCTGGAGATGTCGCAGCGAGTCCTGGAGGTACTCCTTCTCGAGCGTGCCCGCGACGTAGGGCTGTCTCGCCTTGCCTTCCACCTCGAACTTCTCCTTCTTGTACCGGCCCCCCTCGTAGTTGCGCGGTCGGAGCTCGATCACCTTCTCGATGATCTTGTCGCGAGGAACCGGGTGGAGGGCGAACGGAGTTCGTGATCTCGGCCCGCCGTAGAGGAAGGCTCGCCCCTTCTTGTAGGCGGCCCGGTGAAGGACAGCACCGTTCTCGTCGTAGAGAGTGACGGTGCCGGACAGCTGCCCCTTCTTGTACGTCTTCTCGAGCCGGGTCTTGCCGGTCTCGTGATACTCCGTGTAGCGGCCGTTGAGTCGGCCGCCGGAGTAGCGGCAGCGGACCTTCTTCTTGCCGCTCTCGTAGTAGCTCGTGTACGAGCCCTGCTTCTTGCCGTTCTTGTCGGTGCTGTACTTCTCCTTGAGCTTGCCGTTGTCGTGCTTCGAGGTGATGGTCTCCGCCCGCGGGGCGGCCGGCGAGAAGAGTACGACCGCGACCACCGCGGACGGAAGAAACGCCGGGAAGGAAGAGCGGGCTCGGCTGTGTTCGATCATGGCGACGACCTGGAAGATGAGTTTCATATCCGGAGGGTCAAGACGCCCGAGCGCATTGTAGCAGCACGGATCCTGATGTCGGGCCCGCAGTCCGGGGCGGCCTCCTCACGCGGGCTCGTGCCGCCGGGTGTTGCCACGCGAATCGGCCGACCGCCGGGGTCGTTGGCCGACACGTGGACGACCGGCCGGCGCGCGTGCCACGCCGGCGCAGCCCAGGCGCCCTTCGAGCGCCGGGAATGGCCGTCGGGCGGTGGGGAGCCTTCACGCGTCAGGGCACGGCGGGCAGAGCGGGTGAGTTTGAAAACGCGCCGTGGATCGGACCGCCGTGACAGCTCACGCTCGACGTGGCGGCAGCTGATGGCGGACGCACCCGAGCGAGTCCGGTGACCGCAAGACAGATCGACTCCATCCTTCTCGTTCTCGGCCACTTCGAGGAGACAGGATTCTCCGCCGGCGGCTGGAACGACGAGCCGGGGAAGATTCCTTCGTTCAACCTCGACAGGGTGGTGGTGGAGCTCTGCCACGCGCTCCATGACAACGACCGGGCGACACCGGAGTTCGACTGGGTCGAACGGCAAGATGTGGCCATCGATCGTGTGGGGTCGTCGGACAAGATCGAGTCAGCCGGTGCCGAGACGCTCCAGAAGTGGTTCACGACGCATGTTCGCAAGGAGCGATTCTGCGAGGGGCACCGGGCCCCGGTGATCGAGAACCGTCATATCGTGGCACTGTTGCGACGACCGAAGGTGATTCGTGAGGCGAGGGGGCAGGACTGTTGCGTCCTGATGAACGGTCATGCGACGGCGCCGCTGGCGACGACGAACTGCAGGATCACGTATCCCAGCCACAACAGCACCAGAGGCGCCCCCATCCAGCGCTCGAAGGTGTTGCGACGTACGGCGCGAACGATGAACACGCGAAACAGCACCAGTATCAACAGCATCGTCGGCAGGTGGACGTAGAGGAAGATCTCGGGAAACCGTGTGCCCGGCTCGATGATCGGAAGGGGCCTGGCGATGGCCGAGGCTCCGATCACGAACAGCACGTTGAGCACGTCGGCGCCGATGACGTTCCCCACGAGCAAGTCGGGATGCCCACGACGGATGGCCATCATTCCCACAACCAGCTCCGGCAAGCTGGTCCCGAACGCGACCAGGGTCGCCGCGATCACGACCTGCGGCACCAGCATCCGGCGTGCCAGCACGGTGACCGACTCGATCAGGACATGGCTGCTGAGTACGACCACGACCACTCCGACGATCACGAGGCCCAGCAGCCGGGCTGCCCGTCGAGTGTGCGCCTCTCGATCGTTCGCCCCGGCCTGGTTCGGCCCGTCGCCGGTCTGCGACAGTGCCTCGATCCGCCGGCTCCAGAGAATCGAGACGATCATGTAGGCGCCCAGCAGCAGCAGGAAGAGGCCGCCGACCCACCGGGGCAGATGGGCCTCGTCGCCGTGGCGTTGCCACATGCCGTAGCACAGTCCGGCCAGAAGGACGGCCGAGCCGAACTGGACCCAGCCCTGGCGCGAGAGCAGGAAGCGGTTGACCGGCAGCGCGACCAGCATGCAGCCCAGTCCGAAGATCAAGCCGGTGTCGGCGATGATCGAGCCGACGGCGTTCCCCAGTGCCAGGCCTGGCTTTCCACCCCACGCAGCCATCACGCTGACGGCACACTCCGGTGCGGTCGTCCCCAGCGAGACGATGGTCGCCCCGATGATGATCTTCGGGATACGGAGCCGCCGGGCGAGCCCGCTGGCCCCGTCGACCAGCCAGTCGGCGCCGGTCATCAGGCAGTACATCGAGACGGCGACGATGCCCAGCAGCGCCCACCATCGCAGGTCCGTGAACCACTCGGACGGGATCAGCTCTTCCACCTTGATCGTGCCCCAGGAAGGGAAGGTGCCGGGAACACGTGGCCACGCCGACGGCCCGACCGTTTCCCTTGCAAAGAGGAGCTCTCGCCCCGGGTCCGTACCGGATCGGGCCCCCCGGCGACAGTCTCCGCCGTTCGAACGGCCTCTCACCTGAACCCGGGTAGAACCCGAGCCCGGAGGGCCGCGTTCAGGATCCTTGTTCCCGTCCAGGGAGTCAATACCTCGGGGCACGCGGGCGGCGATGGAACGGCGCGGAAGCGAACGGCGAAGCGGCCGGGCCGGCGAAAGAACATCCTCCCGCGGGTGTCTTTCCCGTCGAGCGCTCGACGACCTGTCGGGGGCCTGGAGCGCGACTTTCGTCCGGCACGGGATATCCGTGTGGCCACGACACCGGTGGGGTTGGAGGATTGCCCGGGGCGTGACGGTCGCGCCCGGTGTTCGGTCAACCGCGAATGCTGACCTGGTCCTTCACGTCAAAGTCGGTGTGAGCGGAGCCCCGCGCCGGGTCGGGGTGGGTGGCGGAACGGGAAAGTCCGTAGAAAAGTCCGTGACCGAATCGGGGCTTTTCCGGCCGCGCCGGGAGTTTACCTGAGGCATTGTACAGTAAGTTGGTGCGAGAGCCGGGACTCGAACCCGGACCCCGTTAGGGACAGGAACCT
>CAYMLL010000083.1:0-24580 GCA_964390645.1 uncultured Planctomycetia bacterium | reverse complement strand
GGCACCCTCGACCATGCGGCACTGTAGCGCCAGCCAGCCGTGGCAGAACTCCTCCGGGGTGCGGGAAGAGCATATTGTCTCCCAGATCCCGTCGCCGTCGCTCTCCGAGAAATGTGGAGGGAGCCGAACCATGGCCTCTTCCTGATTGTCAGACGAGAGGAGAAACCGGGCGCCACGTTCATCAAGTCGGACTCCCCGGCCCGCGGGGCGAAGCTGGCGGACTCTCCGCTACCCCTGTGTGCCCGGGATCGTCCGTCGACCCAGCTTGACGGGTCTTCTGTGTGGAGAGCCCTCCATGTTTATCCGCTCCTGCCGGGTTGAAGTCAAGCCGAAGCGTGGATGGGTCGTTCCCCGTCCGGGTGTTGCCGGCCTCGGGCCGTGCGGCCTCGGGGGGCTTGGCTGCCGCGCTTGCGGCGGCACCGCCGCAGTCGCATAATGGCGTTGCTGGACCGGTTCACCGGGGGTGCTCATGGCGACGCGTGTCTTCACGATTCTCGCGGCAGTTCTCTTCTCGACCCGCGCTCCCTCGGCCGAGCCGTCACCGGGCGCGTCGCGTCGGTGGCCTTTCTACGTCCCCGCAGAGTCCGTTCCGCCCCCGGTGAAGGCGAAGGAGCGCGTTCGTGGGGCCATCGACAGCTTCGTCCTCGCGCGTCTGGAGAAGGAGGGCTTGTCGCTTGCCCCCGAGGCGTCACGCCGCACGCTGATCCGCCGGCTCTCGCACGATCTCGTCGGGCTGCCGCCGACGCCGGCCGAGGTCGAGGCCTTCGTCGCGGACGGGGATCCCCGGGCGTACGAGAAGCTCGTCGATCGGCTGCTCGACGACAAGCGATACGGCGAGCGCTGGGCGCGGCTCTGGCTCGACCTCGCGCGCTACGCGGACACCGCCGGTTACGAGGGTGATCCCGACCTGCCGCACGCCTGGCGCTACCGCGACTACGTCATCGACGCGTTCAACAACGACAAGCCCTACGACCTCTTCATCAAGGAGCAGCTCGCGGGCGACGAGCTCGCCGAGATCATGGGTGCGGGCGATCTCCCCGGCGTCAAGCCGGAGCACGTCGTCGCGCTGACCTTCCTGCGCCTCGCTCCGTTCACCGAGCCGCGCGGCGACAGGACGCGCCACGAGTTTCTCAGCGAGATCACCGGCACGGTCGGATCCGTCTTCCTCGGCCTCACCGTCGGCTGCGCGCAGTGCCACGACCACAAGTACGACGAGATCCCGACGAAGGACTTCTATCGCATGAAGGCCTTCTTCTCGACCGTGTCGATGGCGCGGCCGGAGCCGGGCGACATCTACCAGATCGGCGGGCCCTTGTCCGCGGGGTTCTACCGCCCCGGGGAGAAGGACTGGGCGAACAGGACGCGGTCGCGTTTCGAGCGCGAGATCGGGGAGTCGAAGGTCGAGCTCGAGGAGCTGCGCAAGAGACTCGAGAAGCGTCTCGGGGTGCCGACTTCCGGCATCGGGATCCAGAGCAGTGGTGGAGTGCTCGCGAACAACTACCTGTTCGACAAGCGTGGTGTCAACGACGGCGAGCTGCACGTCGGGTTGATCAGCTCGACCGGCGGCGCGTGGCAGCTCTACACCGACGGCGAGGGCCCTGGCTCGACGGGCAGCCTCGCCGGCGGCAATCCGGGGCACTGGTACGGTGACCTCCCGCAGGCGCGGCACGTCGCGCTCGGCGCCTACACGAATGGCACCGGTGAGCTGCTGGCCGACGGGAGAGGCGCCCATCACGGTCACTTCGCCGAGATCCTTATCTACGACCACCCGCTCGACGGGAGCGAGCGTGACGATCTGGCGAGCTACGTCGCCGCGAAGTACGACGGCGACGGCGCCGAGCATCCGCCGCAAGCAGGCCTGCGATTCTGGCTCGACGCCTCCGATCTCGACGCGAATCCCGGCACACCGAATCCCGCCGTCGGGTCGGCGGTCTCGGGCTGGACGGACCGCGTCGTCGGGCTCACCTTGAGCCAGGAGGACGCGGCTCGCCGTCCGAAGCTCGATGCCCTGGGAAAGGCGAAGGCTCCCGCGCTTCTCTTCGACGACGATCTCCTCGTCGGCAAGGTGCTCGCAGCGGGCTTTCTCGGGGACCAGCGCGGCTCGCTCGTGACCGTCTTCTCGGCCACTCACGGGCATGAGGGTTACGGCTTCGAGGTCGGTGGCGGCGGTGTGTTCGTCTCGTCCGTGATCCATCCCTCCGCGGGAAAGCGACGGTCGATCGACTCGCTCATCGACGATCCGGACAGCGGCGTGTCGAAGCAGGAGCGCCGGCGCTACCGGTATCTCCAGCGGGCCGAGCCGTTCATCAAGCAGCGGCTCCGGAGGCTGCGTCCTGTCGCGATGTCGCTGAGGCACTCCTACGGGCCGCCGTTCGAGCCGGGGGTGCCGGCGACGTACGTGATGATCCGCGGCGAGTACGACAACCTCGGGGAGAGGGTCGAGGCCGGCTTTCCGAGCTGTGTCACCGGCCACGGGAAGCCGGCCAGGATCCGGCTCGATCCCTTCAAGCGGTGGCCGACTCGCAGCCGTCGCATGGCGCTGGCCCGGTGGATCGCCAGCGGAGACAACCCGCTGACCGCGCGCGTCATGGTGAATCGCCTCTGGTACTGGCATTTCGGGCGCGGCATCGTGCCGACGCCGAGCGACTTCGGCCTGCTCAGCGGCGGGCCGTCGCACCGTGAGCTGCTGGACTGGCTGGCGCGCCGGTTCGTCAAGGACCGGTGGAGCATCAAGAAGATGCACCGCCTGATGGTCACCTCGAGCGTCTACCGGCAGTCCTCGTTTCACGACGACGCGGGGTTCTCGCGGAAGGACCCGGGCAACGTTCTGCTGTGGCGCTTTCGCGGCCGTCGCCTGGAGGCGGAGGCCGTTCGTGACGCGATTCTGTCGGTCAGTGGTCGTCTCAATCCGGAGCAGTTCGGTCTGCCGATCTTCCCGCCGCTTCCCGGAGACCTCGCCGAGATGGTGAAGTACTCGAGCAGCAAGTGGGATACACAGTACGGACCGCCGGGACGAAAGCGCAGTATCTACATCTACCAGCAGCGCACGCTGTCCATGCCGCTGATGCAGGTTTTCGATGCCGTCGTCTGTGACGCCTCACGGCCGCGACGGCGGGCGTCGGTCACCCCTCTTCAGGCTCTGGCGCTCTACAACGGCGAGCTGGTCAACGGAGAGCTCCCCTTCTTCGCCGAGCGTGTCGCCAGGGCCGCCGGGGCTGATCTCGACGCACGTGTCCGTCACGCATTCCTGCTGGCGTTCTCGCGTCCGCCGACGGAGGATGAGGCCGAACGCATGCGGGCTCTTCTGGAAGGCGCGAAGACGCCGGAAGATGGGCTTGCCGGGCTCTGTCGAGTTCTGTACAACGCCAACGAGTTCGTCTACGTCGACTGATCGGTAACGGTACGAGCATGTCTGACGAGCACGGGAGATCGATCGAGACGCGCGACGCCGACTCGCGCCGCGGGTTTCTTCTCAGGTCGTTCAACGGCATCGGCGGACTCGCGCTCGGCGGGCTGCTCGCCGACGAGATCGCCGCGGAGACCACGCTCTCGGACCCGGCGCGGGATCCGCTGGACGTCAGGCTCTCGCACCGGGCGCGCAAGGCGAAGCACTGCATCTTCCTCTTCATGCAGGGCGGCGTCAGCCAGGTGGACTCGTTCGAGCACAAGCCCGCCCTCAAGCGGCTTCACGGCAAGCCGATCCCGAGCGTTCCGAGCCTCGGCGGTGAGCTTCAGGGTCGCCTGACCTTTCCGCACGTTTGCGTCTCCAGCCCCTTCGAGTTTCGTCGCCACGGCGAGTCCGGCCGCTACTTCTCGAGCCTCTTTCCGCATCTCGCGAAGCACGCCGACGAGCTCGCCTTCATCCACGGCGTCAAGACCGACAACCAGAATCACGGTCCGTCGACGCTGCACGTCACGACCGGAAGCCAGTTTCCCGGTCACCCCTCCGTCGGCTCCTGGGTCCAGTACGGTCTCGGCAGCCCCAATCGCGACATGCCGGGCTACTGCGTGATCCAGGATCCGAGGGGCGCGCCGGTCAACGGCGCCGCGGTGTGGGGGAACGGGTACCTGCCGGCGGCCTACCAGGGGACTCTCTTGCGGGCGAGGGGCACGCCGATTCTCGACCTCGATCGACCGCCCGGTCTGTCGCGCGCGGAGCAGCGACGCGAGTTCGATGCGCTGCGCTGGCTCAACGACCTGCACCGGGAAGGACGCAAGGGGAGCTCGGAGCTCGACGCGCGGATCAGCGCCTACGAGCTCGCGTTCCGCATGCAGTCGGAGGCTCCGGAGCTGGTCGACATCTCCTCCGAGCCCGAGTCGGTGCGGCGGCTCTACGGGCTGGACGGATCCGCGACCGCGGGCTTCGGTCGCCAGTGCCTTCTGGCCCGTCGGCTCGTGGAGGCGGGCGTACGCTACACCCTGCTGGTCCACGGCGTGCAGATCGGCAGCGAGAGCTGGGACGACCACGGCGACGTCAAGGCCGGGATGATCCGTCACAGCCGCGAGGTCGACAAGCCGGTGGCCGGGCTGCTCTCGGACCTCGCTCAGCGCGGCCTTCTCGAGGAGACGCTCGTCGTCTGGGCCTCGGAGATGGGCCGTACGCCGTTCAAGAACGGCGGCATGACCAAGAACCCCGGACGCGATCACAACGGCTGGGCCCTCTGCATGTGGATGGCGGGCGCAGACGTGAAGGCCGGCGGCACCGCGGGCGCCACCGACGAGTTCAGTTTGCGTTCGGCAGGTGATATCATCCATATCCGGGACGTGCACGCGACGATCCTCGACCTCATGGGGCTCGATGATCAACGTCTTCGCTACCTTCACGCCGGCCGTCTGCGGCGGCTGACGGATACCGGTGGCCACGTCCTGCACGATATCGTCTCCTGATCATCATCGTCTGATCGTCATCACTGTCTTGCCGGCGTCCGATCATCCACGTCCGCTCGTCATCCTCTGATCATCATGGTTTCGTCATGGGGCCTCGTCGCGTCGTGAGCCTCGTCCTTGTCGTCGGGATCACGCTGCTGACGTCCTCCGCGGCACTCCCCGACACGCACTGGGCGTGGATCGCTCCGAAGCGGCCGTCGCCGCCGGAGGTTCGCGGGAGCGCCTGGCCGCGCGGCGCGATCGATCGCTTCGTCCTGGCGCGACTGGAGCACGAGGGGCTCTCGCCGTCCCCCGAGGCGGACCGGGAGACCTTGATCCGTCGGCTGTCGCTCGATCTCACCGGGCTGCCTCCGACGATCGAGGAGATCGACGGGTTCCTCGCGGATCGGTCATCGGACGCCTACCGGAGCCTCCTGCACCGCCTCTTCGCGTCTCCCCGTCACGGTGAGCACATGGCGGTGACGTGGCTCGACGCCGCGCGCTACGCCGACACCAACGGCTACAACAACGACACTCCGCGCTACAACTGGCGCTACCGCGACTGGGTCATCGGGGCGTTTCAGCGCAATCTGTCGTACGATCGCTTCGTCACCGAGCAGCTCGCGGGAGACTTGCTCGCGGACGCGACGCTCGACCAGAAGATCGCGACGGGGTTCAACCGTAACCACAACGTCACGTCCGAGGGCGGTATCATCGACGAGGAGTACCGCCTCGAGTACGTCGCCGATCGCGTCCACACCGCGTCGACCGTCTTCATGGGACTGACGCTGCGCTGCGCGCGCTGCCACGATCACAAGTTCGACCCGCTCAGTCAGCGCGAGTACTACGAGTTCTTCGCGTTCTTCGACCAGATCCCGGAGAAGGGTTACCACAAGGAGCACGTCGGAAACGTCAATCCCGTGGTCCAGGCGCCGACGCCGGAGCAGCAGGCCGAGCTGGCGAGACTCGACGAGGAGGAGAAGCGGCTCGCGGCCACGGCCGAGGCAAGCAGGGAGAGCGAGGAGGAGCTCCGGGAGCGCGGGAAGGCGCAGCGGAAGCTCGCACGTCGACGGGAGGAGCTGGTCAAGAAGGTCCCGACGGCGATGGTGATGCAGGACCTTGCGGACCGTCGCGACACCTTCTTTCTCGAGCGAGGCGCCTACGATCGCCCCGGCGCGAAGGTCGCTCCGGGCGTGCCGAAGGTGCTCTCCTCGCTGCAGGAGGGTGATCCGCGCAACCGCCTCGGCGTCGCGCGGTGGTTGACGCGTCCGTCGCATCCGCTGACCGCGCGCGTGTGTGTCAACCGGCTCTGGTACCGGGTCATGGGAAACGGGATCGTGGCGACGCTCGAGGACTTCGGCACCCAGGGCGCGAGGCCGTCGCATCCGGAGCTTCTCGACTGGCTTGCAGTCGAGCTCGTCGAGTCGGGATGGAGCCTGCGCCACGTTCTCGAGCTGATCGTTTCGTCGGCCACCTACCGGCAGTCCTCGTACGCGACGCCGGAGCTGCTCCGGGTCGATCCGTCCAACCGGCTCCTGGCGCGGGCGCCACGTTTTCGCCTCGCGGCCGAGACGGTCCGGGACAGCGCTCTCTCGGTCAGCGGTCTGCTCGTCCACCGGCTGGGTGGGCCGAGCGTGCGGCCCTACCAGCCGCGGGGGCTCTGGGTCGAGGTCGCGGTTCGTGATGACAGCTACAGCGGCGGCCCCTACGTGCAGGACCACGGCCCGGACCTCTATCGCCGCTCGGTCTACACCTGGTGGAAGCGCACCTGTCCGCCGCCGAACCTCAGCGTCTTCGACGCGCCGGATCGTGAGTTCTGCCGCGTGCGGCGTTCGCGGACGGTCACGCCGCTGCAGGCGCTGGTCCTCCTCAACGATCCGACCTTCGTGGAGGCCGCGCGCATTCTGGCCGAGCGAACGATGCGTGAGGGCGGTGTCGACGTCGAGTCGAGGGCCGCGTGGGTGTTCCGGCGCGTGACATCGCGGCGAGCACAGGGTGTCGAGACGCGTGTGCTCGTCGCGGCGTTTCGTCGCTATCGCGAGGCGTTCTCGCGCGACGTCACCGGGGCGAAGAGGCTCCTGAGGGTGGGGGAGACGAAGCGGGACCCGAAGCTGGAGGCGACGGATCTCGCCGCCTGGACCGCCGTGGCCAGCATGGTCCTCAACCTTGACGAGAGCATCACGAAGGGCTAGCAGGCCGTGGATATCCTCGAGCGAACGAGAATCGAGCTGACGAGGAGGCACTTCTTCTCGCGGGGTGCGACCGGACTCGGCGTGGCGGCGCTGGGCTCGCTCCTGGATCGCGAGGCGCGGGCCTCGACGCCGGCAGGAGCGCTCGAGGCCCCGCAGCTCACCCCGCGGGCGAAGCGTGTGATTTTCCTCTTCCAGTCGGGCGCGCCGTCGCAGATCGAGACCTTCGACCACAAGCCGGCGCTCATCGGTCGACGCGGCACGGAGCTTCCGGACTCGATCCGCCGCGGTCAACGCGTCACCGGCATGACCGCCGGCCAGAAGAGCTTTCCGGTGGTCCCGTCGATCTTTCCCTTCGCGCGCCACGGGAAGTCCGGCGCCTGGGTGAGCTCACTGCTGCCGCACACAGCCGGGATCGTCGACGATCTGGCGATCGTCAAGTCGCTCCACACCGAGGCGATCAATCACGACCCCGCGATCTCGCTGATGCAGACGGGAAGCCAGCAGCCGGGGCGTCCGAGCATGGGGGCGTGGCTCAGCTACGGCCTCGGCTCGCAGAACGACGACCTGCCCGCGTTCGTGGTGCTGATCTCGCTGACCCGGGGCAAGCCGAATCCTCAGGGGCTGCTGTCGCGGCTGTGGACGAACGGCTTCCTGCCTTCGCATCACCAGGGCGTCAAGCTTCGCTCGATCGGCGACCCGGTGCTCTACCTGTCCGATCCTCCGGGCATCGATCGCGCCCTGCGCCGCGACATGCTCGACGGCATCGCGGCGCTCAACACGCTGCGCGCGAGCGAGACGGGCGACGCGACCGCGCTGGCGCGTCTGGAGCAGTACGAGATGGCGTTCCGGATGCAGGCGTCGGTGCCGGAGCTGACCGATCTGTCGGGCGAGTCGCAGGGGACGCTCGACATGTACGGCCCCGACGTGAGGGAGCCGGGCACGTTCGCGGCCAACTGTCTCCTGGCGAGACGGCTGGCCGAGCGTGACGTGCGCTTCATACAGCTCTACCACCGTGGCTGGGACGCGCACGGCAACCTCCCGAAGGAGATGGCCGCGCTGTGTCGCGAGACCGATCAGCCTGCCGCCGCCTTGATCCGGGACCTCGAGCGGCGGGGTCTGCTCGACGACACGCTGGTGGTCTGGGCTGGCGAGTTCGGCCGCTCGGTCTACTCGCAGGGCAAGCTGACGAAGGACAACTACGGCCGCGACCACCACGGACGCTGCTTCTCCGTGTGGCTCGCCGGCGGTGGCGTCCGGGGTGGGGTGAGCCTCGGAGAGACGGACGACTACTCCTACAACATCGTCCGTGATCCCGTTCACGTCCACGATCTGCAGGCGACGATCCTTCACTGCCTCGGCATCGACCACGAGCGTCTGACCTTCGGGTATCAGGGGCGCCGACACCGGCTGACGGACGTGCGCGGCGAGGTGGTCGAGAGGATTCTCGCGTGAACCCCTGTTGAGCTCCGGCTCGCGATCGGGTATGGATCGGTCCTCATGTCCCGGTCTCCTCGCTACACGTTCTTCGCCACCTGCGCTCCCGGGGTGGAGGCGGCGCTGCACTCCGAGATCCGTCCGCTGCGGTTCGCGAAGGTCGAGCGGCAGGTCGGCGGCGTCCGGTTCGATGGGACGATCGAGGACGCCTGGAGAGCCAACCTCCACCTGCGCACGGCAGTGCGTGTCTTCCTGCGGCTCGGTCGCTTCGAGGCCGGCGACGGCGACGCGCTCTACCGCGGTGTCGGGGAGATCGACTGGCGGCGCTTCATCGAGCCTCGGGGGAGTCTCGTCGTCTCCGCGCAGACGAAGGACTCGCGGCTCGATCACTCGCTCTTCATCGAGCAGCGGACGAAGGACGCGATTGTCGACCAGTTCGCGGCGAGAGACGGTGTGCGGCCGAGCGTCGACAAGCAGTCGCCGGACGTCTTTGTCCACGTCCATCTCTTCCGGGATCGCTGCATCGTCTCGGTCGACACGGCGGGGGTCTCCCTCCACAAGCGAGGCTGGCGGTGCTTCCAGGGGCGGGCGCCTCTGGCGGAGACGCTCGGTGCCGCGATCGTGCTGATGTCGCAGTGGGACGGTCGTGCGCCCCTCGTCGATCCCTTCTGCGGCTCGGGCACCATCCTCATCGAGGCGGCGATGATCGCCCTGAACGTGCCGCCCGGGATCTTCCGCGACGAGTTCGGCTTCGAGCGCTTCCCGGGACACGACGCCGATGCGTGGCGATCGATGTGCGACCGCGCCGCCGACGAGATCCGGACGTCGCGCAGGCTGACGCTGCGGGGCGGCGATCACGACGCCAGGGTCGTCGAGGGTGCACGGGAGAATCTCGCGTCCGCCGGCCTCGCCGAACACGTCGACATCGAGGTCGCCGACGCGCTCTCGATCGAGCTCAGGCCGGGCTGGAACGCGTGGATCGTGACCAACCCTCCGTACGGTGAACGGGTTGCGTCGGACGTCGCCTTGACGACACTCTACCGCCGTTTCGGCGAGCGTCTGAAGCAGCGTGCCAGGGGCTATCGCCTGGCCCTGCTGTCGGGAAATCCCGAGCTGTCGCGAGCGCTCGACCTGCGGGCGAGCGGAGTCGACGAGCTGTCGAACGGCGCGATCAGCTGCCAGTTGCTGCGGGCGAGGATTCCGTAGAGCTGACCGACCCCGGCGAGGCGTGCTCGTCGTCATCGCGAGGGCGCCGGCGACGGACGGCACGCGGAGCGGCGTCCGTTCCCGCGATCCCGACCCTCGATCGAGAAGCCGTCGCCTCGAGGCTCCGGAGCCTTCGACTCACGGGACCCGGGCGATCGGCGTCCCCCGCCCGGGACTCCTGTCGTCCGGCTTTTCCGGGGTCCCTCGCTTCTCTCCCTGCTCTACGGCTCCTGAGCAGCCTGAGCAGCCTGTGGCACCACTCCGCCCGACTGCAGGTACCGGAACAGATCGGAGCCGGCGCCCAGAACCAAGGTGCTGTTCTCGGCGAGCGTCTGGCGGTAGAGGTCGAGGCTCTTCATGAAGCCGTAGAAGTCCGGGTCCGCGCCGTAGGCTTCGGCGTAGACGCGGGCGGCCTCGGCCTCTCCCTCTCCCTTGATCGTCTCGGCCTTCTTGTAGGCCTCGGAGAGGATCTTGCTCTTCTCGAAATCGATGGAGCCGATGATCTTGTCGCCCTCCTGCTTTCCCTGCGAGCGGTACATCTGCGCGATGCGCTGACGCTCGGAGATCATCTCGGTCTCGTTTGCCTGACGCACCTCATCTACGTACATCGCGCGCTTGATCTGCACGTCGAGTAGCTCGATGCCGTAGTCGTTCACGGTGCTCTTCGCCGCGTCCGCGAGGATCGCCTTCACCACCTCACGACGTCCCTCCTTGACGGTGAACTCGGACTCGGGGCCGGGCTTCTCCGCCTCGGTCGCGGCCTGGGTGCTCTGCGCATCGACGCCCTGCGCATCGACGCCCTGCGCATCGATGCTGTCCGGATCCTGGTCGAACTGGCGATTCGTGTCGCGCACCACCTCGATGAGGCGGCGGCTGTTGACGGCGATGCGGATCGACGAGTTGATCACCTCCGAGAGGCGAGTCAACGCCACGTCGATGCTGCGGACCGCCTCGTAGAACTTCTTCGGGTCCTGGATGCGCCAGCGGGCGAAGGTGTCGATGTAGATGGAGGTCTTCTCGCCGGTGGTGAGCTCTGTCGGCTTGCCGTCGAACTCGAGCACGCGCCGGTCGAAGCGGTGCACGGTCTGCGTGAACGGCATCTTGAAGTAAAGGCCGGCCTGGTCTTTTCCGTCCTTCAGGGCGTTAACGACCCGGACCACATCGCCGAACTGTGTGACCAGGACCTGGTCCTTCTGCGAGACGACGTACGCGCTCGAGTAGAAGAGAGCCGAGATGACGATGATCACGACTGCGAGAGCGCCCAGCATGCCTCCGCGTTTCATGGCTTCTCCTTGGTGATGACGCTGCGGGCTCCGGTCGCGCTCTGAAGGTCGAGCACCTGCAGGGGCTTCCCCTGGCTCTCGTCGAGGACGAAGATCTGCCGGACCTGTGGCAGCACCTCTGACAGCGCCTCGAGGTAGAGCCGGGTGCGCGTCACCTCCTTGGCCCGCGTGTACTCCTGGAGAAGGGCGCTGAACCTTGCCACGTCGCCGGCGGCCTCGTTGACTCGCTTGACCTTCTCGCCCTCGGCAATCAGGACCATCTTGTCGGCCTGTCCGCGTGCTTCGGGGATGATCTTGTTGTACTGCTGGTTCGCCTCGTTGATTATTTGCTTCTTCTCGAGGCGAGCGCTCGAGACCTCGGCGAACGCGTTCTTGACATTCTGGCTCGGCGGATCGACCACCTGGATCAGCACGTTGACGATGTCGATTCCCGAGTCGCAGAGGTCCATCAGCTCCTGCGTCTTCTCCTTGGCGTCCGTCTGGATTTTCTCGCGCTTCGTCTTGTCCGTGAGGACCTCGCTGAAGCTGTAGTCACCGACGACCAGCCGCATCGCGGCCTCGCAGGCGTCGCTCAGGGTCGCTTCCGGCGACGCGATCTTGAAGAGGTAGTCGAAGGGTCTCGCGATGAGGTACTGAACGCTCCATCGCACGTCGGCGATCTTGAGGTCACCCGTCAGCATCTGGGACTCGCCCAGCAGCCCCTGCGACTGCTGGACACGCCGGGTCCGGGGAGCGTTCCGGGGCCTCGCGGACACGACGCCGAACTCGAGCTTCTGCATCCGTTGGGTCGCGACCACGTAGGCCCGGTCGATGCCGAAGGGCAGCTTCCATTTCAGCCCCGGCCCGACGGTCTTGTAGTACTTGCCGAAGCGCAGCACCACGGCTTCCGCCTCGGCATCGACCGTGTAGAACATCGTCAGGGGCAGCACGAGAAGTGCGGCGCCCAGGATGACGTACAGGACGATCGTCAGAACCCGCCGCAGCGGAACCTGTTGCAGACGGCGCCTGAATTCGTCGAACTCGTTTCTTTCCATGCCGCTTCATCTCCGGGAACGGGGACGGCGCTCCGTATTTCGATGCTGTCCTCATAGCCCATCGGGCGCCGTATTGCCACTGATCTCCGCGCTTGCCCGGTGGGAATACGGCGTCCGGGGCGGTGGCTCGAGCCCGTGCCACGGGCGTCGTGGGGGCCGCGTCCCGGGCTGCCGGTCGATGGTGGTGTGCGGCCGGACCGACGATTCTCGCGCCAGGTCCGCCCTCGCTCCTGCGGCCACGGGAGATGTTGACCGGAGATCGACGAGCCCTGCTGCTGGGAGCAGCTCGGTCTTGCTTCGGACGTCGCCGTGGAGGCAGCTTCCGGTGCGCGACCGGGTGAAGACCGTCGGGAAGGACAGGGACGATGAAGCAGCTTGTCGTGGCGGCGCGTCGCTGCGTTCAGCCCGGATGGGTCTCCGTGCCGGACGGGTCTCCGTGCCGGACGGGTCTCCGTGCCGGACGGGGCGGATGACGTCCCGCTCTCCGCGACCGATTTCCGTGTGACGGAATCCGCGCGTCGGGCAGGTCGCCCCGGTGAGTTCCAGGGGCTCTGCTCACCGGGAGCGGGCCCGGATTGCTCGACGATACGAACTTGTCTCGAGCTCTGTTCTCGGCTATGTTCGGTCGTCATGGTCGGGCCGAGTCCAGACAAGAGCCGGCGTTTCGTCCTCCTGCTCGGGGCCGCGTGGTACCTGGTGGTCTCGACCGGTTCGGGGCTCGTGTGGGTCGACTGGACAGCATCGGCATTCAGGGGGGAGGCGGCATCTGTCGGCATTCCCTGCGCCGGCCGGGGCTGCCCTTGCAGGACGGCTGATGAACACCGCGGGTGCTGCTGCAGAGACTCTGCAGCGGTTGGGCGTGCCGCCAGAGGAGCAGCAGGACACGCTCGTCGCCGGGGTATTCGTTTCGGTGCCGGACTGCACCGCTTTTCCCGACTCGAGGATCGGCAAGAAGGTGGAGATTCCACCGCATCTGGACCCCTCGAGCCGGATTGCCCTGTCCTCTGCTGTGATCCGCGATCTGCTCCAGCCGGGTTCCACCCTTCCTTTGTGCGTGTGGTCCGAACCTCTCGAGAAGATCCCCATCTGACCCTCCTGGTTCTTCCAGCACCTCGGTTTCGTCAGCGGCTCCGACCGTGTTCCATTTGGATCGGGGTTGCTTCCAGCTGTCTTAGCACCGGGAGGAAATCATGTCTTCACAGCAGCGGAAAACACGGGTTCTCGTCGCGATCGCCTTCTTCGGGTCACCTGGCGTCTGCCGGGCTGACGACGATCCCCGTCCGGACACCGAGCAGGCCGAGCGTCCGCACGAACAGGACTCCCGATACGGGCTCCACTTCTCCCATCCGCTCGTTGCGGAGAGCCCTTCCCCGGACACGAAGGCACGCTTCGACTACTTCTTCCGGCGAACCCATGACGGCGAGGAGAAGGCGCGGCAGCACACCCTGCGGTTTGAGGGCGAGTACGCCTTTCACCCCACGTTCAGTGTCGAGGTCGACGTTCCGTTCACGTTTCTGGACCCCGACAGTGAATCGTCGGAGTCCGGTCTCGAAAACGTCGAGGTCGGTCTCAAGGCAGCGAACTTCGCCTTCGCCGAGTACGGTCTCTTGCTGGGTTACGGAGTCGAATTCGGCTTGCCGACGGGCGATGAAGGCAAGGGCATAGGGAGTGACCACGAATCGGAGATCGAGCCCTTCGTCGACGTGGGTTTCAAGTATCACGAGCTCGAGATCATCGGCTTTGGCAGTTTTGGCTTTCCGACAAATCAAGGAGAGGGCGAAGAGGTCGAGAACGAATTCGGCTTCAACCTGTCTGCGCTCTACCACGTGAACGAGCAGTTCATGGGCCTCGTCGAGCTCGACGGCGAGACTGCGTTGAACGGGCACGAAGAGGGAGAGACGGTGGTCAACTTGACTCCAGGAGTCAAGTTTCACCCCTTCGAGAACCGCGCTCTGCAGATCGGCGTCGGGGTGAGCTTTCCGATCTCCGGCCGCGAGGAGTTCGAGTTCCAGGGCCTCCTGGCCGTGTTCTGCCACTTCTGATCGGGGCTCGACGAGACGACTTCACCGTGGGCTCGCACAACCTCGTGACCGGGGCCGGCGATCTCGTCGAACGTGGCGTGCCCTGCCTCAGGACCCACAGGGTCTCGAAGGTGATCATGAAGAGGCGGTTCGAGGTCGTGGGGCTCTCGCCGACAGACCTTCGGTTCGACCCGGCGTACGCCCTGTGTCGAGCAGAACGTCTCCGAGCAGGACGATCGTCGCGGTGTTGACCTCCGTCGGAGCCTGCCTTCTGGAACCCGTTCTGGACGCCTTGGAGTGGGGCCCGTACAGCGCGGGGTCGTCAGGGCTCGCGGCGAGGAGGGCGGAGTCGTCGAGTCGGAAGGAGCGCCGCAGATCACGACACGGTAACGCTTCACGATCGACGTCGCGGTGCCTGATCGCCGGAGCCTCTCGGGTTCCGGCTCGAACCGAATCCCGCGCGGTGATGGACCCGGAGACGGGTCCTTGATGGGGTGTCGTTCCGGACCTGCGGGGTCCATGGTTGAGCGGCTCGAGCGCTTCACCGCTGGCGCAGACGGCCACGGGACGACAGTCCAGGACCGGGTTCGTCGGTTTCGAGCCACCATGCAGCAGCGTTGTCTGCGTCGACACTTCCGCTGCCGGCTGATACGATGCTTGCAGGATGGGTGAGGCGGCTTCAGTCAACGAGGATTTCGGGCTCTACGCGGCGCAGGGATACTGTGTTCAGCGTGGTGTTTTCTCCGCCGCCGAGATCGCGGATCTTCGTCAGTCGCTCGAGCGGATGATCGAGGAGCTTCCAGGCGGTCGCCGGCTCGAGTCGCTGGTCGAACCGCACATCCGTTCCGCTGACTGGCGGACCTGGCTGGAGGTGGCGCGAGATGCGAGGTTGCTGGAGGCGGCCGCGAGGGTACTGAATTCGCGCGAGCTTCTTCTTCTGAGCACGCACCTGCTCGTCAAGCCGGCTCATGACGGTCTCGCCGTGTGCTGGCACCAGGACAACACCTACTGGCCGGGAGTGACGGGGGTCGATGTCTGCACCGCCTGGCTTGCCATCGACGATTCCGATCTCGCCAACGGCTGCATGAAGGTCATTCCGCGCACTCACAGCGGATATCCCGAGCTGGAGATGGTTCCGACCGCGGCGGGCGATCTTCTCGGCGTTCGGGTCGAGGTGACCGGGGATATGGAATCGAGCGCGGCAGCGCTCGAGCTGAGAGCCGGGGACCTGTCGATCCATGACTCGTTCCTCATCCACGGTAGCGAGCGGAACGAGAGCTCCAGGCGGAGGGCGGCGCTGACGCTACGCTATGCCGACGCCGCCACCGTCGAGGTCGATCTCGACAGACACCGCAAGCCGGTCTATTACGTCCGTGGTGATGGAGGCTCCCTGGAACCGGGCCAGCGGGATATCAGCGCCGGCAAGCCGCTTCCGCAGGAGCCCGGGGTTCATCGGTCCCGCCGCTTCGAGAATCTCTGAGCACGCGTTTTTCCCTGCGAGACGACCTCGGAGACGACCTCGGAGACGACCTCGGAGACGACCTCGGGTCGGGTCGATCCGGGGCTTCTCCGGGCCGGGAGCACGAATTGTCTTCGAAGTCCACCGGCTTCCACCGTCCGTTCCGGTGGTGCCGGTCGGCGGGGCGGTGCGCGGGTTCTTCAACGATGGTTGCGAAAGCTCCCGCGAGCAGATACACCGGAGCCGATCGGGAGCAGGAGCCCCGGCAAGCAGCGCGGTCGTGTGCCGGAACCATCGCCGGTCCTGCCTTCGCGATGGCTCGCGGGCGGTCCGGCGGCCAGCTCCCGGCGCAAACATCGAGAAGGTCCCGGAAGTTGCCATGAGGCTCGTTCTGCTTTCTTGCTGGTCGGTCGCTTTGCTGGCTCTTCCCGGCGGCGTGCACGCGGACGGGGGTCGGAGTCCGCCTCGTCCGAACATGGTCTTCTTCGTGGTCGACGATTACGACAAGCCGGAGACCAGTGTCTACGGCGGCAAGGTCCTCACCCCGAACCTGGACCGCATGGCGCGCGAGGGGATGACCTTCCACAACGCGCACATGACCAGCACCGTATGTACGCCGGCGCGTTACACCTGCCTCACCGGACGCTACGCGGGATCATCGACCTTCCCCCGCTACACGGGGCTTTTCCCCGAGGGAAGCCAGGGTCTGCCCGCCTTCAACGTCGGGCTCGAGGACGACAACATGAACGTCGGCCGCGTGCTGGCCGAGAGCGGCTACGCGACCGGTTTCGTCGGCAAGTACCATGTCGGCAACGAGTACAAGGGTGCCGCAGCCGGAGCGGCGGGTCTCCATGACATCGAGAAGAACGCCGAGTACACGGCCGCCCTGAACCGGCGTTTTGACGCGAACGAGAAGCGCTATCGCGAGCTCATCAAGGAGCGCGGATTCACCTGGGCGAAGAACATCTACTGGGGCAACCTGAAGGCCCCGTTCAAGGGGCACAATCCCGAGTGGACCGTCCAGGCCGCGCTCGAGTTCATCGACCTTCACCGGGATCAGCCCTTCTACCTGTACTACGCCACGACCCTGCTGCACGGGCCGAACGGGGAGTGGCACCGGTCCCTGCTGGAGAGGGGGAAGATCACGGGAGAAGGCGTGCTGCAGAAGCCGCTCGATGTCATGCCCGCGCGTTCGTCGGTCATGAAGCGTATTCGCGAGGCGGGGCTGACCGAGAGCGAGGCCGGCTATCTCTGGATGGACGACAGCCTCGGGATGCTGCTCGACAGGCTGGACGAGCACGGGATCTCGGACAACACGGTCGTCGTCTTCATCTCCGATCACGGCTCCGACAAGAAGGGCACCCTGTTCAAGAGCCGCGGCACGGAAGTGCCCAGCCTGATTAGCTGGCCCGAGGTCATTCCTCCCGCAGCGGTGAGCCACGAGCTGATACAGAGCACCGACTTCGTCCCCACGTGGTTCGAGCGGGCGCGGGCGAAGGTCCCCGCGGGATATCGTGTCGACGGCGTCAGTCTCGCGCCGCTGTTCGCCGATCCGGACGCCACGGTGCGCGACCACGTCTACGGCGAGATGGGAGCCGCTCGCTCGATCAAGACCAGGGAGTGGAACTACATCAGCCTGCGCTACACGACGGACCAGATCCGGTCGCTTCAATCGTCCAGGCGGGCCCGGATCACCCGGTCCCTGCTCGGGCTCAGAGGCGGCATCTCCCGTTCGGCCGCCCATCATCCGGGGGCCTTCGATGCAGATCAGCTCTATCGCCTCGATCGAGATCCGACCGAGCAGAAGAACCTGGCCACGGATGTCGGATACGCGGACCAGCTGAAGCGGATGCAGGCTCTCTTGACGAAGGAGCTGCAGCGCTTCTCCGATCGTCCCTACGGCGAGTTCGTCCCGGGGGAAACGCGGCTCCACGAAAGTCCTCGGAGGCGGTCCTCGAACATCTGCGCCAGGCGTCGGAGACCGCCGCCAGGGAGAAGCGACAGGGGAAGAGACGACCGGGTCGCAAGGCGCGGCGCGGACGGAAACAGAAGACCTGAAACGGAAGACACCTCCTTCGAGTCGACAGCACCGGCAAGACGTCGACATGCACATCGCCCTGGCGTCGGAAGCGTCGTGGTCGAAGGTCCCACGAGGTCACGATGAGAGCACCCACCCTGATTCTGACGACCCTTCTCGTCGCTCCCGCTCTTCATGCGGAGGTCCCGAACTACGTCGTCATCTTCTGTGATGACCTCGGCTATGGGGACCTCGGCTGCTACGGCTCCAGCAAGAACCGTACTCCGCGGATCGATCAGCTGGCAGCCGAGGGCATGCGGTTCACGGACTTCTACTCCTCCAGTCCGGTCTGCACCCCCTCCCGGGCCAGCCTCTTGACCGGGTGCTACGCCCGCCGGGTCGGGATGCACGAGGATGCCACGGGCCACTGGGTTCTGATTCCCCGCAGCCGGCGTGGTCTGAACCCCGACGAGCTGACGCTGGCCGAGGCCTTGAAGACCCGGGGCTACGCCACCGCCTGCATCGGCAAGTGGCATCTGGGAGACCAGCCGCAGCATCTGCCGACGGCCCATGGCTTCGACGAGTACTACGGCATCCCCTACTCCAACGACATGCAGAGCGTCCGCCGCGGTGACCCACCCCTGCCGCTTCTGGAGCAGAAGCGTGTCATCGAGGCGCCCGCCGATCAATCGACCCTCACCCGGCGCTACACCGCGAAGGCGCTCAGCTTCATCGAGAGGAGCCGGGACCGGCCGTTCTTCCTCTACCTGCCGCACACCTTTCCGCACCTGCCGCTCTTCGCTTCCGAGGGCTTTCACGGCAAGAGCGCCAACGGTCGCTACGGCGACGCCGTGGAGGAGATCGACTGGTCGACCGGTCGCATCCTCGACGGCCTCGACAGGCTGGGCCTCGCGAAGAGGACCCTCGTCATCTTCACCTCCGACAACGGCTCCAACGGCCGCAACGGAGGCTCCAACGTCCCTCTGTCGGGTAACAAGGGCTCCACCATGGAGGGCGGAATGCGCGTGCCGATGATCGCCCGCTGGCCGGGGTGCATCGCCGCCGGCTCGACCTGCACGGAGCTGACCACGACGATGGACTTCCTGCCGACCTTCTGCGCGATCAGCCAGGCGAAGCTCTCCGGGGCCCCGATCGACGGATTCGACATCTCGCCGCTGCTCTTCGGCGAGGAGAAGGCGGTCTCTCCGTACGAGGCGTTCTTCTACTACCGACGCAGACAGCTGCAGGCCGTTCGCCAGGGAGACTGGAAGTGGCACCTGCCCCTGAAGAGAACCTATCCCAGCTGGACGAGCCCGAAGCCTGCCGGGCGGGGTCGGGAAGGTCGTCTCTACGATCTCCGCGAGGACCTCGGGGAGAGGACCGACGTCCGGGACGCCCACCCGGAGGTCCTGGCCAGGATGCGGAAGCTGGCCGCGAGGGCCATCGCGCGAATCGGTAACGAGGCGAGCGCCGGCTCCGGGACCCGCGACGCCTTGACCCTGGAGACGTCCGTCCCGCTGGTCTTGCAGAACAGGAAAGAGAAAGGAGACTGATGGATGCGTGGATTCACCAGCTTGTCGATGGTGCTGACTCTGGCGCTCGGCGGTGGGGTGCGGGCCGAGGACGGCGGCTCTGACCCGTTCAAGCCCGGGTTCTACGCGTTCCGCAACGGCGTCAGCTTCGGCACGCTCGAGAACGAGGCCAGGACGCTCAAGGAGCTCGGCTACGACGGCATCAGCCAGGTCTACGCGGGCGGCGAGAAGCTCGCTGCACGCGTTGCTGCCTATGACAGGGTCGGCGTCAAGGTCCTGAGTGTCTACCTCAACGTCGACGACAAGCCGATCGCCGCGGAGGTGGTCCGGCCGCTGAAGAACCGGGGCGCCCTGATCGAGCTCACCGTCCGGAAGATGACGCCCAGGACCGTCGAGGCGGTTCGCCGGACCGCCGAGATGGCGGCCGGGCTGAAGATCCGTGTGGCCCTCTATCCCCACCACGGATTCGCGGTCGCCCGGATGGCCCAGGCGATGGACCTCATCGCCAGGGTGGACCATCCGAACCTCGGGGTGATGTTCAATCTCTGCCACTTCCTCAAGGGAGAGAAGAGCGAGACTCTGGAGGACGTTCTGAAGAGAGCGGGCCCCCGCCTGTTCGCGGTCAGCACGGCGGGCGCCGACCTCGGCGGCGAGGGCTGGGGCGATCTGATCAAGCCCCTGGATCAGGGCAACTTCCCGCAGAAGCGGCTCTTCAGCGCTCTGAAGAGGCTCGGCTTCAAGGGGCCGGTGGGCCTGCAGTGCTACGCGGTTCGAGGCGACAAGCGCACCAACCTGAAGAGCTCGATGGCCGCCTGGAAGAAGACTCTCGACGCGCTGTGAGAGCCGGAATCGCGGCGAGCCGACGTCCTGGACCGTCGGCGGGATCGGAAATGAGAACCGAGCAGCGCGCTACGTGCTGGTCGTCAGAGGCGATGTCGGTGGCTGGACTCCGGGGGAACGCCACACCTCTTTATCTCGCTCTCTTCAACTCTTCGAGAGTGAGGCGGGAGTCCTTGTTCACGTCGCGCCGCTTGAATTGCCGGGTCAGGGCCGGGACGTTGCGATTCCCCGGGTCGCCGATGTACTCCTTCAGGGTGAGGAAGCCGTCCCGGTTCGTGTCGCGCCTCTGGAAGATCCTCTCCGGGGCCGGAGGCTTGCGCCTGGGCGCCGGCTTTGCGGTCGGGCTGTAGGAGAGATTCGGCTCGGGCACCACGGCCTCGATCTTCTTCAGGTGGCTCGAGATCAGGCCGTCCAGCTCCCGGGCGAGATCGGGACGCTCGTCGAACCGGTTCTTGCTCTCGCCGATGTCGTCCTCGAGGTTTTAGAGCTCGAAGCGATCGGCCCCCTTCTCCCCATCGCCATGGAAGCGGATGAGCTTCCAGTCACCGCGCCGGATGTAGGTCGAGGGGATCGTGCCCGGCCTGAGAAAATAGTTTGGCACGAAGCAGCAGATCGATCCGCGCGGTCCCGCTTCTCCCCGCAGCGTCTGCACCTGGCTGAAGCCGTCGAGGCTCAGTCCATCCGGCACCTTGACCCCGACCATCTCCAGCAGCGTGGGATACCAGTCGGTGCTGGTCAGCAGCGCATCGCTCTTGCTGCCCGGCTTCGTTCTGCCCGGCCAGACAACCGCACAGGGTACGCGCGTGCCTCCCTCGTAGATCGTGGCCTTGCCGCCTCGAAGTGGGGCGTTGCTGGTGACGGTGATGCCGTCGACCTGGCTGTGGGTGTTGCCGCCGTTGTCCGAGAAGAAGACGACGATGGTGTGCTCGGACAGCTCGAGGCGGTCGAGGGTGTCGAGCAGCTTGCCGACGGCGTCGTCGAGGCTCTCGACCATGGCGCCGTAGACGGGGAGGCGCTGGGGATCCTCCGGGTCGGATTTCTTCGCGTACTTCTCGACCAGCTGCTTCTTTCCATCCCAGGGGCCGTGTACCGAGAACGCCCAGTAGTTGAGAAAGAACGGCTCGTGCCTGTTCTTCTCGATGAAGGCGACGGCCTCCTTCGCCATGCGGTCCTCGATGTGCTGGTCGGGAGTGTCGGGGTCGAAGTCCAGCGCCTCCGCAAAGCGCCACGGGGCCACGTAGGAGCCTGCGGGGCCCGGGCCATGCCAGTGCGGGACGTCGACGTCGAAACCGTGCTGCAGCGGTGAATACGGCTCCCGTCCCAGGTGCCACTTGCCGAAGTGCCCGGTGGCGTAGCCCGCCGACCTCAGCGTCTCGGCCAGTGTGGTGTACTTCGTGTCGAGTCTCGAAACGCTCCGTGCCGTCCGGAGCTTCCTGGTAGGCGGGGCAAGCGCGACGACCTTCTTCTCGAAATTGACCTGGGGCACGTGCCCGGCGGCCCCGATGAACCCGGTCCGTCCCGGCTCCAGCCCGGTCATGATGCTGGAGCGTGTCGGAGAGCAGAGCGGGTGAGCCGTGTAGGCGTTCGTGAACAGCATTCCGCGCCCGGCCAGGCGCTCGATGTTCGGCGTCTCGTAGAATCTCGTGGTGCCGTAGAGCGTCGTGTCGCTCCAGCCGAGGTCATCGGCCAGGACGAAGACGATGTTGGGTCGCCTGCCTTCGAGGCGAGTAGAGGCGCCCAGGACGAGCAGCACCGCGGCGCAAGAACCGATGAGATTTTTTTTCATTCTCTGCTCGCGATCTTCTCCATCAGCTGCTTCAGCTCGGAGATGAGCTCGGGACGCTCGGCTGCGAGGTTCTTCGTCTCGCCGATGTCGGCGTCCAGGTCGTAGAGCTCCTCCACCTGTTCGCGCTTGCTGTCCCGCGCGTAGCCGTAGACGTTGTGCTTTGCTCGCAGGTATTTCCATTTCCCCCGGCGGATTCCGTTGTTGCGGTAGAGGAAGGTCTGGCGATTGCCCTCGGGGCTCTTGCCCGTGAGCAGATCGACCTGGTCGACGCCGTCCACCACCCGATCGTCCGGGACCTCGAACCCGGCAAGGCGGGCGAAGGTGGGCAGAAAGTCGAGAGTCGAGAAGATCGCGCCCGAGACCTTGCCGGAGGGGACTTTGCCGGGCCACCGTACGATGCAGGGCACGCGCACCCCGGCCTCGTAGCAGGACCCCTTGCCGTCTCGAAGCGGGCCGGCCTCGCCCCAGAAAATCGATCCCTTCGGGTGGCCCTTCTTCTTCTTCGTGTAGGCCGGCTGGTTCCACGGGCCGTTGTCCGATGTGTAGATCACCAGGGTGTTGTCACGCAGTCCCTGCCTGTCCAGCGCGTCCAGGAGTCGACCCGTCTCGAAGTCGAACTCCTCCACCACATCCCCGTACAGTCCGCCGGCCGACTTGCCGCGAAAGCGCTCCGAGGCATCGATGATCGTGTGCATCATCGTGTGAGCGACGTAGAGGACGAAGGGCTTGTCCCTGTCGCGTCTGTTCTCGAGAAAGTCGATGGCCTTGTCGGTGTAGAGGCGTGTGAGGCTGCCCATGTCGCGGGTCTTGCCCGCCCGCTCATCGTTCTCGTGGAAGGACACGCCTCCGCCGTCGTTGGCCCCCAGCGTGCCGAAGTAGTAATCGAAGCCCTGGGCGTTGGGCATGCGATCGATGATGGGCTTGCGGTTGGAGACATCCCACTTGCCGATGCAGGCTGTCTGGTATCCCGTCTTGCGGATCAGCTCCGCGAAGGTGATCTCGCTGGCCGGCATGCTCCAGCCCTTGCTGCGGAACGGGTAGCGTCCGGTCAACAGCGCCGAGCGTGACGGCCCGCAGACGGACTGAGCGTAGAAGCTGGTGAAGCGGGTTCCTTCCGCCGCCAGGCGGTCCATACGAGGTGTCTTGTTCTTCTTGTTGCCGTAGCAGGCGAGGTCCGCATAACCCTGGTCGTCGGTGAAGATGATGAGGATGTTCGGACGATCTGCGGCGGACAGCCGGGTCACTCCCGTGCATCCGAGCAGGACCAGAAGTGCTGTGTGGAAACGGGCACGGCGCATGGACGGCATCTTCTTACACTCGTGGGCGTTGTTGCGTGGTGGATCGAGACGCGACCATCCTACCCGACCCTCGGGCAGTTGTGGATGGGTGCGGTCGTGCGGCTCCGAGCTCGAGCGTTCGGTCTAGTAGGTTCATCCCGAGTCCGACCTCGGTGACCTGTGAGCCGTGACCGGTGACCCGATGGATCGAATTCCGGTTCCGCCTCCGACGAGCTGCTTGTATCGATGGAACGGGTTCTCAACACGAGCCGGTTCGCATCGCCCGGCGAGGCTCGGGGGAGCCCTTACCTCTTCCGGGGAGGACTACGACGATACGAGACCACGGTCAACTTCAGGCCGGCCGCCGCCGTCGACGTATGCCCGGACGGTGCTTCGGGCCGGCGTTTCTCGACCCGTTTTCAGGCCGCGATCATGGCGATGATGGCGGACCAGGGAACGGGGCAGGGTCACATCCGCGTGAGAAAAACCCGTCCGGGAGTTGTTCCTTGGAGGTCGTCGTCGGTGCACGTTCTTCGATCACTTCTCGAATCGACTGTCGGCCAGATAACCGGATTGCGCAGCCATGGCTCGATCATCCGAGCGGCTTCGTCGGAGGCAGTGCCGCGCTGATCGAGAGAACGGAGCTCCACGTCATCACTTTCGGGACTTTTCGGCACGGACTAACGTCGCCCACCATGCGGGATCGCCGTCGTGGTGGATCCCGACTCCCGCTCGTGGGACCCACCGGGCTCGATCACGACGCGAACTCGTGACACGGAGCAGGGCCATGACCCCAGGTCACGCCGTTCTCCCTCATCCCGGAAGATCACGTCATGGTTCGACCGGTCGAAGGCGGCGTCGACAGGCCGCTGCCTGGAAGAGGTTGACAGCCCTTTCCGCTTCGTCGACAGTTGGGTTTCCTGCCAGTATTGAGGACTCTCCTGATTCCTCGGAGCCTCTCGATGACGTGGATTTGCGTGTACCTCGGCCTGATCGGCGCCCCCGCCGACGATGCCGCGACGGAGTTTCGAAGGCGTCTCGAGAAGACCGATCCGAAGGACACAGGCGCGCTTCTCGAGCTCGGCGACTGGTGCGAGTCCTCCGGCAAGCTGCGCTGGGCTGCCAGGTGCTACGGCAGGGTCGTCCAGCGTGGCCCCGGCGAGGAGGGCTATCCCGATGCCGCGTTTCGGCTTGCCAAGATCGAGCTGCGTCGGAAGGAGTTCGCATCCGGCTACACGCGGCTGAGGGAGCTCACGTCTCGCTTTCAGCACGTCCGCGCGAGGGAGCTCCTCAGGCGCCAGGAGAGCGCCGCGACACGCAAGCAGCAAACGCTCGTCAAGAGTGGCGACACGAGCTACAAGTCGCGCGACTACAAGAAAGCGCGCAAGGACTACGTCGCCGCGTTTCAGCTCTCGCCGGACGATCCGGGATCCACGCCCTTCGTGCCGCGTGATGATCTGCTACGGCGCCTCGCTCGCACCGTCGATCGCATCGATGACGAGCACTACGAGGAGGTCGTCAAGCCGATCGCACGCCAGATCGTCAGGTGCACCGCGTGCGAGGGCGGCTTCAACGCGTGCGACTCTTGCGGCGGCGAGGGCAGCAAGACCGTGACCCGCACCTTCCTTCGCAG
>CAYMLL010000082.1:233-24597 GCA_964390645.1 uncultured Planctomycetia bacterium | reverse complement strand
CGGGCCCCGAGTCCTGTGCGGGCCCCGAGTCCTGTGCGGGCCCCGAGTCCTGTGCGGGTCCCGAGTCCTGTGCGGGCCCCGAGTCCTGTGCGGGTCCCGTCTGCGGGTTCGAAGCTCGATCCGGTTCGCGTTCCGGGTCCGATTCTCTGTTCGTCTCCGGATCCGTGCCCGCGTCCTCCTCGCGAAACCTCTTCCTCAGCACCAGAAAACCGACGACATCGTAGAGCCCGTGCGCCAGCATCGGAACCAGCAGATTGTCCGTCTGCACCAGGACCCAGCCGAAGTAGAGGGAGATCATCGTCGCCACGACGAAGTACATCGGCGTTACCGCGTGCAGCAGGCCGAAGACGATCGAAGTCGAGAGGATCGCGGTCCAGTGTGACGCGGTCAGCTCGGTCACCCACGGCTGCAGCACGCCGCGGAACAGAGTCTCCTCGCCGACGCCGGCCGCAAGGCCGAGGAGGATGAGCTGCCAGGCGCGCGATCCGGCGAGCGAGGGCCCCAGCAGGGTCCTCAGGATGTCGTAGATGCGCCGCAGCGACGGAATTCTCTCGGCCGTGGGTGAGAGTGAGAAGAGCATGTAGGCGACGATCGGCGCGGTCGCGAGGAGGCTCTGCCACAGACCTGGTCCGTCGATCCGCAGGGTGAAAGGGAAGGCCTCGCCGAAGACGAGGATACCGATGATCGCCGCGACGCCGACGAGAGCCGACTCGAGGATGATCCCGCCCCAGAAGACGTGATTGGGTCCTAGCTCCGAGGAGTCGCTCATGATCGACGACTATAGCAGTCCAGACGCCGTGCGTCAGCCGCTCATCGGCGTCATGGGGTCGGGGAGTGCCGCGCACCCCGGTCTCGCCGAGCCGCTCGGCGCATGGATCGCCGACCGTGGCTGCCACCTCCTCTGCGGAGGAGGCGGTGGGGTCATGGAGTCCGTCGCGCGTGGATTCGCGTCGCGTCGGAATCGTCGCGGCGTCGTGGTCGGTGTGCTGCCGGGACGGGTCGATGCCGGTGGGGTCCGTACGCCGCCCGGCTATCCGAATCGCTGGATCGATATCCCGATTTGCACGCACCTGCCTCTGAGCGGTGACCAGGGCCGTGACCCGCTGAGCCGCAACCACATCAACGTGCTCAGCGCGGACGTCGTCATCGCGCTGCCGGGAGGGGCCGGTACGCGAACGGAGGTCGAGCTCTCTCTCGTGTACCGAAGGCCGCTGATCGTCTTCCTCGGCGAAGGCGGCGCGATCGAGGGGCTCGACGAAGCACGTGTGCTGGTGGCACGGTCCCTCGCGGATGTGGAGAGATTCGTCGAAGCCCAGCTCTCCTCGCCAGACGGCGTGAGGTTTCAATAAGCTCTTCTCCGACGTATTCTCTCGGCTCCGGAGACCAGCATTCCCGATCGAGAGCGAGCTGTTCGATGGCTTCCGAAACTCCGTCCGCCGACGTCGCCGTCATCCGCCTGCGTGGTGTACGCCAGAACAACTTGCGGAGCGTCGATCTCGACGTGCCGCTCGGGAGGCTGACCGTCGTCACGGGTGTCAGCGGCTCGGGCAAGTCGTCGCTGGCGTTCGATACGCTCTACGCCGAGGGGCAGCGTCGGTATCTGGAGACCTTCTCCGCGTACACGAGGCAGTTTCTCGATCGTCTCGCGCGACCGGATGCCGACTCGATCGAAGGTGTCCCGCCGGCCGTGGCGATCGACCAGTCGGGCGCGATCAAGACCTCGCGGTCGACGGTCGGTACGCTGACGGGCATCAACGACTACCTCAAGCTGCTCTACGCACGCTGCTCGCAGGGTTTCTGTGCGAGCTGTGGGACGGCCGTGAAGGCCGAGGACACCGTGGCCGTGCTGCGAGCCCTGGAGGAGATCCCGGCGACCGGGTTCCCGGTGCTCGTCGTTGCGCCGGTGGCGCTCGGCGGATTCGAGTCGTCCGGGATCATCGCGAGGGCGCTCGAGGCGCAGGGCTATCAGCGCTTTCTGCGGGGTCGTGATGTCGTACGGCTCCGGCAGCTCGAGGACCGTGACTGTGAAGGCACGACACTGGAGATCGTCGTCGACCGAATCGCGGGACCGACCGTGTCCCGCCGGCGACGCGCGGACTCGGTGGAGCAGGCCTTTCGCGTCGGGCATGGCCGAGCTCGACTCGTTCACTCGAGCGGGGAGCTGTCCTTCACGAAGGGAATGCGCTGTGGTCGATGCGACGAGGCCCTGCCGGATCCGACACCCGGCCTCTTCTCGTTCAACACGCCCCACGGCGCCTGCGAGGAGTGTCGTGGCTTCGGTCGCGTGATCGAGATCGACTGGAACCGTGTCATTCCGGATCCGCTCCGGTCGATTCGGCAGGGCGCGGTCAAACCGTGGACGAGCCCGTCCCGTCGAGGCCGATTGCGCAAGTGCTTCGCCGCCTGCAAGCGCCGAGGTGTGGACCTCGACTCGCCGTGGGGGGAGCTTGCCGAGGAGCATCGGCGCTACGTTCTCGAGGGCGGCGATGACGGTTGGGACGGTGTGCGCGGCTTCTTTCGCAGCCTCGAGGCGAAGAAGTACCGTATGCATGTGCGTGTGTTGCTGGCCCGCTATCGGGGCTACGTCCTCTGTCCGTCGTGCCTTGGCGCCAGGCTGAAGCCAGCGGCCCTCTGCTTCCGGGTCGCCGGTCAGACGCTGTCCGATTTCTGGCGGCTGCCGGTTCGTGACAGCCTGAAGGTCGTCGAGGGCGTTCTCGCTCGTGACCTCGAGCGCCCCGAGCGGCTCGTCGTCGACGAGATCGCATCGCGTTTGCGCTATCTCGAGTCTGTCGGCCTCGGCTACCTGACGCTCGACCGCTTGACGCGCACCCTTTCGGGTGGCGAGGGGGAGCGAGTCAACCTGACGGCGGCGCTCGGAGCCTCGCTCGTCGACACCCTCTTCGTGCTCGACGAGCCGTCGATCGGTCTTCACGCCCGCGACAACGAGCGACTGCTGGAGATCCTCCGTCAGGTGAGGGACCGTGGCAACACCGTCGTCGTCGTCGAGCACGATCCCGATATCCTCCAGGCAGCAGACAACATCCTCGACCTTGGTCCGGGATCGGGTGTCGACGGCGGCACGATCGTCGCGCAGGGAAGCGTCGATGAGGTCCGTGCGAGTCCGCGGTCGCTGACCGGCGCGTTCCTGTCGGGTCGCGAGCGCATGCCGCTGCCCCGGGAGCGGCACGAGACGGCGGCGGATCGGTGTCTGCGTATCCGGGGCGCGCGTCAGAACAACCTCCGTGGCGTCGATGTCGACGTGCCGACGGAGGGGCTGACCGTCGTCAGCGGCGTCTCGGGATCGGGAAAGAGCACGCTGATCCACGACGTCCTCTGGCGTGCCTCCCAGCGCCACAGCGGTCGTCCGATCGAGGGAGAGATCAGCGTCGACTCGGTGGACGGCTTCGAGCTCGTTGACGAGATCGTGCTCGTCGACCAGTCGCCGATCGGCCGCACTCCGCGGGGCAACCCGGTCACGTACACGAAGACCTTCCAGGTGATTCGCGAGCTCTTCGCTGCGACTGCCGGGGCCGAGCAAGCGGGACTGGACGCGAGTGCGTTCTCGTTCAACGTCGAGGGCGGGCGCTGCGAGGAGTGCGGCGGCGCCGGTGCGGTGCAGGTAGAGATGCAGTTTCTGTCCGATGTCACCTTGCCCTGCGATGCCTGTGGCGGCAAGCGCTTTCGGGACGCGGTGCTCGGCGTCCGCCTTCGCGGAAAGAGCATCGATGACGTCCTGGGTATGACGATTCGCGAAGGAGCCGAGTTCTTCGAGCAGCAGCGGAAGCTTGCGGAGAAGCTGCGGTTTCTGGACTCGCTCGGGCTCGGGTACCTGGCGCTCGGCCAACCGATCAACACTCTCTCCGGTGGCGAGGCGCAGCGCCTGAAGCTCGCGGGGAAGGTGATGTCTGCGAAGCGCTCCGGTCGTCTGCTCTTCCTTCTGGACGAGCCGACCACCGGCCTTCATCTCGATGACGTGCGGCGTCTCGTCGGTGTGCTGCGCACGCTGATCGACAGGGGGCACGGGGTCGTCGTCATCGAGCATCATCTCGATGTGCTCGCGCAGGCGGATCATCTGATCGACCTCGGGCCGGAAGGCGGCGACGGGGGCGGCCGGGTGGTCGCCCGCGGAACCCCCGAGGAGGTCGTCTCCGAACCGCGATCGATCACCGGCCGGTTGCTCGGAAAGCGTCTGGAGGCGCTCCGCGGGCCGGGGACAGCCGGTCGCGAGAAGCCCGGCGTGGGGAGGAGACGGTCGCGACGAGGAACCCGTCGCTCGGCGCGCGCCGAGGGGGTCGTGGGAGGGGTCGGCGCGCCGGGGCACCCCCAGCGCCATCTCCCCCGCGGGCTGCCCCGCCATCGGTCGGCGCGCGTGAGAACAACCTGCGCAATCTCACCGTCGAGATCCCGCGCAATCGTTTCGTCGTCGTCACCGGGGTCAGCGGCTCGGGCAAGTCGTCGCTGCTTTACGACATCGTGTTCAGCGAAGGCCAGCGACGCTATCTCGACTGTCTCTCGCCGTACGCGCGTCAGTTTGTCGAGGATCTGCATCGTCCGGACATCGACCATCTCGAGGGAATCCCGCCGTCGGTCGCGATCGAGCAGCGCACGACGGTTGGTGGTCGCAAGTCGACCGTCGGCACGGTCACCGAGGTCTACCACTTCCTGCGGCTCCTCTTCACCCGCACCGGTGTGCAGCGATGTCCCGAATGCGATGTGGACGTCAGGCCGCGGCCCGTCGAGGAGATCCGTGACGAGGTCGCTCGGCTGGCGGCGAAGGGAGGTGTGCTGCTCGCACCGGTGATTCGTGGCAAGAAGGGCTTCCACAACCGCGTGCTTGCAGACCTCTCTCGAAGGGGTTGCCATGAGGCGCGCATCGACGGGGAGTGGGTCGAGATACCCGGCGACGAGGAGGTGCGGCTCGCGCGTCATCGTGCTCACGACATCGACGTGGTCGTCGGGCGTTTCGATGCCGGGCACGACGCCGTCGATGACGGGGCGCCGGATCTCTGCGTCTCGAGGGCGCTCGAGATCGGCAAGGGCGTCGTGATCTTCGTTGCTGCTGGCGGCGAGGAGACGCTCTTCAACCGGCACCGCTCTTGTCCGTCCTGCGACAGCGACTTCGAGGAGCCTGATCCCCGCAACTTCAGCTTCCACTCCCGGCACGGGGCGTGTCCCGAGTGCAAGGGTTACGGCGCCACACTCGACCCTGACCCTTACCGGCTCATCGAGAACTGGGAGGCAGGGATCGAGGCGCGCAAGGACGGACCGCTGCGCTTCCTGGATGACTGGCCCTTTTCGCGGGGCACGCGCACGCGATTCCTGCGCGCGGTGAAGGGGGTGAGGTCGTTGCCGAAGGACGGTCGCGCTCTGTCGGAGTGGGGGAAGCGGGCCGTCAGCGTGCTGCTCGAGGGTGATCGCGACGGCTTCGGCGGTCTGCTGCCGCTCGTGCGCGAAACGCTCGCTGAACTCGACGAGGAGGACCGTGAGTATTTCCTCTCCGACACCGGTCGAGAGACGCTCTGCGCCGCGTGTGATGGATCGCGAATCCAGTCACGCTGGGGAGCGATCCGCGTCGGAGGCAGGACGCTTGGCGAGATGGGGAAGATGACGGTGCGCGAGCTTCGCGCGCAGCACGCGCCGGTCGACTTCGATCCGCGTCGACGCGCGGTCGTCGAGCCGATCGTTGACGAGATTCTTTCCCGGCTGGCCTTTCTCGACGACGTCGGGCTGCACTACCTGACGCTCGGCCGCGCGGCGAACACGCTCTCCGGCGGCGAGGCACAGCGGATTCGGCTGGCCGCGCAGCTGGGATCGAGCCTGCGCGGCGCGTGCTACATTCTGGACGAACCGACGATCGGCCTTCATCCGCGCGACAACGAGAAGCTGCTCGGCACGCTGCGGCGGCTGCGCGACCAGGGAAACAGCGTCCTCGTGATCGAGCACGATGACGCGACGATCGAGGCTGCGGACGAGATTCTCGACATGGGACCCGGTCCCGGGCGTCACGGTGGTCAGGTCGTCGTGCAGGGGACGATCGATGATGTTATCGCCTGTGACGCATCGGCGACGGGCAGCTATTTTCGGGATCGGGACGATCGCCGGTTCGCGCTCGCGGATGCAGATTTTGTCGGCGAGCCGTCGATCGAGATCAGGGGAGCGACGCTGCATAACCTGAAGGAGATCGATGTCCGGATTCCCTTCGGCGCGGTGACGGTGGTCACCGGCGTCTCGGGCGCGGGAAAGTCGACGCTCGTGCGCGACGTTCTCGAGGAGTCGGTGAGCCGGTGCTTTCGCGGGGTCCGCAAGCTCCGCAGCGGTGTGCGATCCGTGGAGGGACTCCAGCAGCTCGATCTCCTGCGTGAGGTCGACCAGCTGCCCATCGGCCGGACCCCACGTTCGACTCCGGCAACCTACGTCGGATTCTGGAAGCGCATCCGGGATATCTTCGCCGCTCTTCCTGACGCGAAGACCCGTGGGTTTGACGCGCGGCGTTTCTCGTTCAACGTTGCCGGCGGTCGCTGCGACGCGTGTTCCGGACAGGGTCGCACGCGGCTCGAGATGAGCTTTCTTCCCGACATGGCCGTCGATTGCGAGGTTTGTGGCGGTCGTCGTTTCAACCCCGAGACTCTCGAGGTCACGTACCGCGGCAGGACGATCGCAGACATTCTGGACATGAGCGTCGAGGATGCCCTCGACTTCTTCGACGCATTTCGAGAGCTGACGCGACCGTTGCGCGCGCTCGACGCGCTCGGGCTCGGCTACCTGACGCTCGGCCAGCCGTCGACGACGCTCTCCGGGGGGGAGGCACAGCGGGTCAAGCTCGCCGTCGAGATCGCCAAGACCGCGCGCGGCAAGTGTCTGTATCTCTTCGACGAGCCGACGACGGGACTTCACATGCAAGACGTGTCACGCCTCGTCGAGGTTCTGCGTGAGCTGTCGCGGGCCGGGCACGCGGTGGTCGTGATCGAGCACAACCTCGAGGTCATCGCGGGTGCTGACTGGGTGATCGACCTCGGGCCGGAGGGCGGGGACGCGGGCGGAGAGCTGCTCTACGAGGGCTCGGTCGCCGGGCTCGTGGACGAGCGCGAGGAGTCACACACCGGACGCTGTCTGCGAGAGTTCGTGGGGAAGTCCGGGGTGACGTCGTCGGGTTGAAGGCGGACCCGCAGCGAGCCGGGGAGGACGGAGCGACACCGCAGGCGCGCACAGGAACGAGCAGAAAGGAGGACGGAGACGGCAGGCGACGGGAATCTACTGCCCGACCCGGAACCGGAACCGGGGAACGGGACGACCGCTCAGCGCAGATGGACGATCGAAACCTCCGGCGCGCAGAGAAACCGGATCGGCGGCGCTTGCCCGCGTTCCATCCCCACGCCCCGGCTGACGTAGATCCTCCGTCCGTCGATCTCGTGAAGCCCTCCTCCGGCGACGCGCCGCGGCACCGAGCTCATGGTCAGCACGGGCCCCAGGAACGGCACGACGATCTGGCCGCCGTGGGTATGTCCCGCGATGACGAGATCGACACGGGAGGGTGAGTTCAGTCGCAGTACCGCGTCCGGGTAGTGCGAGACGAGGACCCGGATGTCATCCTTGCGCGGGTCGGTCTCGAGCTCGGCGACGATCCGGCCCTCCTCGTGTCCGCCTGTGCCCATGGCGAGCCCGGCGATCGTCACGCGGCGTCCGTGGATCTCGACCGTCGCGGTCTCGTTGACGAGGAGGCGGACGCCGGTTCCTTCGATGAGACGAAGGATGTCGACTTCGCCGGGATCGCAGTTGCCGAGCACGATGAAGACACCGCCCGGCGCCTCCAGGCGGGCGAGGAGCTCGCGCAGCGCGGGAAGCTCGCGCTCGAGCTCTCGTGCGCTGCCCTGGAAGAGGTCTCCGGCCAGCACGACGATGTCCGGCTCGAGAGCGAGGAGGCTCTCGACCGCCCTGTGTTCGTGTTCGGTGACGCGGCCTGTCTGTACATCGGCGAGCACGCCGAGGCGGAGCGGGCTGCCACCGGCGCGCTCCGCGGGCAGCTCGAAGCTCGCCTGTTCGACCTCCAGTCGGTACGGTTCGAAGGCGTAGGCCCAGATCCCGACCGGCGCCGGCAGCAGCCCGACGACGAGTGCCGCGAGCGTCACACCGGAGACGCGGCGTGTACAGCGCACGCCTGCGGGCATGAGGCTCAGCGCCAGAATCACGGTGGAGGTGATCGGAATCGTCGCGCAGAGTCCGAGAAACACCATGTGGATGACGCCGAAGAGATCGAGTCCGAGACCGAAGAAGATCATCACACGCAGCGTGAAGCACGAAGCTGTCAGCAGAGCTGCTCGCTGGAGATGTCTTCCGGTGACGCGTCGGGGACGTTCACCGGAGTCACCGTTCACCGGGAGGACGAGGAGCGTCAGGAGCGCGACGAGGAGATCCAGGCCGGCGCCGGCGACGAACAGGGCCGGGAGCGTCGAGTGAGAATCCAAGAGCATGTCTCCCTCATGGGGAAGCGTCGCCCGTGGCTTGACTTGCCGCGACTGCGACCTCTATACTTCAAATCTGTCCCTTACTGAAACGCAAGAGTTCATGCCCAGCACGAGTCCCGTCAATCCCGGTCGCGAGAACGAGTGCGCGCGCCCTCTGGCCCGCAGCTCGGGCTCCGTAGTCACCGGGTGGTGGATCTCGTAGCGGACTGGGAGAGAATCTCCACCCTCCCGACCGCGTACACGTACCGGTCGGGAGGGTTTTTTTCGTGACGCGCGATCGGGGTGACGGTCGCGTCAGGGTGCCGCGAGCGCCCGGAGGACCGTGATGCGTTTTTCCGAGTTCGAGAACCACGCGCGCGACGCGACGCTGGTGCCCGTTTACCGGGAGCTTTCGGCGGACACGTTGACGCCCGTGATGGCCTTCCTGCGCGTGCGCAGGGCCGATGTGCCGGCGTTGCTGTTCGAGAGCGTCGAGGGCGGCTAGCACATCGGCCGGTACTCGTTTCTCGGGCGCGGTCCGTACCTGACGCTGTCGGCGACGGGTGATCGCGTCACGATTGATCGTGGTCGAGATGGCGTCGAGGTGGTCGAAGACAATTTCTTCGATGTCCTCGAGCGAACGCTCGAGCCGTACCGATCGGCAAACGTCGAGGGGCTCCCGCCTTTGACCGGTGGCGCGGTCGGCTACATGGGCTACGACACGATCCGCTACATCGAGCGTATTCCCGATCGACACGAGCGGGAGACCGGCCTGCCCGACGCGGAGATGCGCTTTCACGACACGCTCGTCGCCTTCGACCACGCCAAGCACCGGGTGTTCCTGATTGCCAACTCGCACGTGCGGCCGGGCAGCGACAGCCGGGCGTTGAGGGACTCGTACGACGATGCCATTCACCGCATCGAGGACCTCGAGTCGTCTCTGTCGACGCTGACGAGCGGCGAAGACGTGTTCCACCGCATGGATCCGCTTCCCACGGAGAGCATAGCGGACGGGATGAAGTCCAACTGCGAGCGCGAGTTCTTCGAAGCTGCCGTTGTTCGGGCTCGTGAGAGGATCTTCGCGGGGGATATCTTCCAGGTCGTGCTTTCGCAGCGATTCCAGAAGAACGTCGAGGTCGATTCTTTCGAGGTATACCGCTGTCTGCGCGCGCTCAATCCGTCGCCGTATCTCTTCTACCTGGAGTGGAAGGACACCTCCCTCATCGGGTCTTCGCCCGAGATCATGGTGCGCACCGAGGGGCGGCGCGCGCTCGTGCGTCCGATCGCCGGCACTCGCCGTCGAGGCAAGAGCAGTGAGGAGGATCTTGCGCTCGAGAAGGAGCTCCTCGCGGATGAGAAGGAGCTCGCCGAGCATCGCATGCTGGTTGATCTCGGCCGCAACGACGTCGGCCGCGTCTCGAAGTTCGGCACCGTGGAGGTGTCGCAGCTGGAGGAGGTCGAGCGCTACTCACACGTGATGCACATCGTCAGCGAGGTCGAGGGGGAGCTCGGCGACGAGCACTCGGCGATCGATGCTTTCCGCGCGGGCTTTCCGGCGGGAACCGTTTCCGGCGCGCCGAAGATCCGTGCCATGGAGCTCATCGACGAGTTCGAGCCGACGCGTCGCGGAACCTACGCCGGTGCCGTCGGCTACATCGATTTCGCCGGCAACCTCGACACCTGCATCGCGATTCGCACGCTGCAGATCCACAAGGGTGTCGCGACGATTCAGGCCGGCGCCGGAATTGTCGCGGACTCGGTGCCCGAGAACGAGTACTTCGAGACGATTCACAAGGCCTCGGCGCTCTACGATGCGCTGCGCCGCGCCGAGGCGAGACTGGCGTCCGTCGGTGGCAGCGGCCCGAAGGGGGGTGCGCCTTGATTCTGGTGATCGACAACTACGACTCGTTCACCTACAACCTCGTGCAGTTTGTCGGCGAACTCGGCGCTGATCCGCGGGTTTTTCGAAACGACGAGCTGGACGTGGACGAGATCGCCGAGCTCGCGCCGAGCGGCATGATCGTCTCGCCCGGTCCGGGACGTCCGGAGGACGGGGGCGTCTCCGTCGACGCGATCCGTCACTGCAGCGGCCGCTTTCCGATCCTCGGCGTGTGTCTCGGTCACCAGTCGATCGGCGTGGCTTTTGGCGGGCGCATCGGACGGGTGCCCCCTCTTCACGGCAAGTCGAGCCCGGTGAAGCACGATGACAGCGCGATCTACACCGGTCTTCCGAGCCCCTTCCTCGCCGGGCGATACCACTCGCTTGTTGTCGAGCTTCGAGGCCTGCCCGACGTTCTCGACGTGACTGCGAGGACCGAAGATGGCATTGTCATGGGTATGCGGCACCGGGAGCACCCGACGTTCGGCGTGCAGTTTCACCCCGAGTCGATCCTGACCGTGCGAGGCGGGACGGGGAGCGTCGACGCCAAGGAGCTCGTCGGCAAGCGTTTGCTCGGGAACTTCCTCCACGAGTGCGGAGAGATCGGCAGTTGAGCGACAGCAGCAAGGTGGGTGGAGAGACTTTTCAGGCCTGCCTCGGCCGCCTGGCCGGTGGGGAGACGTTGAGTCGTGACGAGGCTCGTGAGGCCATGGGGATTCTGCTCTCCGGCAAGGCCTCCGAGGCGCAGATCGGCGCGTTCTTGATGGCGTTACGCGTGCGTGGAGAGAGTGTCGAGGAGATCACCGGACTGGTCGAGGGGATGCGGGCGGCGTCTGTGCGAGTCGAGTCGGATCGCGATGGGCTCGTCGATCTCTGCGGCACCGGCGGCGACGGCTCCGGCACCTTCAACATCTCGACGACGGCCGCTCTCGTGGTGGCGGGTGCCGGCGTGCCGGTCGCCAAGCACGGCAATCGTTCGGCTTCGAGCCAGTGCGGCAGCGCGGACGTACTCGAGGCGCTGGGGGTGCCCCTGGACCTCGAGCCGGAGGCGGTCAGGAGCTCGATCGAGACCATCGGCTTCGGGTTCCTCTTCGCGCCGCGGTATCACCCTGCGATGCGCTTCGTCGGTCCCTCGCGCCAGCAGCTGAAGCTTCGGACCGTGTTCAACATCCTCGGACCGATGACGAACCCGGCGGGCGTTACCCGGCAGATGATCGGTGTCTTCGATCCCGCCGTCCGTGAGACGATGGGGCGCGTTCTGCGCCAGCTCGGGAGCGAGCGCGTCTGGGTGCTCCACGGTGAGGGCGGACTCGACGAGGCGAGCATCGCGGGCGCGACGCGAGTTTTCGCCGTCGACGAGAACGGAGAGCGTGAGCTCGAGATCCTGCCCGAGGACGCCGGGCTCGGTCGCTCGCCGCTGTCGTCGTTGAGTGGCGGAGACGCGTCGACGAACGCCGCGATCATCGAGAAGATCCTCGATGGTGAGCCGGGGCCGCATCGCGATGCGGTGATCCTCAACGCAGCGGTCGCACTCGTGGTCTCCGGCAAGGCCTCCGACCTCCTGGAGGGCGCGCGGATTGCAGGAGAGTCGATCGACGGCGGCGGCGCTGGGCGGGTTCTTGACGATCTGAGGAGGACGGGTTGAGCATCCTCGAGGAGATCATCGAGACCAAGCGAGAGGAGGTGGTGAGGCGCAAGCGCGTTCGGTCGATCGCGGAGGTCGAGAGGGCTGCCGCGTCGTCGCCGCCCGTGCGTGGATTCGCGGAGTCCCTGACCGGTGTTGGCGATCGCCCGAGGGTCATCGCCGAGGTCAAGAAGGCGTCACCGTCGAAGGGGGTCATCCGGGAGGACTTCGATCCGGTCGCCATCGCGCGTGCCTACCAGGAAGGCGGCGCCGCGGCGATCTCCGTGCTCACGGACGAGCGCTACTTCCAGGGGAGTCTCGAGTTTCTCGGGGCGATCCGTGCAGATGTCAGCGTGCCACTTCTGCGCAAGGACTTCGTCGTTGACCCCTACCAGGTCTACGAGGCGCGGGCCGCAGGGGCCGACGCGATCCTGCTGATTCTCGCCGCTCTGGACGACGACAGCCTCGGCGCGCTTGGTGAAGTGGCGACGAGTCTCGACATGGACGTCCTCTGGGAGGTGCACGACGTCCAGGAGGCTCGCCGCGTGTGGCGATGCTCGCCGCGTGTCGTGGGCATCAACAATCGGGACTTACGGACATTCGACGTTTCGCTCGAGACGACGCGTACGGCCATCTCCGCGCTTCCGGAGGGCTCCCTGGTGGTCAGTGAGAGCGGGTTTTCCGAGCGCTCCGAACTCGACAGGATGCGAGAGTGGGGCGTCGACGCGTTTCTGATCGGCGAGAGCCTGATGCGCGCCGAGGACCCCGGAGCGGCACTGAGGGAGCTGACTGATGGTGCCGGCTGATCGTCAGGGGAGAGGCGTTCGTGTCAAGGTCTGCGGCATCTGCCGCCTCGAGGACGCGCTGGTGGCACTCGATGAGGGCGCGTGGGCGCTGGGCTTCATCTTTCACAGCCCTTCCCCTCGGTTCATAGCGCCGGACGACGCTGCGGAGCTGATCGCCGCGATTCGCGGGTCGAGTTCTCGGGAGTTTCTCGCGGTCGGTGTCTTTGTCGACTGGCCGCGAGCGGAGCTGCAGCGAGTGGTGGAGTCGGCCGCTCTCGACGTGGCCCAGCTTCACGGCGCGGAGACGCCGGGCTACGTCGCCGAGGTGCGTGCTTCGGAGGTCTGGAAGGCACTGCGTGTCGGTGACGGCTTCGATGTCTCGGACGTCGATCGCTATCCGGCCGCCACTCGGGTGCTGCTCGACACATACCGCGAGGGCGCGGCCGGCGGAACCGGCGCGACTTTCGACTGGGGGCTTGCGCGAGCTGCTAACGAGCGGCGTCCGATTATTCTCGCCGGTGGGCTCGGCCCGGACAACATCGCCGACGCGCTGGAATGCGTGCGACCGGAGGTGGTCGATGTGTCCAGCGGTGTCGAGGTGCGACCGGGAGAGAAGGATCCATGCAAGGTGCGCGCGCTGTTGCGCGCCGTTGCCTTTTCGAAGAGCGACTGATAGCAGTCCGGCTCCGGAATGCCGGGATCGAAAGAAGTGAAAGAAACCGCCCCGGCCACGTCCGGGGGGCCGAGCTTGCGCAGCGTGTTCACCGTCGGGCTCCTGACGATGCTGAGCCGCATCTTCGGACTCGTGCGTGAGTCGACGAAGGCGCACTTCCTCGGCACACACATCGCGGCCGACGCCTTTCAGATCGCGTTCATGATTCCGAGCGCGCTTCGCACCCTTGTCGCAGAGGGGGCCGTCTCGAGCGCCATCGTGCCGGTGTTCACGCGCTATGCACGCAGTGATAATCGCTTCGAGATGCGCGTCGTCGCGGAGAAGTACCTGACGTTCTGGCTCGGGCTCGTACTCGTCGTCACGATCGTGGGAGTGCTCTGCTCGGGGCACATCCTCTCGATTCTCTTCGAACACGGGTTGATCGCCGAGAAGGCGACGGTAGATCTGACGATCGAGCTGATCCACGTGCTCTTCTGGTACCTGCCCCTGGTCGGGCTCGCGGCGGCCCTTCAGGGGATACTCCACGCTCATGGCAGGTTCACGACGCCGGCCCTGGCGCCGGCGATTTTCAACCTGGTCTTCGTGGTCACTGCGTGGTGTGTCGTTCCGTTTCTCGCACCGGGTCGGGAGGTCTGGGCCTTCGCGGCGGCAGTGCTCGCGGGCGGGTTGATCCAGTTCCTCCTTCTTGTGCCCTTCGTGTGGAGGCTCGGTGTGCGACCGAGGTTGCGAAGGCCCTTCGACCACCGCGGCGTTCGAGAGATGCTCCGTCTTCTCGGGCCCGCGACGTTCGGGGCAGGGATCTACCAGATCAACATCGTCGTCAGCCTGCTGCTCGCGGCGCGGCTTGCAAGCGGGTACGTGGCAGCACTCGGATACTCCAGCCGAGTCATGGAGGTCGTGCTCGGTGTATTCGTGTTCGCGCTGAACACGGTCAGCCTGACGGCGCTGTCGCGCCGGGCCGCCGACAAGGACTGGAGAGGCTACGTCTCGACACTCGAGGAGGTGATCCGTCTCGCTCTGTTCATCACGATTCCGAGCGCGATCGGTCTCTTCGTGTTGCGCGAGGAGGTGCTCGCACTTCTTTTTCGCAGCGGCGAATTCGACACGGAGTCGCTTCGCCTGACAGCCACGGTGTTCCAGTACCACGTTCTCGGGCTCGTCTTCGTCGGTGCGAGTCGTGGGCTCGTGTCGGGCTTCTATGCGATCAAGGATGTGCGGACGCCAGTGCGGATCGCGGCGCTGAATCTCCTCGTCAACGTCGGGCTCGCGTGGGGCCTGTCCGCCGGGTCGCTCGGGTACGCAGGTATCGCGCTCGCCTCGTCGCTCTCGGCGATCGTACAGGCGACGCTGCTTGCGGTTTTCCTGCGTCGCAAGGTCGAGGGGGTGCGATATGCGCCGGTCTTCGCGACAGCCGGGAGATCGCTGCTCGCTTCCTCGGTGATGGGAGGGGCGGTATGGGGCGCCGGGCGGCTGCTCGATGCCGACGCGGGCCGACCATGGCTCGGAGTGGGACTGGCACTCGTCATCGGTGCCGGAGCGACGCTGTACTTCCTTCTCGCGCGCGCCATGGGCATGAGAGAAGCGGGCCGGCTGCTGCGAGCGTTACGCGGGGAGGGTTAGAACGACAGGAACCAGAAGAGAGTGTGGCGGGTCTCCTCGCCCGCGGTCTCCTTTTGGTAGAGCCCGAAGAGCACATCAAGACGCGATGTGTTCTCGTCATCATCGCGCTCGTAGGAGTAGAGGAACGGATCGAGACGGTATGAGAACCGACCCGGACTGAACGCGTACTTCGACAGAAACATCCAGTCGACCCACCATCTTTCGTCGGCGGATTCCCCCGCTTCCGACGAGTGGAACGGCCAGATACGAAGGGCCTGCAGGGTCGATCGATCTTGCCAGAAGAACAGGGGCCAGAACTCTGCCTGGAAGCTGTCCGTCGTTTCCGCGACGTGCAGGAGAGGATAGATCGCGTAGTAGTCGACGCGTGTCGGAGTCGACTCGAAACCGTAGAACGGGAGCAGGTAGAAGTGCTCGTTCTGGCGGGCCCACTCTCCGTCGGTGTCCTGTCGGTCACTGTAGCCGTACCAGAAGAACGGGAAGAGGCGGAGTGTCGTGTCGTGGTCGCCTCCCTCGACGTTGTCGTTTCCGGCGATGATCTGCAGCAGGTGATAGCCGTAGCCGGTCGACGACCGGTAGCCCTCGAAGAGGGGATGGAGGATGCTGATCTCGTCGCGATCGCGCGTATCCTCGCTCGTCCAGTCGAAGAGTAGCTGGCCGATGCTCAGACGCGTTCCCGTCGCCCAGCGTTCGCTGTTCCAGAGGAAGAAGTAGCGAAAGAAGCTGAGCTCGTAGGCTCCCTGGTCTTCTTGTGTGTACGCGAGCGGAAAGACCGCGACCGAGCTCGACGAGTCGGTCTCGTCGTCGAAGTAGAACGGAGCGAACCAGCGACTGGAATGGCCGAGCTCGTTTCGGTGCCAGCGGATCATCGGCCAGAGGATACCCTTCTCGACCGATCGTTCGACGTGGGCCGGGTAGAGGGACCGGTCGCCGTCACGGTCCGGTCCGGGTGCAACCAGCGTCCGGGCCACTTCCTTCGTCGCCGTCGGACCGCCGGGTGTTCCTGTCGTCACGGACGCCGGGGTCACTGCGGATTCGGGAGGACCTTCGACCCGGCTCGAGACGTAGAGGTTGCCGAGCAGCAGGTCGAGTGACCAGCGATTGTCGCCGCTATCGATCGACGTGTGCGAGAAGTAGAAGGGGCCGTAGAGCGTGTCGGAACTGTCTGGCTTCTCGGTGTGCCAGTAGGCGAGAGGCAGCATGCGTTCGTGGGTCATCCCGGCGCGAACGTCGCGCTGGAAGGAAACGGCCCCCCAGAGCGCGTCGTCGCGCGAGCGCAGCAGGGTGCCGTCGGCGTCGTGTGCGCGTTCACGCGTGTAGAGCCCCATGCCGTAGCGATTCGTTGTCTCGCCCGGCTTCGTCGTGCTCGAGATGAACGGAAACACGTACCGGAACTCGCCCCCGGTGTCGGAACTCTCGTAGTAGAACGGTGTGACGAGGAGGTTCGAGTCGGAGCCCGTCTCCGAGACGGAGAAGAGCGGCAGGACCCGGTACGTGAAGTCGTCCTCGCGACTCTCGAAGGTCATCAGGGGCCATGCAAAGCTGTGTGCCGAGCCGCTCTTCTCTCCCCGGACGTCCTCGAAGCGTTGGTAGACGTAGAGCGGACCGAGCACGGAGTGCTGTTCTTCGCCGGGGAACGAGCGGTAGCCGTACAGCGGGACAAAAAACCGATCGGTGTCGGTCGATGAGTAGACGTGGAAATAAAACGGAGCGAATACGGTATAGCCGTCGCCCGGGCCCGTCTCGTCCAGCTGAGTGTGTTCGCGCCAGTAGAGCGGGAAGCCGATGGACATGAACTCACTGCGATTTCCCCACGACCAGTAGAACGGCAACAAGGTCTTCAGGAACTGGCCGTCCTCGTTGTGCTCCACGTAGGCTGGAAAGGCGATCGTGAGCTCGTCGACGTTGCCGCCAGGACCCGGATCGCGCCAGCGATGATACAGTCCGAACGCCTGGTAGTATTCCGAGCCGTCGCCAGGGTCGCGAGAGTTCGTGAAGAAGGGAAAGAGCGTGAAGGGCTCGTCGCCGTGCTCGGCCGAATCACCCTCTTCGCCGGGCGTCTCGTCGGACGGCGACACCGACTCCTGGGTGGGCCTCGGCTCGAGCTCGTCCTGCGAGCAGACGTTGAAGGTGGGGAGTCCGACGAGCAGAAAGCACGCTGGAACGCGGAGCGTCGACAACCTCATGGCTGCGGTCTTACCCCGGTCGCGACCCGAAATCAAGGTCACGATGCGTCCCCTCCCCTTGATGCGAGAGATCCAGAAGGCATGATGGCGCACCTCATGTCCACAGCGACCGAATCGTCCGGCTTATCCGAGGCATCGTCCGTGGAATCGACCGAGTTCGACGGTCGTTATCCGCGACAGTGGCGGCGCTCGCGAGCCCTTCTCGCAGCTCTTTCCGGAAGTCTGCTCGTCCTGGCGTTTCCGCTCTACGGTGACCGCTACCACCTTGACCATCTGATCTGGTTTGCCTTCGTGCCTCTCATCCTGGCCGCGCAGGGGGTCGGCGTGCGGCGGGGCTTCTTCGTGGGCTGGATTGCCGGGATGACGCTCGAGTCTGCCGGCTTCATCTGGATTCTATTCGCAATCCGCAAGTTTACCGGCATCGACCCCTTGCTCTCGTCTCTCCTCTTCGCCTCGTGGGTGAGCTACTCGACGATTCCGTGGGCGCTGCTGGGGCTGGCGCTCGGTCGTTGCCGGCGGTCCGGTCAGGTCTTGTGGGTGATCCCCCTCTGGATAGGGCTCGAGCACTTCTTTCCGCGCATCTGGCCCTGGCATGTCGGCGGCGCGCTCTACGCACGCGACTGGCTCCTGCAGTGCGCCGACGTCGTCGGAGCCAGCGGGCTGACCGGGCTCGTCCTTCTCGTCAACTTCGCGATCTACCGGATCTATCTCCACGGTATCGAGCACCGTGCCGTCGCCTGGCGGACGTTGCTCGTCGGGGTCGGCGGCGTCGCGCTGGCTCTCGCCTACGGAGCGATCCGCCTCGATGGGCTGCGCGAGTACCACGACGGACGGCCGCAGCTCGAGGTCGGGCTGGTCCACGGTAGCATCCCGACGGACGAGCGCGACGTGCGCGGCGAGGAGCTGTACGTCCGCTGGACGAAGGAGCTGCTGTCCAGACATCCGGACCTCGATCTGATCGTCTGGCCCGAGTCGGCGGATTCCTACGAGTTCGACCTGACCCCCGGACACGACCGGTGGTGGCGTCACAGGCGGTCGCTCGATTCTGATCGGGACGTGAGAATCCGCGACGACTTCGAGGTGCCGCTGCTGATCGGCGCGGCGGCGGTCGTCCTCGTCGAGACGGAGGCCGACGGTGGGCGTGGTCGGCGGATCGAGGTCTCGGAGAGATACAATGTCGCCGCGTACTGTCGCGCCGACGACGGTGTCGAATTTTACAAGAAGAACAGACCGGTCCCCTTCGGAGAGTCGATGCCCTTCGTCGACTGCCTGCCGGACTCACTGCGGGGGGCCCTCGAGCAGGCGTTTCCGTTCGTCGGTCGGCTCGACCTCGGGAACCGGAATCCACCGATGAAGCTCGCGGGCCACACCTTTCGCAACCTCATCTGCTACGAGGCGGTGATTCCGGATTACGTGCGGGAAACGTCGATCGAGACCGACTTTCTCGTCAACATCACCGAAGACTACTGGTACGGTCGTACCGCGCATATCCCACAGCACCTTTCGGTGTTCATTCTGCGGGCGGTGGAGTCTCGCGTGCCCGTCGTACGCTGTACGAACGTCGGGCCTTCCGGTGTCGTCGACGTCACGGGAGAGTGGCACACGGGTGGCGAGATCTTTGGCGAGGGCCGTTTCACGCGCGAACTGCGGCCGGGACGGGCCGGTTCATTCTACAGCGATTTCGGCCACCTCTTCGCACCTCTGTGTCTCATCGTCGGGCTGGTTCTGCAGGGGCTCGTGCGGCGTTCCGCAACTGGCGGCAGGGACGGCGGAACGCCTTGCGAGCGCGAAGGTTAGAGATTTGCATCGCGGCTCCCGGCGGCGCTCTAAGTGGTTTACAAGCAAGGGTTTGCTGGATTTGCGGGTTTGACTTTATGTTGCCGAGGCTCTATACTATGTCTCGGTTTTTGACGGTCTTGGTCAGCGATCCGCTTTCGGAAGAAGCCCCCGCCATGCGGATGGAACTCGGTCTCTCCCAGCATCAAGCGCTGAAGCAGACTCAGACGCTTTCGCCGCAGATGTACATGTCGATGGAGATTCTCTGCATGAACTCCCTCGACCTCGAGGAGCGGGTCGACAACGAGCTGCAGGAGAACGAGACGCTGGAGGTCGAGGAGCCGCGCGCACTGGACGTCGGTGCGGACGAAGGCGCTGGCGCCACCTCGACGAGTGGGGAGTCGGCGACCGCGGAATCCTCCGATGACTCCTTCGACCAGCGCGTCGAGCGGTGGGACCAGTACTCGCGGGAGGAGTTCGCGGCCTCGCGCAGGGCGTCGAGCTACCGCGGCGAGAAGGACGAGAAGCTCGAGGCGCTGTCGAACACGGAGGGGCGTCGGCCGAGCCTGCAGGAGCACCTCGAGAATTCGCTTCACCTTCTGGGCGACGACGAGATTCAGGCGTCCGCGGCCCGGACTCTCGAGTTTGGCCTCATCGACGGGAGCGTCGAGCCGGCGACGGCGGAACCCGACGGGGAAAAGCCCGGGGTCGAGCTGCCCCTCGACCCCGCGAGCATCGCCAAGGTCCGGGCCCTCGCGGAAGAGATCATCTACAACATCGACGGCCGGGGCTACTTGATGTACTCGTTAGAGGACATCCGGGAGGGGCGGTACCCGAGCCCGTCGCTCGTCCTCCTGCAGATCGCGCTCGGGCTCGTCCAGGGGCTCGAGCCTCCCGGAGTTGGCGGAAGGGGCCTCGAGGAGTGCCTCCTCCTGCAGCTGCGTCGTGACAAGCAGGAGTATCCGTTCGAGGAGCGCATCATTCGTGATCATCTCGGCGACCTCGGACACAACCGTCTACCGAAGATCGCACGAACGATCGGCGTCGACATCGAGGCGGTCAAGGATGCCATGGAGAACATCGCCAGCCTCAACCCGATTCCGGGGAAGCTCTTCGGCGATGAGTTCCCTCGCTACGTGAAGCCCGACGTCATCGTCGAGGAGGTCCAGGGCAAGTACGAGGTGCGCGTCGAGAACGAGTACCTGCCACGCCTGCGGATCAACTCTCATTACCGGACGCTGTACAGGGAGTCTCGCAAGAACCCCGAGGTGAAGAAGTATCTGAAGAAGAAGATGGACAGCGCGGAGTGGTTGATGGCTGCCATCCGTCAGCGTCAGTCGACGCTTAACCGCATCTCGCGGGAGATCGTCGACATCCAGTCGAGCTTCCTCGACGAGGGCATCTCCCGTCTGCGCCCGCTGAAGATGGCGGATGTCGCCGAGATCCTCGGGGTCCATGTCTCCACCGTCAGTCGAGCGATCCACGACAAGTACATGCAGACGCCTCGCGGGATCTATCCGATGAAGTTCTTCTTCACGGGTGGCGCCACCAAGTCCGATGGCAACGTAGAGGCTCGTGGATCGGTGATCCAGCGCATCAAGGACCTGATCGCGGCGGAAGACAAGAAGAGCCCCATGAGCGACATCAGTATCGTCGAGAAGCTCAAGGAGTCCGGGATCAGCATTTCCCGTCGCACCGTGACCAAGTACCGGGAGGCGGAGAGCATACCGTCGTCGCGAGAGCGTCGCGCCTACTGATCCGGCCGACCGCTCGGATTCACGGAGAAGAAGGAAACAGGGGCCTGCGGACACTCGTCCATGAGAAGGTGGGGGCAACGCGGGAGCAGAAGGACCTGGCGGGCCGTTCCGGTCGCCTCCTGGCGGCGGGCCGGCCGGAGGAACCGAGGTTGGCTCAAGAGCGACTGCTGATCGAGGTCGAGGACCTGTCGAAGAGCTACGGTCCCGTGCGCGCGCTTCACGGAATCTCCTTCTCGGTGGGCGAGGGGCAGATCCTCGGCTTTCTGGGGCCCAACGGCGCCGGCAAGTCCACCACGCTGCGCGTCCTGGCCGGCTTCCTGCCGGGCGACTCCGGACGCGTGTGCGTCGCGGGTCACGATGTCGGTGCGGACAGCCTCGCGGTGCGTCGATCGATCGGCTACCTTCCCGAGGGCGTGCCGCTCTACCCGGATATGCGCGTCGGCGAGTATCTACGCTTTCGAGCCCAGCTCAAGGGCGTCCTGCGGTCTCGGCGTCGCCGCTTTGTTGACGAGGCGCTCGAGGCGACGAGGACGACGGACGTCAGGAAGCGCATCATCGGTACGCTGTCACGAGGCTATCGCCAGAGGGTGGGGCTCGCGGACGCGCTTCTGAGCCAGCCGCCGGTGCTGATCCTCGACGAGCCGACCGTCGGGCTCGACCCGGAGCAAGTGCGGCTGTTCCGGCAGCTCCTCGATGAGGTCGGGCGCGATCGCACGGTCATCCTGTCGACGCACATTCTCAGCGAGGTCGAGCTCGTCTGCTCCGATGTGGTGATCATAGACCAGGGCAGGATCGTCGCACGAAATTCGGCGGACAAGATGCTCGGTGTCGTCGGTGGGGGCGTCTCCGTGATGGCAGAGATCGACGGGCCCCGGCAAGCTGTTCGCGAGACGCTCGCCTCGCTGGATGGGGTGTCTCGCGTCGAGGTCGGTGAGGCCGTCGTCGGGAGTGACGGGGCGCACGGGGGCCGCTCCAAGCGCGGGGGAAGCTCGTTTCGTCGCTATCGGGTGATCACGAGCGATGGGCCACGAACAGCCGAGCAGGTCTTCCTCTCGGTCTCCAAGGCGGGTTGGAAGCTGCGCCTTCTCGAACGCGAAGCGCGGTCCCTCGAGGACGTGTTCCTCGACGTTGTCGGGAGGCACTCGTGAGCGTGTCGCTCTCCGTGAGGTCGTCCTTGACCGGGGTTGCCAATACGATGGCGATCTTGCGCCGGGAGCTGGCCGCGTTCTTCTTTTCGCCGGTCGCGTACGTCGTGATGTTCCTCTTCGTGCTTTCAAATGGCGTCGCGTTCTATCTCTACTGTGCGCAGTTCGCGGGTGCTCCGCAGCACATCACGTACGTCGTACGCTCGCTCTTCCAGTTCGCGTTCTTCTGGGTGCTGCCTCTGTCGCCACTCCTGACGATGAGGCTTTTCTCCGAGGAGAAACGCACCGGGACCCTCGAGATGCTGATGACCGCGCCCGTGAGCCCGGTACAGGTCGTCATCGGCAAGTTCCTCGCGGCGCAGCTGTTCTACATGGTCGTATGGTCGACGCTGCTCCTCTTCGTGGTCGTGCTCGAGGTCCTCGGTCAGCCGGAGGGACCGGACTGGGGCCCCGTCATGTCCATGTACTTCGGACTCTTCTTCCTCGGAACGCTGACGAACTCGCTCGGGGTGTTCGCGTCGTCGTTCTCGCGGAATCAGCTTGTCGCGTCGATTCTGGCGCTGACGGGGAACCTGCTGTTCTTCGCCGTCGCGCTCGGCGCCTGGATCTATGTCGACAATCCCGACTTTCTGCGGATCTTTCAGTTCGCGAGCTTTCAGGCGCACTTCTCGAGCGACTACATCCGTGGCGTAATCCAGCTGCGCTACCTCGTGTTTTATCTCAGCTTCATGGCGTTCTTCCTGTTTCTGGCCGTCGGAATGGTGGAGTCGAGGAAATGGCGGTGACGACCACAAAGGACGGCGTCGGGGGGGCGGGTGACCCCGATGGGTCGGCCGGCTCCGGCAGTGGGGCGAAGGCCGCCCGCTTGCCGAGCTTCGGCCTTGTGCGTCGGTCCAAGGCTCGGGTTTGCTTTGCAGCGAGCGTCTTTCTCGCCTTCTACATCGTCGTCGCTGTCAACGGCATCGCGTTTCGACATCCGGGTCGCTTTGATCTGACCGAGGAGAAGATCCATTCGCTGTCCGAGGAAACATGCGCCAACCTCGGGCTCGTCCGCGGTCCCATCCGGGTGATCCTGCCGATCTACGTCGAGCAAGGCAATGAGCGCTACCAGACGGATTACCGTGTGTTGATGCGTGCCTCCGAGATGCTGCGTATCTACTCGCTCGAGCAGCCGCTGGTTCAGCCGGTGCAGGTCGTGGACGTGCTCGCGGAGGCGAGCCGCTGGCAGAGTGTCTGCAAGGAGTTCGACCTGGCGCCGACGCAGTTCAATCGCCTGCTTTTCTTCGCCGAGCCGGGCGGTCTTTATCGCGACACCTTGATGCCGGGAGATCTCGCGGTGCTCGCGCCGAGCCCGGGCGGTCCGAATGATCCACCGATTATCAGCAGCTTCCACGGTGAGTCCGCTCTGACCGCCGCGATCTCTCGCTTGATCCACCGCCATCGCAAGAAGGCGTATTTCACTTCGGGTCACGGGGAGCTTTCACCCGGCAAGTCGTCCCGCATGGGAAGCTTCGTCCGGGATCTCCGATCGTCCGGGTTTGATGTCGAGACGGTCTCCCTGGCGCGGAGCCGACGAGTCAGCGACGACTGTGATCTGTTGATCATCGCGCGCCCCGAGACCGAGTTCGCAGAGGACGAACTGGATGTCATCGAGGAGTTCCTGGATCGCGATGGGCGACTCTTCGTGACGGTCGGTTCACGTCGCACGAATCTCGAGTCCTTGCTCGGGGACTGGGGCGTCGAGGTTCTCTCCGGTCACGTGCAGTCGAGATCCACGGGCATCTCGACACGCCTCGAGACCAGCTGGGTGCCGGCGCCGAGCTACCACCGAGCCCACCCGATCACGGCCCCATTCGCGGCCTCGTCCATCTTCCAGGTGCGATTCTTCGAGCCCCGGCCGCTGAAGGTGGTCGGAGCCTCGCGCCGTCTCGAGAGCATGGCGTTGCTGTCGACCGGTGGACCGAGCGCGTCCCACGAGTGCTACGTCGTCGGCGGTCTCGGCGCAGGGGGTGTCGACAACCGTGACGGGGACCACGTTCTCGCCGCGATGACGCGTCAGGAGAAGCTGGACAATCCGCCCGAGGGCTGGGTGGAGATGAAGACTCGGATCGTCGTCTTCGGCGCCAGCAATGTTCTCGGCGACGAGCAGCGCGGGGGATTCAGGGACCTGTCCCATCGCGAACTCGTGATGAACACGGTCAACTGGCTCGTCGACCGTGAGGAGCTCATCGTTGCGGAAGGTGCTGGAGAGATCGAGCGCCGGCTGAACGTCAGTGATCCGTCGTTGCGCAACTTTCTCTTCTTCAGCTCGGTGGTGATCTTCCCGGGGGTATTTCTGTGCCTCGGCGTCTTCATGTACTTCCTGCGGAGGGCGTGATGAGCGTACGTACGGTCGTGGCTCTTGTCGTCATCGCCATCCGGTTGCGTGCCTATGCGGTGCGGTTCGAGCCGTGCCACGCACACGACGCCGTCGGCCCGATG
>CAYMLL010000082.1:0-223 GCA_964390645.1 uncultured Planctomycetia bacterium | reverse complement strand
ATCGCCATCGGGATGACTGCCTATGCGATCCGTTTCGAGCGCGGCAGCGCTCCGTGGGAGGGGGGGGCCAGGGTGTTTGCTGACCTCGAGCCGTCGGATATCATCCGGCTCGAAATCGATCGACGCCATGGCGAGGGGGAGACAGGGGCCGGCGCCAGAGCGCCGAGGAGCGTTCTGGCACGCGTGGGCGCGCGCCAGTGGCACATCCTCGCCCCCCACCCGT
>CAYMLL010000081.1:14476-24871 GCA_964390645.1 uncultured Planctomycetia bacterium | reverse complement strand
AGTCGAAGACGAGCCGACCGCGCGTGGGCGGTCCCGACGCGTCGATTCGATAGGCCCGGAGCTTCCTGGCGCCGGCGTCCGAGACCCAGAGCGTCTTCCCATCCGGCGAGATCGCCAGACCGTTCGGCCGCTGGACGTCCTCGACGACCGCCGTGACCTCGCCGGGCGCATCGATGCGGTACACCGACTCGCGCTCGAGTTCGCGTGGCTCGCCGCCGCCGTAACGTGGATCGGAGAAGTAGATGCGGCCTTGCCGATCGATGGTCAGGTCGTTCGGGCTGTTGAGCCGCTTGCCACCGACACGTTCGGCGAGGATGGTGACCGTGCCGTCCCTCTCGAGCCGCGACACGCGGCGTCCGCCGCCTGCTGCGCCTTCGCAGGCGACGAGCCGGCCCTGGTGATCGAAGAGCAGCCCGTTGGCCTTCCCGGACGGCGCGCGGTGTCGTGTGACGTTGCCCGACTCGATACGCAGCACGCGGTCGTTCGGGATGTCGGAGAAGTAGAGCGCGCCGTCGGTGCCGAAGACCGGCCCCTCGGTGAACGCCCCTTCACCCCAGATCTTCTCGAGCCGGGATCCTCGGGCACGCGCCGAGCCCCGCTTCGCGCGGCGGACGAGATCGTGGACGTGGGAGAGGATCGTCGCCTCGATTCCCGGCGCCCACGGTCCGTGGAAGTCGTAGTAGCGCATCGACGACTCGCCTTCGTAGCCCCCCTCGCGGAGGACCTTCTCGGTCGGGATGTAGGCCGGAACGTCGTTCGCGTAGGCGATTGTCATGACGCTCGTCGGTCGCCAGTCGATTCGCGGCACCTCTCGCTTGAGACGCAGCGCGTAGTCGACGACGACCTCTCCGGCGAGCGCCACGACGATGCGGGTCTCGCCGAGTCCCCAGACCTGTGCGGCGTAGGGATAGGTCTCCTCGATCTTGCCTCCGGCATCGATGCGTGCGATGAGGCGCTCGGCGCGTGCGCGGATGTACCTGTCCTTGCTCCCGGCATCCTCTTCGATCTTGTCGCGCGAGGGGGCGGGCGACAGTTGCAGAGACGTATGGCCGAAGGCCGCGGTGGTGAATCCGCGCACCGGCACCATGTCGGCGTCCATGACGCTCTTCACGGCGTTGGCGAGGTCGGCTCCGTACTTCTTCGCGAGCGAGATCTTGCGACGGGGGTCCGGGTTCTGGTCGCCGGCGCAGCCGGACGCGAAGAGCGCGGTGGTGCCGGGACAGAGCTTCTCGAGCTCCTGCTGAGCGAAGCCGGCGTAGTCGCCGCAGAGGTCGGGGCCGCTGAGGACCGTGTTGTGACACGCGTAGGCGAAGAACACGGCCCGGCGCGGGTGGGGTTCGCCGTCGCGTCGCTGGAGGAAGTCGACGCGGAGGACCGGCACCTCGTGATCGATCGAGTCGGCGGGATTGCGGCGACGCCGATTGATCGCGAATCCGACCTCGCCACTTCCGGCGAAGACAGCAGCCTCCTCGAGGGACTCGAGCGCCCTGCTCCCCGCGTCGACGAGGGCCTCCTCGACCTGCCTCGTGTAGCGCTTCACCTGCGCGCGCCGGGTCTCGTCGAGGAAGTACATGACGACCAGGCGATCCTCGATGACGGGCGTGGAGTGCGAGTGGGATGCGCAGAGGAGCACGCGTGCACGCGGCATCGCGAAGCGAGCGGCGAGGCGTCGTGCCACCGGCTCCGCCAGCGTGCGGGGCATCGTCAGGAGATCGCTGGTGATCGCCAGGAGGCGTTCTCCGGCGGGGTCCTCGAGCGCCAGTGCCTTGACGTGGATGCGCGACAGGACGCTGGTATGGGGCGAGGTTCGCGACGCGTAGCCCGAGAGCCACATCGGCTCGTCGGGAGTGATGTCGACGCCGGCGACGCCGGCTCTCCACTGAGCCTCGAGCGTCGAGCAGCAAAGGACGAGAAACACTGTGACCCGCACGGGCTCCGGTCTCCTGGGGGCGATTCTATGCGAGCGGCGTACACGAATGCGACTGGCCCGTCCCGATTCCCCGGGGGCCGGCGCCGCGCCCGGACCCACGGCGGTATGCCCGGGCGGCAGCCACCTCCTCCCCGGAGCTGTGCTCCCGGCAGCCCGTTGACAAGGTCACTTCGGCCGGACGTCGGTGGTTCTAACCGATCTCTGCGGCGCTGAAGCTCGATGAGGATGCACCTCGCTCGCGTTTCAGCTTCTTGATCTCGAACGGAGTCCTCCGACCTCGGCCTCGGAAGCTCGTTCTCAACGGACGCCTAGGGACCACAGGGCACCTGTGCGACGCTCATGGTCGGTCCGCCGAGGAAGAGGAAGTTCAGCACGTACATCGCGTCGGAGATGTCGATTCGAGAGTCGATGTTGGCGTCCGCCGCCGCGGGGCAGATGACCGGGGGGCCGCGGAAGAGATGCCGGAGAATTCCGATGGCGTCGGTGATCTCGATGAGGCCGTTGCGGTCGACGTCGCCGGGGTCCACCAAGGTGGTCTGCGGAACGCCGAGAGGCGTCGGTTCCGCGGCGACCCAGTCTCCGCCGCAACCCGTTCGTGCGAGGGCGGTGTCGCTGGCCTGCGGTCCGAAGCGTACGGAGTCGACGATCGCCGCATGACCGCTCGGGGATGTCGTCATCAGCATCAGCTCGTCGCCCGCGGCGTCGAGCTCGAACGGCGCGTGGAAGGAGCCTTCGTCGGTGTCGCGATCGCAGAACACGATCACGTGCTCGTCCGGACCGAGTCTCAACCCGTCCGGGAACCGGTACCAGTCGCCCGAGTCGACGAGCGAGTCCGCCAGCATGACTCCGTCGAGCGAGACGGCGTCCGAAGAGCAGTTGCGGATCTCCACCCAGTCTGCCGAGCTGCCGCCCTCGTCGCCAAGACCCAGGCGGTTGCTCGCCACCAGCTCGGAGATCTCGAGCCCGGAGGGAGGCGGGCCGATCAGCAGGCGGAAGACGTCGCTGCTGCGACCGTCCGGAGTGATCGAGGCGTCTTCGGGCACTCTCGTCGTGTTCCCTTCGAGGTCCTCGGACTCGACGAAGAACTCTATGCCGACCCCGGCGTCGATACCGGGGATCGTTCCGCTGTAGAGGCCGTCCTGGAATCCGTCGTCGCGGTGCCACCCATCGTCGAAGAGGATGGCTCGCTCGATGCTACCAGGGTCCCGGTCACTGCGGCGGTAGACGACGCTCATGTTGACGATGCCGACCTCGTCACGACCGCGAACGAAGATGCGCACAGGATCGCCGGGCATCGGCATCCGTGTCGCCTCGGTCATCGCCAGATCGTCCGGACCGAAGTTGAGGATCTCGAGCTGCGGATCGATCGTGCCGTTGTCCGTGTTCGGCTCTCCAGGGCTCGGTGCGGGATTGAAGGCGAATCCGGAGACGCCGTCGCGGTAGCGGGCGTAGGAGACGTCCGGGAACTGCGGGCCGAACGTCACCGCATCGATCTCGTCGCCGTCGCGGTCCAGGAGGCTCAGGGTTCCGCCGGAGCCCGGGATCCGGAAGTCGGCCCGGTGCGGGTACGTCAGGGAGTCGCGGCGGTCGAAGATGACCAGCAGGTGGTCTCCGGCGCCGATCGTCACTCCGGAGCCGAAGGTGAACGAGCGGGGGCCGTTTTCCGGCACGGACCCACGCAGCACGATGATCCAGCCATCGAGCGTGACGTCGCGATCCGAGCCGTTGTAGAGCTCGACGAAGTCGGAGGTGCGTCCGCCACTTTCACCCAAGGAGAGCTCACTGTTCATCGCCAGGATCTCGTTGAGCACCGGGCCCGGTGAGCGCGTCCGCGGCGCGTCCGTTGCAGAGGGCGCCGACGGCTCCGGCCGCCGTCCGCTGAGGGCGGTCCAGAGCACGTCGCCGCTGCCGACGAGGTCGGTCCGGCCGTCTCCGTCGAGATCGCCGTGCGCGATGTGCTCGGCGGTCGGGACGTCGACGGTGAGCGCATGTCCGTAGTTGCCGTCCTCACCCCGTGTCAGCACGGTGAGGCAGGAGAAGACCCGGCAGGCCGCGATGATCTCGGGATCGCCGTCGCCGTCGAGATCGGTGTTCTCGAGCCGGCTTACCGGGAACTGAGCGCCCTCCAGAGGCTGCGCGGTAGGTCTGAATGCCATCGTCTCTGTGCCGAGTATGAGGTACGTGCCGTGGTCGTTGCCGACGAGGATGTCGGCGTTGCCGTCGCTGTCGACGTCGACGCAGGTCACCGTGCTCGTGCGTCGTATACCACGGGAAGTCCGGTAGATCTCGCTCCGCAGAGGCTCCGTGTCGAGCATGTCGCCCTCGTTCTCGATGACGACGATATCGCCGCTGTACGAGGCCCCGATCAGGTCGATGTCGCCGTCGTTGTCGAGATCGCCGGAGCACATCGCGCGCGGCTCGTAGATGTAGAACTGCGAGCCCGTCGCCTCGAAGGTCCCGTCCTCGTTGCCCCGGAAGAAGCTGATGCGGCAGTCGAGGTACCCGACGGCGACGTCGAGGATTCCATCGCCGCTGAAGTCGCGGACTTCGAGCCCGAAGAGGCGACCAGCATCGCCGGGATCGAACTCCCGCAGGGCTCCGAGGTTTCCGTCGCCGTCGCCGAATCGCATCGCGAGGCTGCCGGAGCACACGCCCGGGCGTCCGAGATTCGCCGTGGCCACGTCGAGGTGGCCGTCGGCGTCGAGGTCGGCCAGGCGAAGGTCGGCAGGCACGTAGCCCATCGAGAAGAAGGTCGGTGGAGCGAGTCGTCCGTCCGGGAGCGCCAGGCGGACGCTGATCTCGCCGGTGGCGCGATGGAGCTGGACGACGTCGTCGCGTCCGTCCTCGCTGAGCGCGCCGATCGCGAGATCGCCGACGTCGGCATCGATCAGGTAGACCAGATCGAGCGACTCGAATCCGGCCGCCTGAGGGAAGCTCTCGAGGACGCTGACATCGTTCGAGCGCCGGTTGATCACCGCGATGTCAGGCTCGCCATCGCCGTTGAAGTCGGCGACGGCCAGATCGCGCGGGCTCTTGCCGACGGGGCTCTCGTACTGTGGCTCGAGCCGGCCCCTCACGTTGCGGTAGGTGAGCACACGTTCGTGGTTGCGCACGACGACGACGAGGTCGTTCCAGCCGTCGGAGTCGAGGTCGACGATACGGGCCGCGCGCGGACCGCCCGGAATCGACAGGATCTGTGACGGCGCAGACTCGAACGAGAGCCCGTCCGCCGTCGGGGAGCGGATCTCGACGCTCAGCGAGTTGCGATGTACGGTGACGAGCGAGTCGATTCCGGACGTGTTCGGCGCGCCGATCGGTCCCAGGTCGAGATAGTACGCGCCCTCGGCCCGGGCGAAGGACTCGGCGTCCGCGGCGCCCGTGCGCAGGAGGGGTGTCGTCGCGGCGACCTCGAGCCGGGACTGGTGCGACGGGCGCAGGATCCAGACGCGATCACTCCAGGCGTGCGTCAGCACGAGCTCGTCACCGTCGCCGACGCGCGAGGGCCGCGTTCGCAGCGAGTAGACCGGTCGGGTGTGGCCTCCGGCGTCGAGCCCCGGAATGACCTCGCCGCGGGTCAGCCGGCCGCCGGGGGCGCCGTGGAAGATCGCCACGCCGCGGGGTTCCGCCTGGCCCTGGTTTTCCGCGTTCTCGGCGGGGGAGCCGCGGGATCCGGCGACGGCGATGTCGACCCGGCCATCGGCGTTGAAGTCGCCGGTGGCCAGGTTGCGCGCGTGCCTCCACGTAGGGATCAGCGTCGGAGCGCCGAAGGTGCCCTCGTGGTTGGGGATGATGACGATCACTCCGTCGTGCGGCGCCGCGGCGATGATGTCGTCGTAGCCGCTGGCGGTGACGTCGGCGGTGATCATCTGACGCAGCGACGACGTGCCGCTCGGCAGCACGATCCGCTCGCCGAACTCCGCCTCGCCGGAGTTGAGGTAGACCGTGATGGTGCCGTCGGTGCTGCCCACCGCGAAGTCGGGCGCTCCGTTCCTGTCGAAGTCCGCGGTGGCGATGCCCTTGGGTCCCTCCGAGCCGCGACCTTCGAGGTCATCCCGGGGCGGGCCGACCTCGAGACGATCGCTGAGGGTCTGGAGGTTCTCGAGGAGCTGAGCCTCGAGGCTGGCGGCGGAGGCAACCGCGAGGAGGGCGACCAGGAGCCGATTGCGAGCGTTCAGCGAAGACGGCATTCGACGTTCTCCCGGGGCCTGACTGACGTCCGCTGATTGTAGCGCTCGAGGTCCGGCGCACGGTAAGCTTTTCGCTGACCGGAGAGCCCGCGCGGGGAGCTTCCCCTGTCCCCGAGCTCGACGAGCCCCAGGGCCCTCCTTCGCGACCTTCGCGGCGCTGTTGCTCAGACCTCCGTCTCGACCCTTCCCGGCGTCACGCGGCTCGCTCCTCCACCGCTCCGCGCGGGCTCGAGTGCGACGGTCCCGACGAGCAAGGCTGCAGCGTTGCTGACATCCCCGTCGAGCCGCGCAGCCCGACGCCGTCCACGGCGCAACTCGTGACCTCTCGCCACGAAATCGGTGAGGAATCCGGACTGGCGCGCGCGCGAGCTACTCGAGGAGGTCCGCGAGGCGTCCCTCGACCGCCGTTCCGTCCCCGAGCGCGAGCAGATCCGGGATGTGCTCCCCGACTCGACCGACCTTCATCAGGGCCAGCGCCTGCTTGAGCTCCGGAATGGCGTTCGGCGTGACGCTGAGGGAGTCGATTCCCATCGCGATCAGCAGGCCTGCGATCAGCCGGTTGTTGGCGATCTCGCCGCAGAGTCCGACCGTCTTGCCTTCCGCGTGCGCCGCCTCGATCGTGCGCCGGAGCATCTTCAGGATGGCGGGATGGAAGGAGTCGGCGCGGGACGAGACGCGCGAGTTCTCGCGGTCGGCGGCGAGCGAGAACTGGATGAGGTCGTTGGTGCCGATCGAGAAGAAGTCGACCTCCTTCGCGAGCGCGCGCGCGATCTCGACCGCGGCGGGCAGCTCGATCATGACACCGAGCCGCGGAGGCCGGTAGTCGCTCGCGTCCGGAAGTGCCGCCAGCGATTCGCTCACCAGCGTGCGGACGCGGCGCACCTCCTCGACGGTGCTGATCATCGGCACGAGCAGGTTCACCGGTCGGTCGCCCGCGGCGAGTGTGAAGGCCTGCACCTGGTCGCGCAGCACTTGCGGGTGGTCCAGGAGCACGCGGATGGAGCGGTAGCTCGCGAAGGGTGTGCGGTCGACCGCCATCGCGTCGCCGCGCAGGAACTTGTCGCCGCCGAGGTCGAGGAGCCGGAAGTTGATGTTGCCCCCGGGAAAGACCTCGTAGGCGTGCGAGTAGATGCGCACCTGCTCCTCGCGCGTGGGAAACTGCTCGCGCACGATAAACGAAAACTCGGTGCGTTACGGGCCGCCGCCTCCCGCGCGGTTCTCGCGCGCGGTCTGTTGGTCGCCCGCGACGCCGATGTTCGCGTCGAGCTCGATCCGGATCCCGTCCGCTGTCTGCGCGGGACGGTCCCGGTAGACCAGGTGCTCGGTGCGCAAGCGCTCCGCGCGGCTCGCCCGCAGCGCGTACTCGGTCTCGGTCTCGGCCGACGGATTCACGATGACCTTGCCCTTGTCGCCGTCGACGACGAGGAGATCGCCGCCGCGCACGCGGCTCGACAGCCCGCGGACGCCGGTCACGGCGGGGATGCCCATCGATCGCGCCAGGAGCGCGCCGTGAGACGTGGTACCGCCGCGCTCCGTGACGAGCCCCTTGGCGCCTTCCGCCTTGAGCTCGACGACGAGCGACGGGGGGATGCCCACCGCGACGACGACGCGGTCGCGCAGCTGCGGTCCCTGGTCGCCGGGACGCAGGAGGTGGCCGATCAGACGACCGCGCAGGTCGCGGATGTCCTCGACACGCTCCTGGATGTACGGATCGGAGACGTCCAGCAGGCGGCGCTCGAACTCTTCGAGTCCCTCGTGCACGGCGGTGTGGGCGCAGTCCCCGGACTCGATCGAGTGCTCGATGCGCGACGCCAGCACCGGGTCGTTGAGGAGCAGCAGGTGGGAGCTGAAGATCAGCGCGTGCTCCTCGTCGGTCTCGCGCTCGGCGGCGCGCTGGATCTCGACGATGTCGAGCCGCGTCTGCTCGAGGGCGTCGCGAAAGCGCCCCTTCTCGGCCTCCTCGCCCTGGTACTCGTGCTCGGTGTCGTCGGGCTCGAGCTCGTCGGTGCCACGAACCACGACGGGCGCGGTCGCGACTCCGGGCGAGGCCGCGGTGCCTTCGAACGTCGTGTCGGGAGGAGGAGGCTCATGCGACTGTGTCCTGGTCTTGCCCCAGCGGCGGACGTCGTCGAGGAAGCCGGCGACCTCCTCGCCGCGGTCGAGCGCCTCGACGAGCCGGGCGTTCTCGACGACGCCGACGAGCTGCGCCGCCGTCGCGGCGAGGGTCTCGACGTCGGATCGGGTGTACTCGCGCTTGTCGACCGTCTGCACGACGATCGCGCCGACGGGTCGGTTGCGCATGGCCATCGGCACGCCGAGGAAGGACTTGAAGCGCTCCTCGCGCGTCTCGGGGAAGTAGAGGAAGCCGGGATGCTGCGATGCATCGTCGACGGCGAGAGATCTCAGCTCCTGGACGACGATCCCCGTGAGCCCTTCTCCCGGCTTCACCGCCACCTTGCCGACGGCGGCGCTGTCCAGCCCCTGTGACGCCATCAGCCTCAGCCGGCGGCCGCCGGGGTCAAGCAGGTAGATCGAGCAGACGTCGCTCTGCATCTGCTCGGCGACCATCTCGACGCACGAGTCGAGGATCGCCTGCAGCGAGTGCGATCGCTGGATGACCAGCGAGAGCTTGTGGGGGATGGATACCGGCGGCTCGGTCACGAAGATCTCACGCAAGTTTCTCTGCCTCCGCGAGCACTCGATCGACTCTCTCTGCGACAGATCCCCAGGGGATCGTGACCAGCAGCGGGTGTCGCTTCTCGTACTCGCTGCGAATCGTCGCCGCGATCCGTCGCGCCGTCTCCGCCGTCTCGGAGCGATGGGAGGCATCCTCGTAGTCGGGATTCTGCTCGAGCATCAGGATGGCGCGATAGCGCGATGCGACCAGCCGCCATGCGTCGAGGAGCTCCGCGAAGGGTTCCTCCCCGTTGTGTCGCAGGTAGGCGAAGCCGTCCGCGACGCCGCGGTCGAGAAAGACGGCGTCGCCCGCGACCTCCGACTCGAGCACGCGGGCCTCGTTCGCGAGCTGGCGATCGAGGACGCGGCGCTGGAACTCGAGGGGATCCTCGTGCCTCAGACGGGTAGTGCGAGGATCTTCGATGATCTCCGTCGCGGCCTCGTGGACCACACGCTGACCGCGGCGCTCCAGCTCGCGCACGGCGGTGGTCTTCCCTGCACAGGGACCACCCGAGAGGACGAAGAAGAGGGGGCTCGGGGACGGCATTGTCTCCGTATCTCGTGTTTGCGGAACCCGGGCGCCACAGGGGGATACCTCTCCATCGTCCGCCCGGGCGCGGATCTTGACCGGGCTTGTCCCGGGCCGGGAATCAGGCTAACCTTATTGTACCTGTCGCCGTCGTGCGACAGCGAAACCTCAGGAGCAATCGATCATGCAGCAGTACGAAGAACGGGCCTATCTCGGCGGTGAGTCGCTCGTCATCAACGCCGCGGACGCGGCTCGCGCGGCCTTCCTGCGCCGCACCTACACGCATCTGGCCGGCGGGGTCGTGGCCATCGTCGCGGTCGTGTTCTGGCTGTTCCGGTCCGGAATCGTCGACGACAACTTCATTCCCTTCCTGCAGACGCAGCCCTACGGCATGCTGATGATCCTGGGCGGCTACATGCTCGTCAGCTGGATCGCCCACTCGATGGCGTCTTCGCGTGTCTCGGCGGGGGTTCAGTACCTGGCCCTCGGGCTCTACGTCGTCGCCACGGCGGTTCTCCTCGCCCCGATGCTCTGGATGGCGGACAACTTCTATCCGGGAGCGAACCTGATCGGCACGGCCGGGCTGATCACCGGGCTGACCTTCGGAGGCCTGACCGGCTTCGTGCTCATCAGCGGCAAGGACTTCTCCTTCCTGCGCGGAGTCCTCTGCACCCTGTCCTTCGCGGCCTTCGGCCTGATAATCTGCAGCTGGATCTTCGGGTTCACGCTCGGAATCGTCTTCACCGTGGCGATGATCGCGCTGATGTGCGGCATGATCGTCTACGAGACGTCGATGATTCAGAAGCGCTTCCCGGTCGACATGCACGTGGCCGCGTCGCTGGCCCTGCTGTCGTCGCTCGTGACGCTGTTCTGGTACGTCCTGCGGCTGCTGATGATCCTGCAGGGACGCGACTAACCCGCCCGACCGGAGCCTGCCGGGCCGCGCGCGTTCCCGGCGCCGCCGCGGGGCGCTGCGTCGTGGTGTTTTCGGGGGATGCGGGCACGCGGGGCGCTGCGTGGTGGTGTTTTCGGGGGAATGTGGGCACGCGGGGCGCTGCATCGTCGTGTTTTCG
>CAYMLL010000081.1:13859-14466 GCA_964390645.1 uncultured Planctomycetia bacterium | reverse complement strand
TGGGGGGGTCGGGGGCCCACGTGGCGGGGCCGTTGCGGGTCTATTTGGTTTAGAGTGCGCCGTGGCCGCGGGGGGCCCCGCCGCCGAGGAGACGATCGATGAGCAGCCCGCAGAGCCAGTCCCGACACGCCGATCCCGCCCTCTGCCGGCGGATCGAGGAGCACCTCGGCGAGCTCGTCGAGCCGGACGCGTCGGAGCTCACCGCCGAGGAGCGTGCGGAGCTCGCGGCGGAGGCCCGCAAGTGCTCTCACTGCAGCGACATGCTGCGGTCCTACGAGGCGACGGTCGATCTCCTGCGGGGGCTGCCGAGCCGTCCGGCGCCGGAGGGGTTCCTCGACTGGGTGCGGCGCGGAGTGGACGCCTCGCCGTCCGAGGCGCCCGGGCGTCGCGCCGGGGTGATCCGGGGCAAGTTCTTCCTGGCGCGGCCTTTCGTGTCGGGGCTCGCGGCCGCGCTGACGATCTTCTTCGGCGTCGTCGCCTGGAAGTGGCTCGATCAGGCGGATCCGGGTGTTTCGTCCGGGAGCTCGGTGGCTTCCTCCGAGGGCTCGGCCTCTTCCTCCGAGGGCTCGGTGGCTTTCTCCGAGGACTCGGTGGCTTCCTCCGAGGG
>CAYMLL010000081.1:0-13759 GCA_964390645.1 uncultured Planctomycetia bacterium | reverse complement strand
CTCGGCCTCTTCTTCCGAGGGCTCGGCCTCTTCTTCCGAGGGCTCGGCCTCTTCTTCCGAGGGCTCGGCCTCTTCTCCAGGGGACTTTGCGGGTCTTGCGGCGTCGGGAGCCGGGTCGAGAGACAAGGCGTTCTCCTTCCCCGGCTCGAAGCTCGCGGGGCGGCGGGACCGCGCCTCGGCGGTACAGGTCGCCGGTGGCCGCGATCGCGTGCGCGGGACGCCGCTGAGGAGGGGCGGCCTCCTGGTCAGCATGACCTACAACGTCGAGGTGCCCCCGTCGCGCGTCGTCCAGCTGGGGTCGTTTCGTCGGCAGGTGCGCGGGCGCTTCGCCCCGTCGTCCACGTCGTCCACGTCGTCCCCGTCGGTGCCGGGTGCTGCCGGCCTCGGGATCGCCGGCGCTGATGACCCGGGAAGCGATGTCGGGTACGGGCAGATCGAGCTCGAGATCCTCGAGAGCGATCTCGACGCGCTCCACGAGGAGCTCGACCGCTTCGTTTTCGTGGCGACCTCGGAGCCGTCGTTTCGCGCGGCGACGAAGCTCGCGGAATCGGACGCCACGAGGAAGGCTGCGGCGGGGCTCGGAGTCGACGTCGGTACGGCGGGATCCGGCCGGCGTGAGGAGCTCCTCGATGCCGACGATACCGTCGCGACGCGGGCGTCCGTCGGCCGTGCGGCGTCCGGCAAGAAGGCTGCGGCGAGGTCCGGAAGAGGGAGCGGGATCCCGCCGCCCCGTGCGGCGCGGACGCTGCGAAGTCTCCCGAGCCCGAAGGCCGAGGCGCGCACCGCGAAGAACATCGCTCGTCCTGCGAGCCCGCCAGAGGATGACGTCGATTCGGCCGTGGTCGTGGATGGGGGTCGCTTCCGGCGGCAGCGCGTGCCCGGGTCGTTCGGCGAGCGCAAGAGCGCCGACGAGCCGCGCACCGTGCTCGCGGAGGACAGGCCGGTCGCGGAGGACAGGCCGGTCGCGGAGGATGCGGAGCTCGACGGTGACGGGAAGCTCGACGGTGACGGGAGCCTCGACGGGGCGCAGGAGGCTGAACGGGCCTCTGCCGGGGACGGGACCGCTCCGGTCCGGTCTCCCCGGCGTGACTTGATGCTCGAGCGTCGCGTTCCGACGTCTGGCGTTCGCGGATCGGTCGCGGGTCGGTCGCCGCGAGACGGGAGCGAGGTGCGAGGCGTGGACCGGCGGTCCTCGGTCGCCGGACGGAGCCGCAAGGTGCGCGTCCTCATCCGCTTCCGGCGCGCTGCGGTCACGCCCGTGAGCGGCAACTAGCCCGCATGTCGCACCGATTTCGTGGCGCGAGGTCACAGGTCGTGGCGTGGCAAGGAGGGGCAGCGGCACGGCCCGCGCACGTGGGCGCCTGGTGAGGCGGCAGTCCTGCGGACGGTCACTCGCGGACGGTCACTCGCGGGCGGAGAAGTCCATCACGTGGCAGATGTGCGTCGTCTTGTCGTGAAGCGGCACGACCCACGCACGCGGGCGCTTGGCGATGTAGCAGCTCTGCTCGACGATCACCGTCACCGGCAGCTTGTCGTCGCCCGTCCTGCGTCCGCACCGCAGGTCGAAGCGCTTGGCGAGGCGCTGCGTGTCACTGACGCCGTCGTTCTCGACCGCGAGCTTCTCGGCGAGAATCCGCTCGAGATTCTCGACGACATCGGGAAAGACCGGCTCGTCGGCGGCGAGGTGGGCCTCGAGGCAGCTGTAGGGCCGTCGAAGTCGTTGGCGCTCGTCGGACTCGATCCAGATCGCGCGGATGCGTTCGTCGTCGATGACGACCTCGATGAGCCGATCCGCGATCTCGTCGTAGCCGAAGTCGGTGTCGGTGTCGGTGTCGGTGTTGTCGCTCATGTCGTCTTCTTCAGGAGCTGCGATAGCGACCGGAGTTCTCGACGAGGAACTCGCGTTCCTTCTCGGTCAAGCTCCCCATGCCGTGCTCGGAGATCTTCTCGAGCAGCGCGTCCATGCGCTCGGAGACCGGATCGGGAACCTGCTTCTGCGGTCGGCTCGGCACGCTCGCGGCGGGATTCGGCCGCCCCTTCGCCGGTCGTCGTGCCATGTCTCGTCGTCGCACCGAGCCTCCCGCTCGACCGCCGCGATCGAGCCGCAGGAGCCGCCCCCAGAAGGTTGACCAGCGCAGATCGAAGCGCCAGTAGAGGAGGCCGCAGAGGGCGCCGGCGAGGTGCGCGAGGTGCGCGACACCGGTGCTCTGAGGTCCGGTGGCCCCCAGAATGTCCGTTCCGATCATGATGACGCAGAGGAGCCAGAGCGGCATCGGGATGAAGAGCATGAAGAGAATCTGGCGGTGCGGATAGAAGAGCGTGCAGAGGACGACGACCGCCATCACCGCGCCCGACGCTCCGATGACGCCCGACGGGTTGCCTTGGAAGTGGTGGATGCTGACCTCGGCGAGGCTCGCGAGCGCGCCGCTGGCGAGGTAGAAGACCCAGAACTCTCGCCGCCCGTACATGCGCTCGAGCTCACGCCCGAAGAAGTACAGGAAGAGCATGTTCCAGAGGATGTGGAACACGCCGTCGGTGGAGTGAGCGAAGGTGCAGGTCGCCAGCCGCCAGAGCTGAGGGAAGCCCTCGAAGATCTGCTCCGGGCTACAGCTCAGGAAGTCGGTGACCGGCTGCGAGCGTACCAGGCGAGGCTCGAAACGAGGCTCGAAACGAGGCTCGAAACGAGGCTCGAAACGAGGCTCGAGGTCCTCGGGATTCCGGTCCGGGACGCTCTCCGTCGTCACCGTGAACTCCATCCGAGGCGCCTTCGTCGTCACCAGCTGCGCGATCCAGCAGATGACGTTGATCAGGATGATCGTTCCCAGAGCGGTGTGCGCGAAGGCGGAGAAGGCGCCGCCGCCATGAGAGCTGCCCCGTACGTAGTCGCGATCGTGAATGCCCATCAGGCGGGTATTCTAACCGTGGCTCGAGAGTCTGACAAACCTGTGGCGCGGGCTCCTAGGGCCTGCGGTACTTTGCCGAGTTCGTGCTGAGGAAGTTCCGTTCCTGCTCCGAGAGGCTGTCCATGCCACCGTCGCGGATCTTGTCGAGCAGCTCGTCGATGCGTTGCGTCACGGCGTCGTCTGCCGGCGGATCCCGCTCGCTGACGGCGACGTCGGTCTCGAGAGGTTTCGGGTCGTTCGAGCGACGGATCTTCCCCGGGAGGAGCCCGCGGAGGGTGTGGGACCAGGTCTCGAAGCGTAGATCGAAACGCCAGTACAGGAGGCCGTAGACTGCGCCGACGAGATGCGCGAAGTGGGCTACCTCGCTGGGGCCCGCCGACGTCGCTCCGAGCACGTCCTGCACGACGAAGAATGCGCAGAGCGCCCAGACCGGCGCCGGAATGAAGAAGAAGAAGAGGATTTTGCGTGTCGGGTAGAGCAGCGTGTAAAAGACGACGACGGCTGTCACCGCTCCGGAGGCGCCCAGAACGAGCGTCGTCTGGTGCCCGTTCATCTGCTGCACGATGACCTCGGCGAGGATCGCGAGCGTTCCGGAGATGAAGTAGAGAACGTAGAACTCGCGACGTCCGACCAGGTGCTCGACCTCGCGCCCGAAGAAGTAGAGAAAGAGCATGTTGCCGAAGACGTGCCACGGGCTCTTCCAGTCGTGCGCGAAGTTTGCCGTGAAGGTCTTCCATATCTTCGGGAAGCCGTCGAAGAGGTCCGTGGGCGTTACCGCGAGGAGACGTGTGATCACGCCACCCCATCCCGGGTCGCGGTCACGGAAGATCAGCTGCGCCACCCACGCGACGATCGTGATGACGATCAACGTGCCAACGGCCGAGCGTTGGTGGGAGTCTATCGCGTGCGCACTGTCGTCGCGGTAGTAGGCGCGGTCTTGCAGTCCCATCGGAAAATCGGAGACGGTCTCTCGTGCCGGGGGTGTCGGTGGTATCCTGAGAGCTTGCCGCGTATCTCTCCGATCCGGGGTACCCCCTATTCATCGGCGCTGACATGCAGACGGAACACCCCTTCGTGTTACCTCGAGGATTCCTGTCGTCCGACGGCGAGACGTTCCGGGAAGGCACGATCCGGATGGCCCGGGCCGAGGACGAGATCCACGTGCTCGGTGACGCCCGCGTCGCGGCGAATCGCGCCTATGCCGTCGTTCTGCTGATCGCGCGGGTTGTCGTGAGGCTCGGTCCGCTCGAGGGGGACGCGATCGACGAGTCGCTCATCGAGCAGCTTTTCAGCGCCGATCTCGCCCATCTCCAGGACCGTTACCGGGAGATCAACGGCGTGGGGATCGAGACGCGCATCTGCCCGCATTGCGGGGGCGAAGTCTGACCCTCTGAAGGCCCGTTTCGATCCCCGCTCTTCTGCGCTTCTTCCGGTCTTCCTGACGTCTCCTCGCGAGGTCCCGGTCTTCTTCCCCACCCCCTCAGCGCATCTCCTCGATCAACCAGCCGATCTCCCTCTCCGTGTTCCGGTAGAAGTATTCGAACCAGGACCACGCCGGACTCGCCGCTGGATCCGTGCGGGTGTCACCGGCGTGGAGCTCGACCTCGAAGCCCGGGATCCGCGGCAGGATCCCGGCGACCTGCGCGAGCGCGTGTTCGCGCACCTGCCGCGCCAGGCTCTGCAGATCGCGCAAGTCGCTCGCTGGCGGCGTCAGGAAGCGCTCGAAGAGCGTCATGTCCGACGCCAGCCTCTCGCACGACCTCGCCATCTCCGCGACGGCGCGCGAGGATGCGGCGCGGCCATCGTGGCTCTCGACCTCGAGGGCGTCCAGGAGCCGGCTCTTCACTCGCGCGAGATCGACCCCCCACGATGCCACGCGTTCGCGGTCGGCGCGACCTCGCCGTACTTGCCGCCAGATCGTGCGGTAGTGATTCGTCGCCGTGTACTCACCGTCCGCCCAGTCGTTCGCGAGGTCACGCAGCCCGACGGTCGCATCGATGATCGCCGCTGCCCGCTCCCCGCCTCCGTGCATCCATTCGATCGCGTCTGCGAGCGCCGTCTGCGGATCGTAGTCGCCCGGGCTTTGCGCGTACCGTAGCGCGGTCGCGATCGACGGCCCGTAGGCTGCGAGCGGTCGCGGCGCGTTGAGGAGGTAGCCGGCGACGTGTCTCTCGAAGTCCGCCGGTCGCTGGTGGAGCGCGAAGGGGAAGATCGCGCCGAGACGGTAGTCGTTGATCAGCTGATTGTCGAAGAACACGGGCTTGCGGCCGATGAGTCCGCTGTACTCCTCGTGGAGGCGACTCGCGTAGTTTCCGGGGACGTCTCCCCAGTAGTTCGCGATGTAGACGTGTACGTCGGGTGGCAGCTCTCGCCCGTAGACCTCGAGGTAACGTCGCTGCTTCGCCATCTCCTCCTCGCCGGCACTCCCCTCCCAGTCGAGCGACATCTGTCCCGGGTACCAGTAGTACTGCGGGCACGTGAACATCTCGGGAGTCGCTCCGATCTCCCGGTCGAGACACTGGTGGATCTCGATGATGAGAGCGCATTCGTCCTCGGCGGTCTCCCACTCGACGTCGTCGAAGAGCAGACCGAAGGAGCGGAACCCGGCACGTGCTGCGTCGAGGAAGGTCCCGACGATGCGTCGTCGCTGCTCGGGCTCGTCGATGCGGTACGACTTGCCGAAGCTCATTCGCCGCAGCTCGCAGATCAGCTCGATGCCGCGCTCCCTCGCGTGGCGAACCAGGAGCTCGTCCTCCTTCCCGAGACGCTCGCCAGGGACCCAGCCCCACCAGTTGTAGAGCACGCGGTTGGCGCCGAACGCGGCTGCGAGGTCGATCGCCTCGGTCAAGCGCTCTCCTCGACAGAGCCCCCAGCCGCCGAGTATCCGCAGGTCGATCGCCGGTCCCTTCGCGACGACCGGAGCGGCGGGTCGGCGCACCTCGGGCCAGGGGGCGGGGGTCGTCGAGTAGAAGTCGGTGGAGCGCACGGGCCGCAGCCCTAGCCCGCCGCCTGAGCGGGTGGGGGCTCCTCGGTCGCCGGTGGCGAGTCGGCGTCCTTCTTCTTCCAGAAGGTGTGGAGCCCGCACTCGGTCTTCGCCTTGCCGGCCCATCGTCCCGAGCGCTCGTTGTCGGGATCGGTCGCGGGCCGTGTACACGGCTCGCAGCCGATGCTCGGGTAGCCCTGGCTCAGGAGAGGGTGGAGCGGGATCTGGTGTGCCTCGAGGTACTCCTCGACGCGTTCGCGGGGCCAGTACGCGAGCGGCTGGATCTTCACCAGCCCGTCCTCCATCAGCTCGATTCCCTCGGCCTGCGCTCGCGTCGAGGACTGGTCGCGCCGGACGCCCGCGATCCACGCCTGGTAGCAGCCGTCCGCACCGAAGAGCTCTCGGAAGGGCTCGACCTTGTTGTTGTGGCAGCAGAGGTCCGGATCGGTCTCGTGGAGGTTCTCGCCGAACTTGCGCACGAACTCGACCCCGAAGATTCTCGGGCGCTTCGGGATGATGTCGACGTTCCACGTGTCGCGAAGCGTCTCGAGGAACTCGAGCGTCTCGCGGAAGTGAAAGCCCGTGTCGAGGAAGTAGACCGGCAGGCCGGGACAGACGTCCTTCACCATGTGGAGAAGACACATGCCGCTCTTGCCGAAGGCCGTGCTCATCATCAGGCCTTCGCCGAAGAGTCCGTGCGCCCACTGCAATAGCCGCGCGGCATCCCGATCGACGCCCTCGTCACGGGCCTTCGTGACGGCCGGTTCGAGGATCTTGGCGTCGATTCTGTCCATCGGTCGATTCCTGTGATCAGGCCTGACTCTCGAGCCGCTCCCGAAGCCTGACGACGTCACCGGCGACGACGAGCGCGGGTGCCTCGATGCCGGCGCGGGTGGCGATCGAGGTGATGTTGTCGAGGGTCCCGGTGACGACCCGCTCCCCCGGCAGCGTGCCGTTCTCGACGATGGCGACCGGTGTCGAACCGGGCAGCCCCTCGGCGCGCAGATCGTCGACGACCCGCTCGATTCGTCGTATCGCCATGAAGTAGACGAAGGTGGTCTCACGCTCCGCAGTCGCGCGTGTTGCGGGGAGATCATCCGTCGGCGCCATCTTGTGGCCGCTGCGCACGATGATCTCGCTGGCGATACCGCGGTGCGTCACCGGGATGCCGACGGAGATCGGCGCCGCACACAGAGACGAAACGCCCGGCACGATCTCGTGGTCGATGCCGGCCTCCGACAGGGCGAGCATCTCCTCTCCACCACGGCCGAAGAGCACGGGGTCGCCTCCCTTCAGTCGCACGACGATCCTCTTCGCACGGGCCGACTCGATCATCAGCTCGACGATGTTCGCTCGGCGCGCGTGGCCGACGTCCTTGCCGACGTGGACCTTCTCGACGTGCGCAGGGATCGTCTCGAGGATCAGCTCGCTGACGAGGCGGTCGTGGTAGACGACGTCCGCGGCGGCCAGCAGCTCGCTCGCGCGCAGGGTCAAGAGCGATGGGTCGCCGGGCCCGGCGCCGACCAGGTAGACCTTGCCCCGACGCGGCGCCCCGCGTCGCGGTGCCACCGGATGTCCGTCCCGCGCGCTCTTGCGCGCCTTGCGCGCCGCGCGCAGCGCCTCGATATCACCGGGTGCGACGTCCCGCAGCCAGCTCTCGAGCTCGACCCGCAGGCGTGCCACGAGTGACGGGCTGGCCCCTTCGCTCGAGATCGCGACACTCACGCCGCCCCACTCGACGAGTCCCGGCACGTGGAAGTCGCAGAGCTCCTCCTCCTCGGCGGTGTTCAGGGGGACGCCGAGGCGGTCGGCCTCGTCGCGAACCAGACGCACCAGGTCGAGGTCGCCGCTGGCGACGAGCGCCAGCGCGGAGCCGTCGACGTCGCCTGTCTCGTAGACGCGCTGGCGCCACCGGACGAGCCCTGCGTCCACCAGCTGGCGGATGCCGTCGACGAGCTTCGGGCTGATCACCGTCACCAGTGCGCCCGCATCGATCAGCCGCCGCAGCCGTCGCAATGCCACGGGACCGCCACCGACGACGGTGACGGGTCGGTCGCGAAGCTTGTGGTAGAGGGGGTAGAGGATGGTCACGGGATACGTTCGGTGATCGGAATTCGTCCGTGGGATTCGAGAAGGCGGTCAGCCAGGAGCCCGTCGACGCGGACGGGGCGAGCTTGTTCTCGAGGATCGAGGGGCGCGAGACATGGTGGAGCGAAGAGGGGCTTCCGGGTCTCGCGCAGAGCCGTCAGAGAGTCGACCGACCGCGCCGGGTCACACAACGTGTACGTGGAACAGGGAACGCGTCAGCGCTCCCCTGGTACAGATACAGTTGTTTTTTCCCAGCTCGATCAGCATGTTCTCGTCGGCGGAAGAGTCCCTGGGCCTATCAAAGATAGGCGCTTTGCAGCATGTTTTCAAGGCCGGTGACGATTCGCCGCCGCAACGCTGCTCCGGAAGGCGATCTTATCGGATCGCCGTCTCGGCTCGGGGGTGGAGATCGAAGTGCGGTGAAGCGAGCGGGGGAGCCACCGTCTCGCCTCCACGGCGCGAGGTCCCGGCCCCCGACGTCCTCACCCGTCACCGTCTGCCTCGGAGTCACCACCGAAGCGTTTCACCGAGGAGCCACAAACCTTTGCAACGCTGAGCTTTGCGAACTCATCGCGAGAGATGGACGGGCCCTTGCGGGTGCAGTGTTCATCGAACGCGTCCGCGAGGCGTTCCGCGATCCGCGCCGGTTCGCTCCCCTCGATGTCACCGCGCTGCAGCGCCACGGCCACCTCGCCGTCCTTGAAGAGGGCGATGAAGGGTGACGAGGCCGGGAACTGGCCCAGGTAGCTCCGCGCTCGCTCGACCGCGTCGCGTTCCATGCCGGCGAAGACGCTGGTCAGGTCGTCCGGAATCACGTTGTTCTGCAGTGCCAGTGCTGTACCCGGCCGCGCTCCACCGGCCGCGCAGCCGCAAACCGAGTTGACGATCAGCAGCGTCGTCCCCTGCTTGCGGCCGAGGGCCTCGTCGACGTCGTCGGAGCCGAGGAGCTCGCGGACGCCGACACGGGTCAGCTCCTCGCGCATCGGCTTCACGGCGTTCGGGTCGTAGAGCGGTCCGGACTGCGGTCCCGGACCGCCACCGGGAGCTTGCTGCAGGTGCCGCTGCGCGACCTGGCGATTCTGCCGCGCCATCTCGAGCATGTCGGAATGCTCGGTCTTGCCTTCCGTCTCGACGACCTCGCTGTAGACGGCGATCGCCTTGTCGAAGTCCTCGATGCCGGCGGCCAGGTTTCCCCCGTTGCAAAGGGTGATGCCGCGATTGATCCGGCTGAGCCCGAGCTTGAAAGCCAGCTCGCGCTTTCCCTCGCGCTCGACGAGGCGCTCGAAGTAGCCGACCGCGCGGTCGAGGTCTTGCACCGCGTCGGCGAACTGACCGGCGTTCGAGCGTATGCCGCCGCGGCTCGCGAGACGGCTGGCGAGCTCGTCCGCCGTCTGTGGTGACCATTCCTTCTCGATCTCGGCGCTCAGTCTGTCGATCTCGCCGGTGTGCTCGTCGGGGACGGGATCAGGTTTCATCATTCCCTCGTGGCGGTCCTCGCAGGGTCCGGCGGATCGGACCTCACCAGGTGCGAAGGACCGCCGAGTCACCTCGCCTTATAACCCCGGTCCGGGTTCTTTCCCAGCAATTCCGACGCTCGATGAGGGAAGATAAACCGTTGCGGTCCTGCTATGATCGTACCGCAGGTCTGTCGCATTCATCTCGACCGAACGATCTTCCGAGGAGCCCGCGCCCGAGTCATGTCCGTACCCGTGATCTTCCTCTCTGCTCTCCTGTCGTTCGACGCCGAACGTCCGGCACCCAACGAGTATCGCGCAGGCGTCGAGTCCATCCAGACGCGTGAGATTCGAGCCTGGCTGGAGTTCCTCGCGTCGCCAGAGCTCGAGGGTCGCGACACCGGCTCTCGTGGCTACGACACGGCGTCGCGTTACGTCGCTTCGCAGCTGCAGGGGTTCGGCGTCGAGCCGGGCGGCGTCGGGGGCAGCTTCTACCACGCCTTCACGATGGTGAAACGTGAGCGGCTGACGAAGGAGGCCTTCGTCTTGCTGACGGCCGCCGACACGGAGGCGGAGCGCATTCCCCTCGATCGCAGTGTCGGCGTACAGGCCCAGGGGACGATTCACTGGAAAGGCCCGTGGGTCTGCGTCGGCCACGGCGAAGGCGCCGCCGCGGATGCCCGCGACGACTTCCGGGGGCTGCTGAAGGACGACAGCGTCGCGTTCGTCGTGCCTCGCAAGGGTGAGGAGGATCAGGCGACTCGCGGCGTCAGGGCCGCCGGCGGGCGTCGGGTCGTCGTCGTTTCGGACCGGCACGTACGTCGTCGCACGGGTCTGCGCTTCGGCTACAAGGCACAGTATCGCATCGACGAGGAGCCGCGCGATCCGGACGGCGTCGAGATCGTCTACATCTCGACCGAGGTCGCCGACCGCATCCTCGCGCGCTGGAGCACGTCGGTGGAGAAGATCCGTGCCGGGACCTCGTGGAAGAGCCGCGCTGTGGACGGTGTCCACATCGAAGTGAAGATCGAGATGCGCCGAACCGAGGACCGCACCCAGAATGTCGTGGGGCGCATTTCCGGATCCGACCCGGCGCTGGCCGAAGAGGTGGTCGTGCTGGGCGCTCACCTCGACCACGTCGGCCGCCGTGACGACAAGATCTACTACGGCGCGGACGACGACGGTTCGGGTTGCGTCGCCATGCTGGCCGCCGCGCGAGCGTACTGTCTCAACGGGCATCGTCCGCGGCGTAGCGTCGTGATGATCTTCTTCGGGGCGGAGGAGCGGGGGCTCCACGGCTCTCGCGCGTGGGTCGATCGTCCGACCGTGCCGCTGGAGAACGTCGTCGCGATGTTCAATCTCGACATGGTCGGTCGCGACGAGCAGCACGCCGAGCGCAAGAACCGTGACGGCAAGATCGTGCGGGCGGCCGAGGCTGCGGCGGACAACGTCAACACGCTGCACGTCGTCGGCTCGAAGCGCCACAGCCTCGAGCTCGACCCGTGGATTCATCGTGTCAACGAGTCGATCGGCTTCGAGTTCGAGTACGACGAGGAGGGTGTTTGGCGCCGCAGCGACCACTTCAACTTCGCCGCGAAGGGCATTCCTGTCGCCTTCTTCTTTGCCGGCTTCCATCCGGACTACCACCAGCCCACGGATACCCCCGAGAAGATCAACTGGGACAAGCTGACGAAGGTCGCTCGTCTGGTCTTCTCGATCACCTACGAGATCGCCGATCGGCCGCGGAGGTTGCGGGTCAACCGGCTCTGAGGGCGCCTGGAGGGCAGCTCGCGGTATCCTGGACGCCTCTACCCGGCGGCGGTAGAATCACCGCGTCGACAGGGTCGGCAGAGCTGGCTGTTCACGGTGATGCCGTGGCAACCCGACAACCCGGGAAACCCAGGAAACCCAGGAGGACGGACCATGGCCTACGAACTTCCCTCGCTGCCTTACGCGCAGGACGCGCTCGAGCCCTACATCGACGCGCAGACGATGGGAATTCACCACGGTAAGCACCACGCGGCCTACGTCGCGAACGTCAACGCGGCCATCGCGGGCCACGCGGATCTCGAGGGCAAGTCGGTCGAGGATCTGGTCTCCGACCTGGACGCTGTTCCGGAAGACATCCGCGGCGCGGTTCGCAACAACGGCGGTGGGCACGCGAACCACAGCCTTTTCTGGAGCGTCATGGCTCCCGGCAAGGGCGGCGCGCCGTCGGGCGACCTCGCCGCGGCGATCGACGCCGCCTTCGGCGGTTTCGACGCGTTCAAGGACACGTTCACCAAGGCGGGGATGACACGCTTCGGCTCCGGCTGGGCCTGGCTGCTCGCCGATGGCGGCGCGGTCTCCGTCACCAGCACGCCGAACCAGGACAGTCCGCTGATGGAGGGCAAGACGCCGATCCTCGGCCTCGACGTCTGGGAGCACGCCTACTACCTGAACTACCAGAACCGTCGTCCGGACTACATCGCAGCGTTCTGGAACGTCGTCGACTGGGACGCCGTCGCCGAGCGGTTCTCGACGGCGAGTTAGCGCGGAATTTTGTCAGCGGGCTGTCGCGGAATTCCGTCAGCGGGCTGTCGCGGAATTCCGTCAGCGGGCTGTCGCGGTACGGCGAGTGGCTCAGAACGGTGGGCGGCCGTCTCGAGCCGCTCGCTCCGCGAACTCCGTCAGGGTCCGTGATCCGGTGTGGCGCGGGGACTCGAGCGTCCGCACGTCGACGCTCCCGTCTTCCGCCTCGCGATCACCGAGGACCAGGAAGCAGGGCACCTTCTCGTTGACCGGCTGACGAACCTTGTTCTCCCACGCATCCTCGCGTCGATCGACGTTCGAGCGGAGGCCGCGCGCGATCAGCTCGTGATGGACGTGCTCGGCGTGAGGACGCGCACGTCGAGTGATCGGCACGACCGTAACTTGCACCGGCGCGAGCCAGAGCGGAAGGTACCCCGCTGTCTGTTCGAGCACCGCTGCCAGGAGTGACTCGACACCGGGCGTCAGAGTTGCCTCGAGATGCTCGGTGTCGAGTGCCTCGCCACGGCGCGTATGGCTGCGAAGCGTGTTCGGGTCGTCCGTCGACACGCCGTCGCGCAGAGTCGCGCCCTCGTGCTCGGGGACGCCCCAGAGTCCCCGAAGCTCGAATCGCCGCGCCGCGCCGTCGTCACGAAGCTCGCCGGGAATGCCGAGCGCGGTGTAGAAACGCTCGGCGCGGTCGAGCCATGCGGCGCGCTCGGCGTCGACCTGATCGCCTCGCGTAAAGAGGTGCAAGCGGTCTCGCCGACGTCGCGAGCCACCACGGAGGTCAACCCCGGCTTCCGCCCCGGGGTCGAGTCGCTCCTCGCGAATCTCGAAGATGCGCAACGGAAGCGTCGAGGCGCCCCGAGGCTCCTCGAGGTAGAACGCGTCCGGGTCCGTGTGGCTACCGCGCACCTCGAGGAAGCCCTCTGCGAGGAGGAATCGCCTCACGGTGTTCTCGAGCACGTGCAGGAGTGTCGTGCCGCGCTCTCGCCAGACGATGTCCCCGTCGTCATGGAGTCGCGATTCGAAGAGACGCAGCGAGTGACCGACCGCGACGTGCGAGCGCTCGAGCGCTCGGTCGTGAAGCGCCACTAGCCGCCTCAGCGACGAAGGGTCCTCGTGGGTGACGCCGACGATGTGCTGTGTACGGGAGCGGCTCGAGGACGGGGGTGTGACGGTGACGAGCTCGCAGAGCGGGCCGTCCTTCGTCGCGTCGAGCCGCCGGGACAGCTCGACAAGATCCGTGGTCACCAGCTCACGCGGAGGGACGACGTCGACGAAGAAGATCGGCGTCGGTGAGTTGCTCCAGCCCGGCACGACACGGTCCGCCGAAGGGAACGCCTCGCGAAATGTCCGTGCCAGGGTCTCGGCGGCGACTTTCAGCGGCTTGTGCGTTCTCGACATCCATACCCCGACTGCTCACGGTCCTGCGGCCAGGAACGAGTACCCACTTCGTCCGGGGGGTGTTGCGGCAGCCGCTCCGGCTCCAGAGGGGTGAAGCACCCGCTTGCGGCTGCAGTCGTCGCCGCGTCTTGCCAGGCTCGAGTCTTCCCGTTCTCGAGACGGTGTACTCGCGAGTCGCCCAGCCTACGGCATCAGGAGTCGCTCGCCACGGGAAAGTTCAGCGAGAGAGCGCTCGAATCGTGGGAGCTCAGCGGGAAGAGGGCAAGACCGGAGAGGATCCCGAGCCCGGTCGCGGCGACGGGAGGAGGTGGTGCAGGGATGGAGCTCACGCTCTGTTCTCGACACGCCAGGGCTGGATCGGATCATGGAGCGCCCTCGAGCTCGATCGCCGGCTCGTCAGATCTCGCACGAGT
>CAYMLL010000080.1:20885-24993 GCA_964390645.1 uncultured Planctomycetia bacterium | reverse complement strand
GGGCTCGTCGACGCTGACCGGCCGCACGCAACCCGCGGCGAGCACGGCGAGCGCCGCCGCGATGCCGAACGTGGTCAGGACACCGGCCATCAGAACCCCTCTGCCGCAAGGATGGCTGACGGATGGTACGACCGGGCCACTCTCGCCGTCGTCAGGGATTCGAATCCGCTCGAGATTTCGATGGCCACGGCTCCGATCGATGATCGACGATGATGCGAGCTCACGGCCATCACAAGTCAGAAAGGGCGATCCGGATGCGTACGACGACGACTCTTCTCAGCGGTGTTCTCCTGACGATCTCCGCTTCCAGCGCAGCCCTGGCCGACGTCGGCGTCGGCGTGGGACCCGAGGCGGGCGCCGAGCTGATCTTCGACGGAAGCCGCGAGATGCTCGACGCCAAGTGGACCTACTGGGAGGGTCCGCGCTACTCGTCATCCCTGCCTATCAAGTGGAGAATCGTCAAGGACCCCGTCGACAAGGGCTCCGTCCTGATGACGGACGACCCGGCAGCCGCCGGGGGCAAGTACGGCGCCGCGGACGTCGTCACCAGGAAGAAGTACCGCGACTTCCGGCTTCACATCGAGTTCCTCATCCCGAAGCGTGGAGGCAACAGCGGCGTCTATCTGCAGAACCGCTACGAGATCCAGGTCCTCGACGGTGACAGGACCCGACACGGTATGGGAGCCGTGATCAACGAGACGGTCTCTCCATACCACGCCTACCGCGGCCTGGGGAAGTGGAACGCCTACGACATCAACTTCCGCGCCGCACGCTTCAAGGACGGCAAGCGCACCGAGAAGGCGCTCCTGTCGATGTACTTCAACGGCAGGAAGGTCCACGAGAACCAGCCCATCAACAAGGTGTGGGGCGGTCCTGCCTCCGGAGTCGACGGTGGCAACCAGGGCGGAGTCGGCGTCACGGACACACCGCAGGGACTCAAGCTCCAGTGCGAAGGACACGAGGTCCTCTATCGCAACATCTGGATCAAGGAGGTCGACCTGGAGGCGCCCGACACCCGCTTCGCCGTTCACTCGGCCGTGGCTCCCGCTCCACGAGGCGGCGGCTGGATGAAGCGCCACCAGCGATTCAACGCCCGAGTCGCTCAGGGCGACGTCGACCTGATCTTCATCGGCGACTCCATCACCCAGGGCTGGGAGGGGGCCGGGAGACAGGTCTGGTCGAAGTACTACGGCGAGCGCAAGGCCGTCAACCTCGGCATCGGCGGTGACCGGACGCAGCACGTTCTCTGGCGACTGGATAACGGCAATATCGACGGCATCTCCCCCAGGGCCGCCGTCGTCATGATCGGCACCAACAACTCCGGCAAGGGCAGGAACTCCGCTCCGGAGATGGTCGACGGCGTGATCGCCGTCGTCGAGAAGCTGCGTGCGAAGCTGCCGCAGACGAAGATCCTGCTGCTCGGCATCTTCCCGCGCGGCAAGCACTTCAACGAGCAGCGCGGCGGTATCCTCCAGGTCAATCAGGCGATTCGCAGGCTCGACGTGGACCCGCACGTGACCTACCTCGACATCGGCCATGAGTTCCTCGAGGACGACGGGTCGATGAGCCGGGCGGTGATGCCCGACCACCTCCACCTCTCGCCGAGGGGCTACGAGATCTGGGCCGCGTCGATCGAGAAGACCCTCGCGGCTCTTCTCGGCGAGTCCCGGTAGTCGTACGGCCTCGACGACTCCGGGACGCAGCGGAAGCGGCGACGCCGCGGCCGGCGCGAGGTGAGGGGCCCGGGCCGACCGTCCCACGACTCCTCAGCGACGATCGGTCGATTCGGGCAGGCCGAAGCAGTAGAGCGACCTCGCCGTACGCACGTAGATGCGACCGCCGTGGATGGCCGGCGTCGCGTAGGTCGGCTCCCGCAGCCGCGCGTGGTGGATCTCCTCCCACTCGTCCGCGGCGCGGATGACGCTGACGTCACCGCGCTGGTTGATGAAGTAGATCTTCCCGTCACCGCTGACCGGTGACGCGTAGTAGCTTCCCTGCGCCGAGACGCGTCCCTCCTTCAGCGGCTTGCCGGTCTTCGCGTCGAGCGACGAGACGATGCCGCCCTTCTTGACCAGAAAGACGACGCCGTCGCGGACCAGCGGCGACGGCACGTAGGGCAGCTTCTTGCGGTGACGCCACAGCACGTGCGTGTCGGTCACATCGCCGCTGGCCCCCGGACGGATCGCCATGCAGACGTTGCGGGCCGAGTCGATGATCCCGCGCATGGTCTCGTACTCCCGACGCGTCACCTTGCCGCTCTTGTCGCGGTCGACCTGGTTGAAGCGCGGCTTCAGCGGCCCCTCGGGCACCTCCTCCCGGACGATGAGCTTGTCGCCGTCGCGGTCGTTCGCCGCCAGGAACTCGTCGAAGGAATCGACCTTGAACCGGTCGCTGGAGTCGCCACCGGAGGTCCAGCTCGAGACGTAGAGCGTGCCGCTCTCGTCGACCGTCGGCGTCACGTTGACGAGACGCGAGATACCCCGCACCGTCCACATCTCCTTGCCGCTGGCGAGGTCGTAGCCGACGACACGCAAGGTGCCGGCGACAACGACCTCCTCGCGACCGGCGTTGCGCCACAGGATCGGCGTGGCGTAGCCGCGGGGAAACTCGGAGCGGTCGGTCTTCCAGAGGACCTCGCCACTGAGCTTATCGACGGCCATGACGAAGGAGTCGGCGTCGTGGTCCTGGCTGAGGATGACGCGATCGCCGGCGATGATCGGCGAGGCGCCGGCGCCGAAGTCGTTGTTGAAGGGCCCCATCGGCAGGTACCAGAGCCGCCGGCCGTCGCGATCGTGGCAGAGCAGGCCGCTGGATCCGAAGAAGCTGATCACCCTCTCGCCGTCGGTGACGGGGCTCGGCTGCGCCAGGCTGCCGATGTCGTGGATCGCCTCGACGCCACGCAGCGGTGCCTCCCGCTCCCAGACGAGCTTCCCCCCGAGACGCTCGAAGGCCATCGTCCAGAGCGACCGGCCCTTGACGGCCGTCAGGTAGATACGGTCCCCCGTGACCGCGGGAGACGAGTGCCCGGTCGGCACGTCGACTCTCCACAACAGGTTCGAGTCGGGGCCGACCCGATCGGGCAGCGGCTCGTCGCCGGGCGCGATCCCCGATGCGTTGGGCCCGCGGAACTGCGCCCAGGCGCGCCGCTTCGCGCGAGCATCTCGGTGGGCGGCCAGCGCGGCCCAGTACTCCCTCTCCATCCGCGCCTGGTCGATCTCGGTGTAGACGTGAACCGTGCGGGGGCGCTCGGTCGACGGCGTCGAGACCCGCACCTCGAAGGCGGACGCGGGGCTCGCGAGGGCCTGGATCGCCGCGATGTCCCACATGGTCCAGCGCCTCTTCGTCGGCGCGTAGCTCTCCCAGCGTCCCACGAGGTAGTCCTCGATGGCGCCCCTGCCGCGCAGCTCCTCGTCGACCGTCGAGCGAGCCAGCCGCATCTGACCGGACACCGAGCCCGTCATCACGTGGAGCTCGAGTCCCTCGGTCTCGAGCAGGACGTCCACCGCCGCCTGGTCGTTGTCCGCGTTGAACTCCTTGCGACTCCACGTGCCGGCTCGATCGTCGTAGCCGAGCCCCATGACGTGGAAGCGGACCCTGGCGACGATGCTCGGGTCGATCAGCACCGCCGACGCGAGATTGGTCATCGACCCCAGCGAGACGACCACCAGCTTCTCGTCCGCGGGCGTCTCCTTCGCCCTGGCGATGATCCAGCGCGCGGCGGCGGAGTCGCGTGGAGTGGACGGGTCAGCGAGCGGCTCGCGGGCGCCGAGCGGGTGCGGGATCGACGTCATCCCGAGAAGTCGGAGGATCTCCTCGTTGAGCCGCTGGCTCTCCGAGACGGAGTCGGAGCCGGCGCCCCGGCCCCGGTGCCACTGCGACGACGTCAGCCCCTCGATGCGAAAGCGCGGCTCCCCGAGCGCGCGCACGATCGCGAAGAGATCATCGATCTCGTTGGCGGTGTCGGCGTCGACGATCACCCGGATCGGCGCGTCGTCGGCAGCGCAGGGCGACGCCGACACGGACAGGCACACCAGCAGCGCGACGAGCGTTCTCATCTTCGACCTTCGACCATCGCCCATCGCGCGTGGCGCGAGGCCCCCCCCCCCGC
>CAYMLL010000080.1:0-20875 GCA_964390645.1 uncultured Planctomycetia bacterium | reverse complement strand
GACCTTCGACCTTCGACCTTCGACCTTCGACCTTCGACACCCTCGCGTTCCGGGAGGACCCCGACCGGGCCGTCATCTGACCGCATGTCGACGACGGATGCACCCAATCTCCGGGACCCCGGCGACGGCCGCGCGTCGCGAGCAGCCGGGCGCCGACGCGCCGTGAGTCGAACGCGGCCCGGACCGCCGCATCGCCGCGTCGTTGACGGCGACCGCGCAGCGCAATAGCATCATCCGCCGCAGCCCTCTCTCCCCGACGCTCGCCCACGACGAGGTCGCTCCGCGTCGCGCTGCTCTTCTGCTGCATGGCGTCGAGCACGCGCTTCGCGAGCGCCGCGCCCGCGCGCCCCAACGTCCTCTTCGCGATCTCCGACGACCAGTCGTGGATGCACGTCGGCGCGTACGGCGATCGCGCCACCCGCACCCCGTCCTTCGACCGGATCGCTGACGAGGGCGTGCTCTTCAGCCACGCCTACGCCGCCGCGCCATCGTGCGCGCCATCGCGTGCCGCCATCCTCACCGGACGCAACATCTGGGAGCTCGAGGAGGCTGGCAACCTGATGGGCGTGCTGAAGTCGAGCTTCGCGCTCTTCACGCTCGACCTGCAGAAGAGCGGCTACGAGCTCGCGGCGACCGGCAAGACCTGGGGGCCGGGACGCCTCGAAGGCTTCGGTGCCCCCGGGACGAAGCTGCCGGCGCGCTCCTATATCTCGTCCGACACGGAGTCGATCACCGGCAAGGCCTTCAACCAGCATCGGCTCGAGAAGCGCCGGCGCGGCATCTACGACCGGGACTACGCGCGCAACTTCGAGGCCTTCCTCGCCGATCGCGATCCGTCGAAGCCGTTCTTCTTCTGGTACGGCGCGCTCGAGCCGCACCAGGACTACGACACCGGCGCGTGGAAGCGTGCCGGAAAGAAGCTCGAGGACGCAAGGCTTCCGGGCTGCCTTCCCGACGATCCGGTGACGCGCGGTGAGATCCTCGACCACGGCCTCGAGATCGAGCACTTCGATCGGCACCTCGGGCGCATGCTCGCCGTGCTCGAGAAGCGCGGTGAGCTCGCGAACACGCTCGTCATCGTCACGAGCGATCACGGCAATCCGCTGCCGCGCTCCAAGTGCAACCTCTACGACAGCGGCGTGCGCGTGCCACTCGCAGCGCGCTGGCCCGCGCAGATACCGGCGGGCCGGACGAGCGACGACCTCGTCAACCTGACCGACAGCGCGCCGACTCTGCTGGAGACCGCCGGACTCCGGACACCCCGGGAGATGAGCGGCCGCAGCCTCTGGCCGCTCTTGAGCTCGACGAGGTCCGGTCGCATCGATCCCTCGCGCGACTTCGTCGTCACCGCCTTCGAGCGACACATCATCACCCGGCGCGACGGCGTCGGCTACCCGATGCGCTCGATCCGCACCCATCGCTACGCCTACATCCGGAACTACGAGCCCGACCGCTGGCCCGCGGGCGACCCGGACTTCCTCTCGTCGCACCAGCGCTTCTACGGCGACTGCGACAAGGGGAGCACGAAGTCCTTCCTGCTGCGCGAGAGTCACCGCGCGGACATCCACCCCTACTTCCTGCTGGCCTTCGGGCGTCGTCCGGCCGAGGAGCTCTACGACATGCAGAGCGACCCCGACCAGCTGCGCAACATCTCGAGCGACCCCCGATTCGAGAGCATCAAGTCGGAGCTGGCGAGTCGCCTCCAGAGCTACCTGAGGGAGCGAGGCGACCCGCGCCTGCGCGGCGAGAGCCCGTGGGACACCTACCCCTTCATCGACGAAGCTATCTTCCGCCACGACAGCTGGCGCACCCGCGGCAAGGCGGGCACGACGCCGATACGAGACAGGAAACGAAACTGATGACCCGAACCGACAGACTCCTCGTCGCCGTGACGATCGTCTCGACGATCGTCACAGCGTCGAGCAGCACGACGGTCCTCGAAGCCGGCTCTCTGCGCGTCCGCCGGGACGAGAGCGCCGGCACCATCTCCGTCTACCGTCCGGACGGCGAGCAGCCGATCCTGACGCAGAACGCTCGCGCGGACTTCCGCCCTTACCTGCACCCCATCGTCGCACCGGACGGCAAGGGCGTGCTGACGGAGTACAGCCCCGGACATCACGAGCATCAGACGGGGCTCTACTGGGGCTTCACGCGCGTCAACGGCAGGGACTACTTCCATCACCCCGAGGGCTCGCACTGGCGTCGCGTCTCCTCCAGCGTTCTGCAGGGCGACGGCGGCGGCAAGTACGACACCGTCGCGTGGCGCACCGTCTACGACCTCCTCGACAAGGACGGCGAGGCCGTCCTGACGGAGACGCAGACGTGGTCGATGCGCGAGGTCGACGGCGAGTACATCCTCGACCTCGAGTGGGTCGGCGAGGGACGCACCGACGTCACCATCGGCAAGTACGACTACGGCGGGCTCTTTCTGCGCATGCCGTGGCGCCGCGGCATCGAAGGAGAGGTCGTCAACACGGCACGACAGCGAAACGAACGCGCGGAAGGCCAGCGCTCGCCGTGGATCGACGTCGGCATGAAGGTCGAGGGACGGGACGACCTCGCGCATATCTCGATCTTCGACCACTCGAGCAACGCGGGCTTTCCTCAGCCGTGGCGCGTCGATGGGCAGCTGGGCGTCGGCCCGGTCCGCGCCCGGCTCGGCGACTGGAAGATCGCCCGCGGCAAGCGTGCAGTCATCCGTCACCAGCTGCGCGTCCACACCGGCGAGCTCAACGACGCCGAGCTGACGAAGCAGTGGCAGCGCTACAGCGGGCAGGGAGGCACCTGGGCGCTCTGGGGCCTCGCGCAGCGCGAAGGCCGGGCCGCGAAGCTGTTGACGCCCGAGCAGGCGGTATCGCAGATGACCGTACGCGACGGCTTCCAGGTCAACGTCTGGGCGTCCGAACCCATGATCACGCAGCCGATGGCGTTCTGCTGGGACGACCGCGGCCGTCTGTGGTTCGCCGAGAACCGCGACTACGAGAGTCGCGGACGCGGCTTCTCCAACTCGGGCGACAGCCGCATCCTCATCCTCGAGGACACCGACCACGACGGCGTCGCCGACACGCGCAAGGTCTTCCTCGAGGGAGTCCCCTTCCCCGCCGGCATCGCGGTCGGCTTCGGCGGCGTCTGGCTCGGCGCGCCGCCGAACCTGCTCTTCGTGCCGGATCGCGATGGGGACGACGTCGCCGACCGGGACGACATCGAGGTGCGCCTCACCGGCTGGGGCATCCGCGACCGCCACGAGACGCTCAACAGCCTCCTGTGGGGACCTGACGGCTGGCTCTACGGCTGCCAGGGCTTCGCGACGCCGTCGAGGGTCGGCAAGCCGAAGGGCAAGGGGAAGCTCTACAAGCACCGCGAGCCGTTTCCCCGCAAGATCGAATACGCTGGCGATCCCGTCGACATCAACGGCGGCGTCTGGCGCTACCACCCGACAAAGGACCGCTTCGAGGTCGTCGCGCACGGCTTCAGCAATCCGTGGGGCATCGACCATGACTCGAAGGGGCAGCTCTTCATCACCGCCTGTGTCATCCCGCACCTGTGGCACGTGATCCCCGGCGGCATCTACCACCGCCAGGGCGGCCGTCACTTCAGCCCCTACGTCTACAGCGACATCCGGACCATCACGGATCACCGGCATCGCTCCGCGCACGGCGGCGCGCGCGTGTACGAGTCGGACGCCTTTCCGGACGAGTACCGTGGCCGCATCTTCATGGCCAATATCCACGAGCACGCCGTGCTCACCGACATCCTCGAGCCCAGCGGATCAGGATTCGTCGGACGTCACGGCGACGATCTCGTGCTCGCGAACAACGCGCAGTGGATCGGCTTCAGCGTCGAGATCGGACCGGACGGCGCGGTCTACGTGCTCGACTGGCACGACGCCGACATCTGCGGCAAGGCCGTCATCAACAAGGAGACGGGGCGCGTCTTCCGCATCACCTCGAAGGCGTCCGACGCGCGCCAGTGGGAAGGACGCTACTCGGACATCGCGAAGATGAGCGACGGGGCGCTCGCGAGGCTGCAGCTGAGCGAGAGCGACTGGCACGCACGACGCGCCCGCGTGGTTCTGCAGGACCGTGCGACGAAGCGCAGGATCGATGACGGCGCCCTGGGGATCCTGCGCCGGATCTTCGCGAAGCACGAGGATGCGAACCGGCGGCTTCGCGCGATGTGGACGCTCCACGTGACCGGCAGCTTCACGGCGGCGCTGCTCGCAGAGACGCTCGGCGACGCCGACGAGCACGTCCGGGCCTGGGCGATCCAGCTGCTCTGCGAGGACTCCTCGCCGCCCGCGAGCACGCTCGAGCGCTTCCGGACGATGGCCGGCGAGGACAGCTCGCCGGTGGTCCGTCTCTACCTCGCCGCCGCGCTGCAGAGAATCGACGCCGAGAAGCGCTGGCCCATCGCGAGCGCTCTGGTCGGGCGTGCGGAGGACGCAGACGATCACAACATCCCGAAGATGATCTGGTTCGGCATCGAGCCGCTCGTGCCGGGGAATCCGCGACGCGCGCTGGCGCTGGCCGCGGCGAGCGAGATCCCCCTCGTCGCGAGGCACGTCGCTCGCCGGCTCGCCGACGCCGACGAGCTCGACGCGCTCGTCGACGCGATCCACGAGCCCTCGAGCGCGCGGCGGCAGCTCGTCCTCGGCATGCGTGACGGTCTCGAGGGCAGCTTCGACGTCACCGCTCCCCCCGGCTGGGTGAGGACCTACGAGTCGCTGCTGAAGAGCGACGACGCGGAGACCGCCCAGCTCGCCGTCGAGCTGGCCCAGCACCTCGGTGACAACGCGGCCGCTCGCGAGAGGCTGACGACGCTCGTCGACCGGGACGCCGACACGGACGACCGCCGCGGTGCGCTGCGGGCCCTGGCGAGACAGAGGTTCCCCGCTCTGCGCTCGCGCCTCTTCGCGCTCCTGGACGAGCCCGTGCTGCGCCGCGATGCCATCCGGGCGATGGCGGCCTTCGACGACGGTCGCGTCGCGTCGACCCTGCTCGGGCGCTACGCCGGGCTCGACGCGCCGGAAAAGCTCGAGGTCGTCCACACGCTCGCGTCGCGCCCCCGGTCCGGGTGGGAGCTCGCGAAGGCGATCCAGCGAGGCGCCGTGCCGCGGCGCGACGTTCCCGCCTACGTCGCCCGACAGCTCCGACGCGTCGTCGGCAGCGGCTTCGTCGAGATCTGGGGGCCGATCGACGCCCGGTCGTCGCAGACCGAGGCCGCGTTCACGAAGTACCGCGCGCTGCTGACCGACAAGGCCCTGGCCGCCGCCAGCCCGCGCGAGGGCCGCCAGGTCTTCGAGCGCACCTGCTCGGCATGCCACAAGATCTACGGCAAGGGCGGCGAGATCGGACCGGACATCACCGGTGCCAACCGCACCGACCTGAGCTACGTGCTCGGGAACATCCTGACGCCGAGCGACGTGATCCAGGACGACTACCGGATGCTCCTCGTGCTGACGAACGAGGGACGGCTCTACTCCGGCATCCTGGCGGACGAGAGCCCGCGGCAGATCCGTCTGCGGGTCGCCGGCCAGCCCGAGCCCGTCGTCATCGCGAAGTCGGCGATCGCATCCCGCGAGACCGCGAAGGTCTCGATGATGCCCGAGGGTCTGCTGCGCGACCTGACGGACGAGGAGGTGCTCGACCTGGTCGCCTATCTGCGTACGCCGGCGCAGGTGCCCCTGCCCGCAGAGAAGCCCGCAGCCGGAAGCGGCGAAGGCTCCTGAGACCTCTCTTGCAAGACGAGTCAACGATGATCGAGATCCGTGACCAGAATGTCCTCGTCGTCGGGGCCGGGGGCGGCATCGGCCGACCGGCCGCGGTCGAGATCGCCAGGCGCGGCGCCTTCGTCGTGCTCGCCGAGCACCCCGCCGGCCGTGAAGCCGGCGAGGCGACCCTGCGAGAGATCGAGAGCGCCGGTGGCAAAGGATGCTTCGTTGATCTCGACGTCACCAGCGACGCGAGCTGCGCCGAGACGATCGACGGGATCCTGGCGGAGCGCGGTCAGCTGCACTCCTTCGTCAACGTCGCCGGCATCGTGCAGACCGGCAGCGTCGCGAGGACGACGATCGCCGAGATGCAGCTGCAGCTCGACGTCCACTACCTCGGCCCCGTGCGCGTCTTCCAGCGCCTCTACCCCCACTGGCGCGAGCACGGATTCGGAATCTTCCTCCCCTTCACTTCGATCGCCGCGGAGCTGCCCGCCGTCCGCAAGGCCGCCTACAGCGCCAGCAAGGCGGCGATCACCAACTTCGCGCTGGCGATGGCGCAGGAGCACACGCACGAGGGAGTTCGCTCGATTCCGATGCTGTCGTCCCGTGTCGGCACCGCGAGCGCCGAGGCGCGCGCGGCGAGCTCGCCCGAGGCGAAGGCGGACATGCTGGGCAGCCAGCTGCTGCACCGGATGATCCCCCCGGACGTGGTAGCTCGGGCGATCTGCTACCTGCTATCGCCGGACGGCGCGTGGTACGGCGGCGACCGCTTCTACATCACCAACGGCGCCAACGTCGGGCTCAAGCCGGTCAACCTCATCCCGGACGACGACTGATCGAGGACTACCGCTGCTCGCAGCTGTAGCTCAGATCGTCGAAGAAGACGCGCTGGCCGTTGCCGTCGATCCACGTCGTGACGATGCCGAAGCGGTCGAGGCGAGTGCCGTCGATCCCGTGCGCCACGTCGAACGCCAGCCGGACGGTCTGATCGTCGAGACGCACGAGGAGCGTGGCCCGCTCACCCGTGGCGCCCGGAGAGTACTCGAGACGGAACCGATGGGCCTCGCCGTCCGGGAGGATCCGCGGTCGATCGTCGCCGTCCGCGAAGCCGCTCTCTCCGGCCCTCAGCCGATAGACGGGATAGACGAAGAAGCCCTCCCGGCTCGGCCCCTCGATCGCGAGGCCGACGAAGCTCCTCGGGACGCCGCTCTTCTGGGAAGGGCCCACGACGGTGCTGTCCTTCGAGTGGAAGAAGCCGAGCAGCGTCGTGCTGTCCGACACGCCACGACGAAGAGCGACCCTGCCGCTGGCTCGCAGCGCCCGCTCGAGCGTCAGGCTGCCGATACGGTCGGCGTAGAACGCCATGCGATCCCGGTAGCGGTGGTCGCCGCGAAAGACGAGGCCGCCGAGCTCGCCGCGCCGCTCGCCGCCCGCATGTCGTGTGTCGCTGAAGCCGAAGTCGAAGAGCGGACGGACGTCGCGCGTCGAGTACCTGCGACGGTTCCCGAGCCCCTCCCAGCGAGGGTCCACGGAGAAGTCCTCGAGCTCGCCGTCCACCGTGATGTCGTCGAGCCAGATCTCGCCGCCCGTGTCGACGCTCTTCATCACGGTCAGCACACCGAAGCGGTCGAAGATCGCGCCGTCGGCCTTGTGCCCCGGATCGAGCTCGCAGACGGCCTCCCTGCCGTCGATCGTCACGGTCACCGACCCGCGTCCACCGGCACCGGCCGGATCGTAGTCGAGCGTCCAGCGATGAACGACATCGCCGCTCTCGAAGCCGATCTGCCGGCGCCTTCCCGTATCCGCGTCGATCGACGCGAAGGGGCGTGGGTTGTCGCCTCCGGCCCTCCAGCGCCGCGTCGCGTACTCGACATGGACGTGGAACTCGTCTCCGCGGCCGTAGACGCGAAGGGCGACGCTGTTCGGCGTTCGCCACTCGTTCAGCGTGCGTGAGTTGAAGAACCCGATCAGCACGTGGAGCTGCCGACCCGCGCACGCGAGGGTCCCCGCTGCGGTGAGGCGATCCGCGAAGCTGCGCCGGGCGATCTTCTTCGCGTAGTACGCGGGCTCGGCGGCCGGAGTGATGAAGCCGCCGATCTCGCCGGCGGCAGCTCCTCCGGCGTGACGCGTGGCGCTGAAGCCGAAGTCCTGTCGCACCTCGCGCGGCGACCCCGCCGGCGAGCGGTTGTTGCGACCGTCCCACCCGGGGTCCCGGTCGAAGCTCTCGCGACGCTCGGCCGGCGGCGATGCACGAGCCGGCGTGCGCGACGCCTTCGCCACGAGTCCCCCGCCGACCGCCGGCCCCGCCGCGGGAAGCCCGCCGCGGGACGCGGGCTGCTCGCCCGTGACCGCGGCGGACGCCACCGCGACGATGCCGATCGCAAGCAGCACGAAAGGCAGCTCGCCCTCCCACGCGCTCACTCGTCGACCCGCTTCAGCATCAGGAGCCGCAGCTCCATCACCTGCCCGCCGGGGTTCTCGATCGCACGCAGCGTCAGAGTCCCCGGCCCCCCCTTCAGATCGATGACACCGAGCCGCAGCGGCTTGAAGTCCTTCACGTAGGACTCCATCCGCCTCACCCGATCGTGCTCCGCGCCGCGAGCCGGGGGGTCGTGCGGCTGCGTGATCTTGCCGCGCAGCCGCGCGGCACCGAGGGCGACCTCGATCGTCGGGCCGACATCCGTCGCCGCGCACGCGTAGTGGACATCGACCTCGAAGCGGCCGTCCGCGACCACCTCGACGTCCCAGGTGATCGTGTCCTCGAGCCGCGTCCAGCCGGTGAAGTAGGAGCAGTTCGGGAAGCGGTTGGAGCGCTCGATCTGGCCGTGCCCGCGGCCGTCACGCGCCGGGATCTGCGTGTAGCGAGCACCCGGATGACCGATGAGAAAGGGGCGCGCCGGCGGCCGGACCGCCGGAAGGACGTCCCGGCGCCACGCGGCGACGGCACGGCGCAGACGCCCGGCGACCCGCGGGTGCTCCTTCGAGACATCCCGATCCTGTCCCGGGTCGCTCGTCAGGTCGTAGAGCTTGCCGCGATGATCGAGCCGGAAGGGGCCGCTGCGGACACTGACGCGCCCCCGCCAGGTGGAGAAGAGCTCGCGGTCCGGATCCGCCGGGCGACCGCCGGAGATGACCGCCGCCAGGCTGATGCCGTCGAGCGGCTTCTCGCTGATCACCTTGACGCCGGCGAGGTCGGCGAGCGTCGGAAAGAGATCGATGACACCGCCGTAGTGCTTCACGGTCACGCCCGGCTCGATCCGCCCGGGCCAGCGAAGAAGGAGCGGCGAGCGGACCCCGCCCTCGTCGGTGGATCCCTTGCGCCCCTTCATGCCGCCGTTCCAGCGCCAGCCGTTGGGCCCGTTGTCACAGAAGTAGACGACGATGGTGTTCTTCGCGAGGTCGAGGTCGTCGAGCCTCTTCAGCAGACGACCGACGTTCCAGTCGATGTTCTCGCACATCGCGAGCGCCGCTCGCTGGTGACCCGGATTCTCCTTCGAGGGATCGCGATGGTGCTTCGTGAGCTTGCGGTCCCTGAAACGGTCCCACCAGCGATCGGGCACCTGCATCGGCGAGTGCGGTGTGCAGTACGGCAGGTAAGCGAGGAAGGGAGCGTCGCGGTGCTTCTCGATGAAGCGCATGGCCCGGTCGGTGAAGTCGTCGATGACGAAGCCCTCGCCGCGCACGAGGCGCCCGTTGTGCTCGAGAGGGGGGCTGAAGTAGTCGCCCCAGTGCCCGGAGCAGAAGCCGTAGAACTCGTCGAAGCCGCGGCCGTTGGGGTGGTACGGATACTGCATTCCATTGTGCCACTTGCCGAACGCTCCGGTGGCGTAGCCGGCGGCCTTGAAGCTGTCGGCGATCGTGCGCTCGTCCAGGTCCATGCGCTCGCCGCCCGCCGACGTGCTGAAGACGCCGCTGCGAGGATGGTAGCGTCCGGTGAGCAGCTCCGCCCGCGTCGGCGAGCAGACCGGGCAGACGTAGAAGCGGTCGAAGCGGACGCCGTCGCGCGCCAGGGAGTCGATGTTCGGCGTCGACAGGTCGCTGTTGCCGTTGACGCCGAGGTCGCCCCAGCCCTGATCATCGGTCAGGATGACGACGACGTTCGGCTGCGCGGCCCCGACGGGACCGGGGCCGAGCCCGGGCGGCAGCGCCGCCAGCAACGTCGGAAGGAAAGCAGCGACCTTGAAGCGCCGCAGTCGTCTCATGGGCCCTCTTCTCGTTCGGGTTCCTGTCCCCGTCCTACTCGATCTGCAGGGGAATCTCGATCTTTGTCTCATCGCCCGGCCCCGACCGACAGCGAGACGATTCGGGACGACCGGGGTTCACGAGCAGAGAGCGCGATCGAAGTCGACGCGCGGCACCCTCGTCGACCCCCGTCGGAGACCGGGCAAATGACACGCACACTGCTCCTCTCGGCCCTGCTGCTCGCCGGGTCGAACGCCGTCGACGCCCAGAGCCGGAAGGCCCGGTCGATCCTCGCCCGCTTCGACTCGAGCCGCCCCGACGATCGGGACCTCGCGATGTACCGACTGGACTGGGCCGCGTCGCTCGAGGACGCGCGGCGGCGGGCCACGCGCGAGCGGCGACCCGTCCTCCTCGTGATCATCCACGCGCAGTACGGTGACCTCGCGTCGGGTCACTGCTGAGCGACCGCGACGCAGGTCCGTGGGGCCTCGCTCAACGACGCGAAGGTGATCGAGACGCTGCGACCGTTCATCGTCACCTCCTGGTACGGCCACCGCAACGACGCGCAGGTGCCGGCTCCTGTCCGCGAGGTCTGGGACGGGAAGTTCCGACGCGGGCGCATCGACCGGCAGCAGAGCAACGTCGACCTCGCCGTTCTCGACCCCGAGGGACGGGTCGTCCATTCCTTCGACGGCTTCCGCAGACAGCGTCCTCGACAGTCGCGCGGTCCGGCGGAGTCTCTCGCAGCGTACACGGCGCGGGAGATCGAGAAGGCCATCGGCCGGCTGGACCGCAAGCCGCCACGGTCGAGGAGGCACGCACTGAAGCTCCCGGACCTCGAGAAGGGTGCAGGCGTGCGCGTCTTCGTCCGCCTGCTCGACGACCGCATGCGGGCGTACCGGGCGCCGGTCGTCGAGGTCGTCCCCCTGACCGCGGCGCACTGGAAGCCTCTGGCGTATCCGCAGAAGAAGCGCTCCGTGCCGGCGGCGAAGCTGAAGCGGTGGCTGTCCGAGGTCTACCCTCCCGGCATCATGGAGCGGGTCGACCCGCGAACGAAGAAGGCCTACCGGATCTCGAAGGTCTCGGGTGATCTGACGCTGGCGCCTGCAGGCTCCGACGGTGACCGCGACTTCGCGACGCTGCGCGGCAGGATCCGGCTGACCGACGAGGGCCCGGACGAGTTCAGCTTCGAGGGAGCGCTCGATGTCGTGCTCTCGTACGAAGAGAGCCGCACCGGAGCACCCACACTGCGCGGCGTCTTCGAAGGCATCTACCCCCGCCACGATCGCCGCCACGACCGCACCCGCGAGATCCCGCTGCGCGCGGCGTTCGAGTCGCGTCCGCGCTGAGAGGGGTCCCGGGAGTCGTCGGCGAACTCGTCACACCGACGGCCGCGCCGGGCTCGTCAGCGCCCGTCGGCCGCCGCCTCCTTCTCGCGATAGGCCCGAAACTCCCCCACGTGCCGCGCCGCCTGCTCCTGCCGGCCGAGCGCGCGCAGGCTGCGAGCCAGCAGGTAGTGCAGCTGCCCGCGCCCGCCCGGCACGCCCGACGCCTCGAGCATGGAGAGGGCCCTCTCGAGCTCGGCGACGGCCTCCTCGTGCCTCGAGTCGAGCGCCAGGACCTGTCCCAGAAGGGAGCGGCTCGCGAGACTCCCGGGCAGCGCCTCGAGCGAGCGGCGTGCGGCGGCCTCCGACTCCCCGTAGCGGGCGAGACGGCGCAGCGACCTCGCCGCGAGGAACTCGAGCTTGGCGCGATCCCGCGGGGACGCTCGTTCGCTCGACGCCGGGTCGGCAGGAAGCGTCCTGACGCGGGCCAGGACGTCGAGAGCATCCTCGTAGCGCTCGGCCTCGATCAGGCACTCGGCGAGCCGCTCACCGAGCCGCTCGGCCCCGGGTTGCCGCTCGAAGGCCCGCGCCAGGGGATCGATGGCGGCCGTGTAGCGCCGGGATCGCAGCAGCTCGAGCCCCCGTGCCGGACGACGGCGGGACGACGGCGGCGGGAGGACCGTCTCCGCGGTCGCCGGGCCGACAGGAACAGAGAGCGAGGGCGACACAGAGATGGCGAGTCACGGACACGGCTGCGGCACTCGAGGCAGGGATTCGTCGTCGGACACGGCGCGCGCGGCAACGGCAGCGATGCGAGGATCGACGCGACTGGACGGGCCGCTCCTCCCCACCCCGCCGAACAGGGCCCCGAGACGGGCCCCGACACGAGACACGGAAGAGATCGCCGGCTCCGCAAGGACGGGGAGCCGCGCCGAGCGGCCGTGCGACATTCTACCCGCGGCGCGGAGGCCGGTGGAAGACCGTCGACGGACCCCGAGCGGCGCCCGGCAGCTCAGTAGGTCGTCACGGCGCCGTAGTGCAGGTGCTGCATCAAGACCCGGCCGTCCGCGGCGACGTGCACGACGAACAGGTTGTCGTAGTCGTTCTCGTCGAGCTTCCGGTGTGGGCCCTTCACTCCCAGCGCCTCGAGGATCATCGGCACGGTGTTGGAGTGTCCGGCGACGAGGAAGGTCTTCTTCTGCGCCACCAGCCTGGCCGCCTCCTCGGCCTTCATCTTCGGGGCGTAGCTGCCCACCGCCAGCCGGCGTGTCGCGGCCGCCGGGGTGACGGTCGCGGTGGTCCGCTTGTAGGCGGTGCTGAGCACGACGTCGATCTTCACCGATCTCAACACCCGGGCCAGCTCCCGGGCCCGGGCCCGGCCCGCGGCGGTGAGCTCCGGATCGCGCTCGCCCGGAACCGACGCCTTCTCGGCGTGGCGAACGATGTAGAACGTGCTCTGCCCGCACGCCGGCACGGCGCAGAAGGGGAGCAGCAGCCCGGCAAGGGCACAGAGGGCGGGTGTCCGCATCGTCATCGGCTTTCTCCTCCGGAGTCCACACCCCATCATCCACGATGTCCCGACCGTCGGCCACCTCCCGGCTCCGGTCCCGGCAAGGCAGCGGGCAGCGGGCAGCGTGGGCACGGAAATCTTCCCCCACTCCCCCGGAAATCCGGGAACCGGGGTCCGCGGCCCGGGCCCGTACGGAGTGCCGTCCTGCTTCCGGATGGTCGCAAGCTTGCCGGAAAGTGCCCCGAAGCGGACAATCCTCGGTCCCGGCGGGACGCCTGATGGCGCCGACGCCGTCTCGGACGACGGATCGATCGAGGCGTTCGAAGGCGGCGTCGACACCTCCGGCGCGGTTCACCTCATCGCAGACCTCTTCCCCGGTTCGCCGGAACCGGTCGGCGGAAGCTGCCGCTGCCCGCTCGTCGGCTGCCCGGCAGGAGTCGAGTCCGACCGGATCGAGAGCATGGAAACCAACCACAACCTCCTCTTCGGCGTCCAGGCGCTGCAGCTCGGCTACATCGACTCGACGCAGCTCACCGACGCCTGCACCGAGTGGGCCGCTCGCCGCGACAGCTCGCTCGCCGAGCTGCTGCTGCGTCGCGGCGATCTCTCGCCGAAGCAGCGCCAGGAGGTACGCAAGGCGGTCGAAGCCGCGGTCGTGGAGCGCCAGGGCGACGTGCACCGCACGCTGGCGGCTCTGGCCGACGTCGACGTGCGACACGCCCTTCGCGCCTGCGACGAGCCCGGCGTGCGCGAAACGCTGAGCCTCCTGCCTCCCGCCGCCGGACAGGTGACGGTCGATCCTCCCGGACCTCCGGACACGACCCGGTCCCTCTACGACAAGCTGAGCCCGCACGCGGAGGGCGCGAGTGGACGCATCTACCTCGCGCGCGACGCCAACCTCAACCGCGAGGTGGCGCTCAAGGAGCTGCGTCCCGAGTTCTCCGACTCGCCGGCCGCGGTGCGGCGGTTTCTTCGCGAGGCACAGATCACGGGTCAGCTCGAGCACCCCAACATCGTGCCGGTCTACCACCTCGGCTGGCACCCGAAGCAGGGCGAGCCCTTCTACACCATGCGCCTCGAGCGCGGAGAGACCCTTCGCGACAAGATCGACGAGCTGCACCGGCGGCTCGGCGAGCAGGGACCGGACCGGCTGGCGCTTCGCCAGCTCCTGACGACATTCGTCAGCGTCTGCAACGCGGTCGGCTACGCACACTCGCGCGGTGTCATTCACCGCGACCTGAAGCCCGCGAACATCGTCCTCGGCGCCGTCGGCGAGGTCGTCGTGCTCGACTGGGGGCTCGCGAAGCTGCTCGACTCGACGGCGCCGGCCACCGGCCCGATCACGGTCTCGGAGGCCGCGAACCTCGAGGAGACCCTCGACGGCGGCGTGCTCGGAACTCCCGCGTACATGGCGCCGGAGCAGGCCGCGGGACACAACGTTGTCGTCGACGTACGCACCGACGTCTACGGCCTCGGCGGGATTCTCTTCGACTGCTTGACGGGGCGAGCCCCCCACCGCGGCGACAGCGCACAAGACGTGATCCACAAGATCTCCACCGCCGAGACACCGCACGCCGGCGACCTCAAGGCGAAGCTCGCCCCCGCCCTCGACTCGATCTGTGCGAAGGCGATGTCGAAGGAGCGATCCGGTCGCTACGCGAAGGCGACCGACCTCGCCGCCGATATCCAGCGATGGCTCGGCGACGAGCCGGTCTCGGCGCACCGCGAGTCCCGCGCCCAGCGACTCCGTCGCTGGGGACGGCGCAACCGTGTGTTCACGATCACGCTGACGACAGCGGTCGCCGTCTCGGTGTTCATCGTCGGCAATCTGCTCTGGCAGCGGTCGGTCTCGGTCGATCGCCAGGTCTCCATCCTCGCGAACGAGGCCCAGCGGGAGAGTGGACGGACTCTCGCCCTCATCGACACCCTGCGCCAGGACGCGATGTACCTCGCGAACCAGGACCACGTGGCGACCATCCTGCGAGCCCGCCGTGACGCGGACGGCCCCACCGAGGACACGGCGAAGAGCCGGCTGGCCGACGTCTTCGCCGGCTTCCTTGACCACCGCGGAAACTACTTCCAGTACTTCCAGGCGCGGCTGATCGGAGCCGACGGCTCACCCGGCGGTGACGAGTACGGTCGCGAGATCGTCCGGGTGGAGCGCGATCCGGCCGCGGCGCCGGAGCTGTCCGCCCGGGATCCGGAGCCGCGGCCGTTCTCCGTCCGCACCACGGGCGAGCTGCCGCAGAAGGCGAAGCACGACTACTTCGTCCGCGCGGTCGAGCTGCCGCGCGGCGAGGTCTACCTGTCGAGGATCGAGCTCAACAAGGAGGGGGGCGAGATCGACCCGCGGCGGATCCCCGTGATTCGAGCCGCCGTCCCCGTCTACCGTGACGGCGAGGGACGCGCGTCGGGCGTGGTCGTCATCAACCTGGATCTGCGCCCCCTCTTCCGGCTTCTCGCGTCGGGATACGAGACGAGCGACGGCTCGACGTCGCGACGGCTCTACATCACCGACCGCGAGGGGTGGTTTCTCCGCAACCCCGACGACGCAAAGGCCATCTTCGGCTTCGAGCTCGGCCTGCCGCGGACCGCAGAGGAGCGCTACCGCATCCAGCACGTCTATCCCGAGCTGATGCAGTTCTTCGGACCGGGAACCCTGGCGAACGACGGTCAGGCGGAGTCCTCCGGTCGTGGAGAGCGACGCTCGTTCTCGCTGGTGAAGTTTCGCTTCGACAGCCGCAGCAGTGATCGCTTCCTCGGGCTCGCGGTCTCGGCGCCGCACCGCGAGATCGTCGCGCGCGCACGCCGGGAGTACAGGGTCGTGCTCGGGATCTCGATGGCGGCGCTGGCCGTGATCGTCGCAGCCGTGGCCTTCGCGTCGGTGCGAGCCGCGAGACGATCGCGGCGACTGCAAGACCGCGGCGCTTCCGGCATCCCGGAGGCTCCCGGGGCTCCGCAAGGGGCCGCGACCGAAGAGTAGCCGCCCGTGGAGGCGGTCCCTTCGGCGCGAAGACGGCCACGACGATCCGGAGCCGGCGAGTCGCGAGCAGGGTGCTCCGCTTCGCGGCCGGGATCTGCTTTCGAGCGTGGCGCGCGGCGCCGCCGGCGACTCTAATGGTGGCTCAGGTCGTTGTTCTCGTATGCGCCGGACCATCCTCCTCACCTGCCTGCTCCTCGCCTCGTGCCGCTCCGCAGATCGCGCTCGATCCACGGGCGTGCCATCGACGGCGCCCACGGTATCGACGCCGGCCGCGCTCACGGTCTCGACACCCGGGACCATCTCCGAGGCCCTGGATCTCTGGCGACGACGGGGCCCGCAAGCCGTCGCGGCCGTCACCGCCATCGCGGACTACTACGCGAGCGCGGAGCTCACGAGGTCTCCGCAGGAGCACTTCGATCTGCTGCGGGAGATGTCCGCGGCGGTGCCTCCCGGGCGGCCCGCCGCGCCCGGCGTCGTGCGGACGATCGCCGGCTACCTGCGCCTCGAGTCCCCGGACGGCATCGGCCTCAGCGGCGAGGTCCTTCCCCCGCCGTGGCACGTGATCGTGCGGCTCGTCGTCGGCACCCGCGTCCGCGCCGAGATGGCCCCGACGCTGACGCGCGCCATCCGCGACGAGCTCGCGCGACTCGACGCACCGACGCCCGACGTCGACGGGCCGCCGCCCGCGTTCTCGCCGCGCCTTCGCAACTCGCTTTACGCGCTCGGCTACCTGCGTCTGCGCGACGCCGCCGGGCTCGTCGGACGCTGTGCTCGACGGGCCCGTGGAGAGGACCGGATACTGGCGCTCAACGCGATCGCGCAGACGGGCGACCGGGCGAGCGGCGACGTCGTGCTGGAGACCCTCGCGACGTCCACCGAGACCGGCCAGGTCGCCGCCGCCGCCCACGCCGCGCTCGAGCTCCTCGGGGAGGACGCCGAGCCTCACCTCGTCGCACTGTCCCGAAGAGCCGGCGCGAGAATCCGCGCCACGGCGGTCTTGCCCCTCCTTCGACTGTGCACCCCCGCGGCACTCTCGGCGCTGGCCTCGCTGCGGTCGCGATCGGACGACGATCTCGCCGCCCGCCTCATCGACGCTCAGCTGCGCCGTCACGCGACAGCGCTGGCGATCTCCGTGGACGATCTCCACCGGATGATCGAGAGCTCGCCGGAGCTCGCCGCCGAGACGATGTTCGCCAACGCTCGACGTCTGACCTTCCTGTCACCCGGCGAACGACGGCTCTCCCACGAGGAGCTCGCGCAGGTGCTCGCGCACTGGAGAGAGCGGGGCACGATCTACACCGGGGACTGGAGCTGGGTCCGGGACCGGCACATCGTCGATGCCGCGCGAAGCGACGACATCCGCGCGCTCGAGGACGTGCGCGTGTCGGTGCTGCGCGAGTACCGGACGACCTGCGTCAACGAGGCCGAGATCCTGCAGAGGATGATCTCGGCCGTCGAGCGACGCACGGGCCGGGGAGCTGCCCGGTAGGCCGGCCCGCGCTCGAGCAACCGACGCTACTCTTCCCCTCCGTCGGCGTCGACGGCGCCCGATTCGGGCTCCGGCTCCCGCCCCGGAAAGCCGGGGATCTCGATGCCGCCGAGAACCTCGCCAACGTCGATCCCCTCGACGCCCCCGATGTGAACGGTCGCCGAGCCGGTGACGTGACCGCCGTCGACGTTCACGGACGTGAACATACCCATGCCGGATCCCGTGCCGCGCTCGCGCTCCGGAAGATCGAGGTACGCCTCCGCCTGATCGGGATCGAGCGACTGCACGAACTCCGCGTCGAGCTGCTCGCCGAGAGCCCTCCTCTGCTCCTCCATGTTCTTCACGTGCGCCTCGATCTGCCGGGGATCCGCCAGCGACCAGAAGGGCTTGCCGTCCTCGGTGCTCATCAGGGCCCCCGCTTGCTTCCCGTAGCGATCCAGAAGCTCGTGGTACTTCTCCTTCTGCCAGTCGCTGAGGTCGATCTTCGCGGCGAGCGAGTTCACCCGGAAGTTGTTCTCTCCGTAGGGGCCCTTGAAGAGCTCCCTGCGCTTGACGCGCTTGCGACTCTCGATCCGCCGGCGAGCCGTGCGGTCACCGTCGATGATCCCGACGACGTAGTCCCGCATCTCCTCCTCTCCACCCTCCAGGTCGAGAAGCGCCGCCAGCCGCTCCCCGGCGGAGCCCTCGACCGTGGCGTCGGGTTCCGCCGCCGCCTCTCGCTCGTCGTCCGCCTCCGAGGCGTCACGCCCCCCGCTCGGAGCCGACGCGGCGGACGCCGTCAGCGCGGCGGACCTCGGCGGCTGACGGGAGATCTCCGCGACCGCCGCCGCCAGACTGTCCAGCCCGGCCTGAACCTCCTGCAGTCGCGGTCCGAGCTCCCGCAACGCGGATCCGTCACCGGTCCGGAGCGGCTCGTCCATATCCCGGATCGAGTTGTAGATCGAGCAGGTCAGGATGGAGAAGAAGACCGCCAGGACGACCGTCAGTATCGCGTGAGTCTTCATCGACGGAGCTCCTCGAGAGGGATGATCCGGAAAATCCGCCGGAGCGTCAACGACCCGGATCAGCAACCCGTGTAGGACTCGCACCCGAGAACCGCATCTCCTCCGGGGTCGAGGCCACAGGGACCGCCCGGCGGTCCCGGCTCCGGCGGAGGCCCACCACCGAGGAAGAGGAAGCTGAGGACGAGCACGGCATCGGTGAGCTCGATCGTCTCGCTGTCGTCCGAGTCGGCGGCGTCCATGCACGGCGGCGTCTCGCCCTGCAGGAAGAGCCAGCTGAGGATGAAGACGCCGTCGGTCAGCTGCAGGTCGCCGCTGCCGTCGGCATCCCCGCGGTGGAAGGGCGTCCCCTGCAGGGCGTCGAAGCCCTCGAGCCCGCTGACGGTGTACGACGCGGTGACGCTCGCACCGCCGGAGCCCGCCCCGACGCCCACCTCCAGCTCGGCCACGTCGAGACCGGTCACCTCCTTGCGAGAGTACTCCTCCCACGTCTCACCGTCGCTCGAGACGGAGCCGATGAAGGTCGCCCCCTGTCTCGCCAGCCGCAGCCAGAAGGGCACGCCGGAACGCGGCGGATCGATCGAGACCGACTCGTTCCGCGCCGTCGTGCCGGAGGTCACTCGCGAGCGCAACACGAGCCCGTCGTTGGCCCGCTCGAGCGCCATCAGCACCATCGCCGCGTCACGGGCGAGGTCCGCGCGAGCCATCAAGCCGATACGAGCGCTCGGGCTGCCGGAAAGATCGGCCCGCTCCACCTTCACGGAGACCGAGAAGTCCCCCGCCAGCCGACGATGGAGGAACTGCCCGTGATCGCTGCGCGAGCCGAACGTCGACCCTCCCGCGAGAATGCCGTAGACCACGTCTTCGGGATCCGAGTCGTCTGCGAAGACGCCGCCCTCGAGACCGCGATCGCCGACGCGGGAGAAGGTCCACGGGCTGACATCGTCGGACGCGATGATGGTGGCGGTCGCGGTGCCGGAGTTGCCCTCGTCGTCGGTCGCCGTCAGCGTCACGGTGTGCAGCCCGCCGACCGTGTACGTGTGAGCAACCGTCTCGCCCTCGCCGGACTCGCCGTCGCCGAAGTCCCACCCGTACGTCATCTCCGAGCCGCTCGGGTCCACCGAGCCCGCGGCGGAGAAGCTGACCGCGAAGGGCACCGTTCCGGCCGCGACGTCGGATTCGATGACGGCCCGCGGCGGGCTGTCGGGAATCTCCAGGCAGAAGTAGTCGAAGTCGGCGACGACCCGCGCCGCGTTGCCGCCCCACGTCTTGATGATCAGCCCCACCCGTCCGACCGGAAACCGCGGCGCGGGGAGGTTGCTCGTCAGTGTCGACGTCGCGTCGACCGTCCACGGATCGTCGTCGTCCTGCCGGTGGGAAAACTCGTAGGAGCCGCCCGACTTCGTCAGCTGCAGCGACACCGGAGCGCCGTCGTACGGCAGCTGAGGCGTCTGGGCGGAGCCGGTTCGCTCGACGCGCAGCGTGCTCTCGTTGCCGTACTCGCCCCAGTAGACCACATCGTTGGTCCGGTCCGCCGACCCGAAGCCGACCATCAGACCGACATGATGCGAGCCGACGGGAGCGCCGGAGACGTCGTCCCAGGACATCCGCGTACGGATCGACCAGTCGCCGTCCCCCATGTCGTCGCGCTCGAAGGTGGGCGCACGGTCGACGTTCGCCCAGTTGTCGAAGTTGCCGACGGGAACCGTGAACCGGAGGAAGTCGGGGTTCTCCTCGAGGCTGACGGAGGGACCGCCGATCGGAGCCCTCAGCGTCCAGATCTCCTCGTCGAGCTCGTTCTCGAACTCGTCGCAGTCCTCGAAGATCGAGCCGGCGAAGGAGCACTCCAGCGGCGCGAATCCGCTCTGATTGTCGACGGACACGACAAGGATGGAGCCACCGGGAAACGGTGGAGAGAGAGTCGCCTCGGTCTCGTCGGGGTCCAGAGTCGCGACGACCTCTCCGTTGACGCTGATGAGAATGTCCTCCGTCATACCCTCGCAGACGGTCCAGGCGAGGACGACATCGTCACCGTCGCGTTCGCAGGACAGGGAGCCCAGCGGCGAGAGCTGACCGATGTCGCCGTCGTCCTCGTCCACCTGTCCGTCCGGAACGTCTAGACAGAAGTAGTCGAAATCGGCCGTCACCTCCGGCGCCCCGCCGCCCCAGGTCTTGACGATGAGGCCGACACGCCCGACCGGCAGGTCGCCGGTCATCGGCAGCGTGACGTCATCGAACCAGGCGTCCAGCTCGTCGTCCTGACGGTGGCGAAACGTGAAGCTGTCGCCGCTCTTCGCGACCTGCAGCGACACCGGCGTGCCGTCGAACGCGTAGACGGGACGGATGTTGTCGCCGCTCCGCTCCACCGCCAGCGTCGACATGTCTCCGTACTCACCCCAGAAGACGACATCGTTCGCCTCGTCACCCCGCCCGAAGCCGAAGAACAGACCGACGTGGTGCGCCCCGGCCGGAGCGCCCAGCAGATCGTCCCATTCCAGACGAGTGCTGATCGTCCAGTCGCCGTCGCCCATGTCGTAGCGCTCGAAGGTCGGTGCGCGATCGGCCGTCGACCAGCTGTCGAAGTTCGCGCCGGAGGTGGCGGAATCGGGGACGCCGAGGCGCAGATACCCCTCCCGCTCCCCGAGGCTGAACGAGGGCCCGCAGCGCGGGAC
>CAYMLL010000079.1:23836-25196 GCA_964390645.1 uncultured Planctomycetia bacterium | reverse complement strand
GCGGCTCTGTTCGCGCCGGCGGTTTGCGTCTGCGTGATGGTCGCTGTCGGGTCTGCCCGCGCGCAGGTCGCGTCGGCCGAACCCGAGTACACGGGCAGGGATCGTATCGAGGACTGGAAGAACAGGACGATCCTCGTCGTCACGCCGCACCCGGACGACGAGGTGTTCAGCGCCGGCGGGACCCTCGCGAGGCTCGCGCGCAACGGCAACAGGATCCGGATCCTGATCTACACCAGCGACAACGCGGGGTCGAATGACCCGTCGATGACGAGGACGCGGCTGGCCGCGATCCGCAAGCGAGAGGAGGAGGAGTCCGTGAGCATCCTCGGGGTGCCGAAAGAGAACATCACGTGGCTCGGCTACGACGACGGCATGCTCGAGTACGTCGACCGCAGGAAGCTGACCCGGCAGGTCGCTCGCGAGATCCGCCGCCATCGACCGGACGCCGTCTTCTCGATCGATCCGGGAGCGCCCCACGAGCAGTGGCACAAGAGCGACCATCGCTCCGGCGCGCTCGTCACCGTCGATGCCATGAGGGCGGCGGCCTGGCGTCTGTACTTTCCGGAGCTCGAGCAGGAGGGCTTCAAGCACTGGTCCGTGCCGGTCGCGTTCTTCTTCTACTCCGCTCAACCGAACTACACGGTGGACATCACGGACGTCGCTCGACTGAAGGCGAAGGCCTCCGCCGCACATACGAGCCAGTTCGGGGAGCTGGTCGAGAAGTACGACGACTCCGACCTCGAGAAGCGCCGCGAGGAGCTGGCGAAGCGTCTGCTCGGGAGCCGACTCTTGAAGCGCGAGAAGGACAGGGTCATCGAGGTGTTCCGTCGGTCCACCAGGTACGGAGGATGATCTGATGAGAGATTCGAGCCGCAGCTCGACTTGCGTCCTCGTCGCCGGGTTCGTCACCGTCGCGATGTTATTCCTGACGGCGCGTCTCGGTGGTGCCGAGCTCCGCGCGGGAGCGTCCACGGCGGACATCACGCCGCCGGTCGGTGGACAGATGTACGGATACGGGGCTCGCGGCAGCAACGTCTCGACCGGCGTTCATGACCGGCTTCACGCCAGGGCGCTCGTCCTCTCGTACGGATCGACCCACCTGGCGATCGTGAGTCTCGACCTCGGATCGATCACCGCCCGGAACACGGCCGCCGTGCGCGAGATGGTCCGCGCCGAGACCCCCATCGAGCACGTTCTGCTCGTCGCGTCGCACACGCACTCCTCACCGCGGTTCTCTCCGGACTTCCCCAGCAAGGAGAAGCCGTACGTCCGTGCCATGGAGCGTGGGGCGCCCCCGGGGGCAGGCGGGGCGGGCCCGGGCGCGCCCCCCGGCGCGGGGGGGGGGGGGCGCGGGCGGGGG
>CAYMLL010000079.1:13989-23826 GCA_964390645.1 uncultured Planctomycetia bacterium | reverse complement strand
GTACGGCGGGGCCATGGCGCGGGCGAGCGCCGGGGCGAGCGCCGGGGCCTACCGGAAGCTGCAGCCGGCGCGGATCGGTGTCGCGCGCGGACTCGTCGAGGAAGGTCACAACCGGCGCAAGGTGTTGAAGGACGGCACGGTGCGCATGTTGTGGGCGAACCGGGAGCGATCGGTGACCAGCCCGGTCGACCACTCCCTGACCGTGATCGGGGTCGACAGCGTCCGGGGGCGGCCGATCGCGACGCTCGTGAACTTTGCGTGCCACCCCGTCGTGCTCGGTCCGGAGAACCTCGAGATCTCCGCCGACTATCCCGGAGTGATGATGGCCCACGTGGAGCGAGACGTCGGCGGTCAGTGTCTCTTCGTGCAGGGCGCGGCGGGGGACATCAACCCGTTCTGGGACAAGACGCCGCCCGCGGAGGGGGGATTCGAGCAGGTGCGCGTCCTGGGCGAGGCGCTGGGGAAGGAGGCCGCCCGTTTGCGCCGCGGTATCTCCCGGACCGAGGCGGTCCCGGCGATCAGCGTCGTGAGCCAGGGCGTTCGTCTCGAGTCCCGCTGGGACTTCGGCGATCCCGAGGTCCGCGCGGCCGTGACGCGCTCCGCGGGTACGCGGGTCTTCAAGTACTACGTCGATCGATTCGAGCGGGAGCGCGACGTCGAGGTGCACACCGTGCTGGTGGGATCCGGCCTGGCGCTCGCGTTCTTCCCCGGCGAGTTCTTCGTCGAGCATGGCCTGCGGCTGAAGGCTTCGAGCGTGATCCGGAACACGGTGTTCGTCGGCTACACGAACGGGGCACCGGGCTACTTTCCGACCATCCGCGCGGCTGCCGAGGGAGGCTACGGAGCGCTCGAGGCGTCCATCGTCGAGGTCGGCGCGGGAGAGCGGCTCGTCGATCTCGCGCTCATTCGTCTGCACCATCAAGCCGGGCGTCTGCACCGTGTGCCGCGCTTCTGAAGCGAGAGGCTCGCGAGGGTGGCGGCGCGGTACGGCTGCCACGAGTTGACCGGGCCGTGTGGGGCGCCGGTCGACGGGTAGAGGCTCATCGCTGCGGTTGATCGCGTAGGTCGTGGCGGTCCCGGTGGCGTTGTCGTTCGGCAGGGCAAACGGCACCGCGGCAGCGTTGCTCGGGTTGACCGCCATGTTCTGGCAGTCGACGAGATCGACGACCGGCAGAACGACGTCGAAGGTCCCGTCGAGATACGCCTTCGTGAACCAGGCGGGTTCATCGGGCAGACCCCCGTTGCGGCGTCAGCTGAGCGGGGACTTCGGCTCCTCGCCCTCGAGGGTCGGCACGACGTCCTCGACCACCATCGACATGCGGTGGACGCTCTCTCGCCCGGGGCCGGCGGTGTGCGGGGTCAGGATGACGTTCGGCAGCGAGCGGAGCGGGTTGTCCGCGGACGGCGGCTCCGTCTCGAGAACATCGACGCCGACGCCGACGAACGCCGGCGCCTCGCGTCGTCGTCGTCGCCAGGAACGACGATGGGATCGAAGCCATGGTCACGCAAGTACCGGACCGACCCGGCGTCGGCGGTGCAGTCGACGAGGATCCTGATCATCGCGTTCCAGTCACGATCCCCAGCCGAAGTGCTCCTTGATCTGCGGCACCTGCTTCTGCACGAAGACCAGCACCGACAGGCCGAGATAGAATACCGCGCAGGCGATCATGCCGAGCTTGTGATGCCAACGCGGTCGGAGCTGTGGAGGAAGCAGCCGCGTGTTCACTCGCAGGAGAGCGATGGCCGTGACCGCGAGAGCGACGTTGTTGAGGTTCGCGATGAGGATCACCATCAGCTTCGGCGATCCGTGTGTGGTGAACAGCCAGGCACAGAAGTAAGACCAGGTGACGTAAGCGAAGAGGACGCCGTAGTAGATTCGTTTGACGTTCCTCGGGTCGGTCTTCTCCCGGACGAAGCGGCTGCCGGACCAAACGATGTCGGTCCAGCGACGGCTGAAGTCGTCGACGATCGACATCTGGCTCGGCAGGAGCACGGCGATTCCGACGATCAGCGTGGCGATCCAGAGGAATCCTGCCATGCCCGCCGAGAACTGCGGCGCGTTGCGGATTCCGTCCGCCGTGATGACGGCCTGGGCCCAGTCGAGCCCCTTCGGGTCGTTGAAGAGCGGAGAATACTGCGCGAACTCGAGTGACAGGAGCGCCGGCAGCGCCATGCCCGCGAAGCACCCGGGTCCCCAGATAAAGAGTTGATCGACGAGAATGTATCGCCACCAGCCCTTCCAGCGTTCGAGGTTCTCCCGGGTCAAGGGGAAGACTTTACCGAGGTGGCTGAGCGAGATCTTCTTGCCTCCGATCGCGCTAGGGATCGCGCCGACGCGCTGGCCCATGCCCCAGCCCTTGTCGCGCACGTAGTTCGCGTAGGCCGCGTTGGAGAGGCCGCCGCCGCCCGCGAAGCCGGCGAAGGCGCCGAGAACCGCGATGTTCGCCAACACGATCACCGGAAACTCGCCGTGATCGAACCAGTACGAGAATGCGTTGGCGACCGGCAACCTTCCGTCGACGGGGGGACCCTCGATCGGCACCGTGCCGAAGGCGAAGAAGCCGCTGCAGACGCTCCACCAGTTCTCGGGGCTGACGAAGAAGACGCCGACAAGCAGGCAGAAACCGAGGACGATGATGACCTTTGTCGTCATCACGGCCTGAAGCGTGTTGTAGACCTTTCCTCCGACGAGGACCGGCAAGACGACGATCCCGAGCGTGACGTACGCCAGGTTCTGAACGAGCGCATGGTCTTCCGGAGAGCTTCCCGGGGGCTCCCCGCGGATCAGGCCGGCGATGACCGCGGCGCCGGTAGTCGACAGGCCCGGTATCAGCGCGCCGATGTTGAGGAGGACGATGACTCCCATCCAGAACGCCGGACCGGGACGAAGCCTCATGAAGCCGGTGAACGCCGGCTCGCCCGCGTAAAGCGCGTAGCGGCCGCACTCCATGTTGAAGAAGACCTGCACGACGATGGCGATCGTGGCGATCCACATCAGACCGCCGCCGTACTTCGCCGTGATCTCCGGCCCGAGCAGCCACTCGCCGCCGCCGATCTGGATGCCGCACATGACGATGCCCGGCCCGATCAGGCCGACCCAGTTGCGCTTCGATGGCGGATCGGGCTCCGGCAGATCCTCGACGCCCCACGCGGGAAGCTCATTCTTCGGGAGGTAGGCCTCGCCGGAGTCGCAGCTTCCGTTTGCGCTGTCCCTGTTCGGCATGACCAGGAGCCTATGCGTTGCAGCTGCGATTGTCTACCTGCTATACTGCCCGCCCTGCGGGAGTACGGGGATGCAGGTCGACCTCGAGAGCCGTGTCGCGCTCGTCACGGGCGCCGGCCGAAATACTGGAGAGTTCGTCGCGGACCGGCTTCCGGACAGCGGCGCGCGCGCCGTCTACTCCGACGTCCTCACCGATGAAGCGACAGCAGCGGCGAATGCGGGGGACGGTTGCGTCGCCAAGCGCCTCGTGGCCAACCTGACACGGGCGATGGCGCTCGACCTCGGGCCGGAGGGCAGCCTCGTCAAAGGCATCGCGCCGGGCTCGATTCTCACCGAAGGCACGAAGAGTCTCTTCCCCGGCGAGGACAGCAAGTTTCGCGACTCGATCGAGAAGATGATCGCGCACGTCCCGCCGGGGCGTCCCGGCGAGAGGGCGGAGATCGCCTGTGCGGCGCTCTTTATCGCGGCGCCGGAGAGCTCGTGCACGAACGGCCACGTCGTCGTGGTCGACGGCGGCTGAATCGTGGGATACTCGCGGGAGCACTGACTTGTCGGCGACAAGGACCGGAGCAGAGGCCGTCGCGCGGGCGTTGAGCGATGCCGGTGTCGAGCGCGTCTTCGGGCAGCCCGGCGGCGAGGTGGTGGAGCTCATCGAGGCGCTTCACGACCGATGCGTCGAATTCGTGCTCACGGGGCACGAGTCGGCGGCGTCGTTCATCGCGAGCACGATCGGCCGGCTGACGGGAGAGCCGGGCGTGTGCCTGGCGACCCTCGGCCCCGGCGCGTGCAACTTTCCGCTCGGCGTCGGCACTGCGCTTCTCGATCGCGATCCGATGCTGGCGATCTCGGCGCGCACGGCGACCGGGCGGATTCGCAGGAGTCAGAAGCAGAACCTCGCCCTCAACGACGTCTTCGCGCCGATCAGCAAGTGGTCGGTGGCGCTCGAGGGCTCGGGCACGGAGAAGACCATCGGCGCTGCGATGGCCCTGGCGCGGACACCGCCACGCGGGCCTGTTTACCTCTCCGTACCGTCGGACCTCGCGAAGACGCCCGAACGCGCCGACGATCCCGGTCCGCGCGTGCCGCCCTCGCCGGACCCGGACGACGCCTCCTTCGACGCCATCACCGACGCGCTCAACGCAGCGCGCCGGCCCGTGGGAGTCGTGGGCATCGCACTCGACGCACGGCGCGACACCCCTGCCGTACGACGCTTCTTCGAGACGAGCGGCATCCCGTACGTCGTCACGTGCCAGGGAAAGGGCGTCGCGGATGCGAGCGGCGAGAGATTCCTCGGCCACGTTCTTCCCGCCGCGGGTGACGGTCCGATCACGCGATGGATCGAGGAGAGCGACTGCGTGCTCGGCGTCGGCTTCGATCCGGTGGAGTCGTCGAGGAGCTGGCACTTCGATGCGCCGCTCTGCTCGCTCGCCGATGCGCCGACCGCCTTCGACCAGTACAGCCCGTCGCTCGAGTGCACGGGCGACGTCACTTCGCTGCTCCAGCGGCTGAGCTCATCGTACCGGGGCGATATCGACTGGACCGACGCGGCCATCGGCGAGCTGCGACGCGAGGTGGCGGCGGCGGTGCTTCCCGGCGCGGTGTCGTCCGCGAAGGGCCTGTCGCCGTATCACATCGTCAGGGAGCTGCGGCGCTCGCTTCCGGCCGACACCATCGCCACGGGCGACGTCGGCGCGCACAAGAACGTCCTCGGTCAGATGTGGACCGCGCCCGAGCCCGGGACCTTCCTGATCTCTAACGGACTCTCGTCTATGGGACACGGCCCCGCCGCCGGGATCGCCGCCGCGCTGATTCGCCCGGCGCAGCGGGTCGTCAGCATCACCGGGGACGGCGCCTTCGCGATGATGGTCCAGGAGCTCGAGACGGTGCGTCGCATCGACGTCGCGCCGCTCTTCGTCGTCCTCTGCGACCGCACGCTGTCGATCATCAAGCACGCGCAGTCGATCCGCGACCTGCCCGCCCGCGGCGTCGACTTCCTGCCGGTCGACTGGGCGCGCGTGGCCGAGGGCTTCGGAGTGCGGGGCGAGACGGCGTCGACGCTCGACGAGCTGATCCGCGCCGTCGATTCGTGGCTGGCGCGACGTGAGCCGATGGTGATCGCGGTCGCCGTGGACGAGTCACTCTACGCGGGGTTGTCCGGATAGACCCGGACCGCCTACCAGTCCAGCAGCGCTGGCTTCTGCTTCTCGTAGCCACCGTCCGACGGGAAGACGGTACTCATCACGACCTTCGTCACCTCACCTTCGAACATCGGCTTGCACTTGTCGCGCCACCTGATGAAGTGCGGCGATTCGAGGTGCGCCTGGAACGCCGCCTCGTCGCGGTAGACCTCGAAGAGGTGGAAGCGATTCGACACCTCGGCGTCCCGGCCGATGTCGAAACGGAAGCAACCCGGCTCGTCGCGGCAGGCGCCCTCGGCGTCTCCGAAGCTCGCCTGCATGAACTCCTCGACGTGCTCGGACTGGATGTTGATTGTGGCGAAAATGGAAAACATGACCTCTCCTGTGCTTGCTGCTCGCGACTACTCGCTTGTCCCGTCGGACAGAACCTCGCGGCCCTCCTGCGAGGACGTCCGGGCCGCGCGGCAGAACTGAATGACGCGTCGTCCGACCTCGCGGGACTGCCGCGCCCGGCGACCCTCGTGAAGCGCGTCCACCCGGTCGCGGGTGCCGTGGATGGAGCTCGACACGAAGTCGGTGTCGAGCTCGCCGAGCTCGGTCGTCACGCCGTCGCGAAGCAGCACGAGCGCAGGGCGGTGGAGCAGCGTCGACGTGCGGCGGTTGACCCGGATGAACCCCTTGGTGCCCGTCAGCTCGAGCCACTCGTCCTCGGGCCGGTGCTTCGTCGGCATCAGCATGCCGGCGGACGAGAACACGTCCCACGAGCCGTGCCCTTCGCCGTCGCGGCACTTCCAGACGACCATCGCCGGACTGTCGAGGTTCCAGTCGTGCACGATCCTCGTCTCGGTGATCAACGGGAAGACCGTCTCCAGGGCTCCCGAATAATAATGGCTGCCATCGTCGCGTGTTCTTCCGGGTCTGTCTACTCGTCGAACGACTCGCAAGACCTTCGTGAGCCCTCCGTGCGCCCGACGCAGGCAGCGACGTTCTCGTTACCCAGCTGGCTGAGCGGCACGGCGTGGGTTGCGTGGAAGTCCAACGTGTCGAGGGGAAGCTTCATGAAGCGACCTCCCGGTGGACGAGCGGCGCGATGCTATCAGGATGGCGTCGGCTTGCCCAGAGCGGACGAGCCGTCGAGCACGAAGGACAAGGCGCGCCGCCGCCGTTACCGGTTCGCGCCACGTCCGCGCCAGGTCCGCGGACCTGGCCGGCCGCCACGGCTACCCGCCCTGCGAGCAGCGGATCGCGTCTCGATCGAACGGCTGAGAGGGCCCGGGTCGCGTCGCGAAAAGCGGGCTCGAGCCCTCTTCGATCGACCTTCTGATGCCTTGCTTGATCGGTTGTCCTCGGCGCCGTTATCATCGCCGACTACTGTTCTTCGCCGCTGACGATCAACCACCGTCCCCGGAGCCATGACCGACCGCACCAGCTCCCGTCATCGAACGCTCGCCGGGGTGCTCCTCACCGGCTGCAGCGTCTGCATCTCTAGCGCGTCCCGGTGCGAGGAGCCCGCCGCGAGCCCGCCGCTGCCCTTCGACGAGATCGCCAAGGGATACGAGACGACGGTCCGACCGCTCCTGAAGAGTTACTGCCTCTCCTGCCACAGCACGAAGAAGGCGAAGGGCGACCTCGACCTCGAACGCATGAAGTCCCTCACCGAGGTCCGCCGCGACCCGCGGATCTGGCAGAAAGTGCTCTTCATGCTCGAGAACGGCGAGATGCCGCCGAAGAAGGGCAAGCCGCTCTCCGCCGAGCAGTCGACGACGCTGCGCGTGTGGGTGCGCGCCTATCTGAACTCGGAGGCGCACGCGAATGCCGGTGACCCCGGCCGTGTTGTCCTTCGCCGGCTGAGCAACACGGAGCTCGACCGAACCGTGCGCGATCTGACCGGCTTCGACTTCCGACCGACGCGTGAGTTCCCGGCGGACAGCGCCGCGGGCGAAGGGTTCACGAACGTCGGCGAGTCGATGGTGATGTCGCCCGCGCTCTTCGACAAGTACCTCTCCGCCGCCCAGGACCTCGCCGCGCACACGGTCTTTCTCCCCGACGGCTTCCGCTTCTCGAGGCGGACGGCACGACGCGATCAGACCGACGAGGTGATCGACCGGATCCTCGCTCTCTACGCTCGCAAGACCGAGCTTCTCGAGCTGCGGATGACGGGAGGCAATCGTGACGGTCGCATCCGCTGGGGGAGGATCTCGTTGCCGCCGTACATCCGGTCGCTGATCGAGCATCGCGAGACGCTGCGGTCCGACACGTCCGGCATCGATGCCATCGCCGCGGACGTCGGTCTGAACCCGCACTACCTGAGGAAGCTCTCCCGTCTCGTCCGTGACGAATCGCTCTCGCCCGTGCTGGCAGCGGTGCAGGCTCGGCTGCGCGCGGCTGCCTCGTTGAAGGAGCGGGCCGCGATCGAAACGGAGGTGGGGGCCATCGTCGCGACGGTCGAGGAGTGGCAGGGCCGGCTCTGGTCGCTCTCGGACATCGGCCAGATGTTCACGCCCGGCCAGACCAGCGTCGATCCGCTCGCCTCGAGTCAGGAGTTCCGTCTCGGGCTCGAGCCTGCCGCCAACAGCGAGTTTTTCGAGATCTCCCTCGTCGCGCATGCTCTCGCCGCAGGCGTCGTCGTCGGCGCGGGTGTCGACGAGGGGCGGGTCGCCTGGAAGAACGCCCGGCTCGTCGGATCGGAGCCGGGGATCGCACCCATCGCGCTGCGAGACGTTCGCCCCTATCTGCGCCGGCTCGACGTCCTGCGCGAGCGAACCCTCGCCCGCACGGCGGATTACCTCGCGGCGATCGCCGTGGGGTTGTCGGACAAGAACGGCGCCTCCCTGGAGGAGCTGGCCAGGCGCGGAGACCTCGACGCGGATGTGCTCGCGGCTTGGGCCGACTACCTCAACTTGCCGATCGGCGATGGCGGCAGCAGCCCGGCGAAGATCGACGGTCTGCTGACGGTGAAGCGGGACAAGGTCGGCGGCTACGATTTCGTCAAGGGCTGGGGGATCAACCCGCCGAATCTTGTCGCGAGCGCGTCGGAGGATCGGGAGGTCCGCATTCCCGGTATCGTGCGTCCGCGCACGGTCGGCGTCCATCCCACTCCGTCGCACTTCGTCGGTGTCGGCTGGCGCAGCCCCTTCACCGGGATCGTCGCGGTCCAGGTCGAGGTCGCCGACGCCCACGCGGCTTGCGGCAACGGCGTCTCGTGGTCGCTGGTGTTTCACCGAGGTACGCATCGTGAACGTCTCGCCGGGGGCTCGGTCGATCGCGCGGGCACGCTGAAAGTCCCGCCGATCGTGGACCAGCCGGTGCGAAAAGGGGACGTCCTGTCGCTCACGATCGGCCCGCGGGATGCCAACCACGGCTGCGACCAGACGCAGATCGATCTCGTCGTCACCGAGAAGACGGAGAAAGCGGAGAACGCTCGCAGCTGGGGCCTGGCGAAGGACGTCAGCGCCGAAGTCCACGCGGGCAATCCGCACCCCGATGGAATCGGCAACGAGGCGGTCTGGTGCTTCTTCACGGGGCCGACCGCTCACGAGGGCGCCGGCGAGGATCCGCTTCCCGGCGGCTCGGTGCTGACGCGCTGGCGCGCCGCCGCGGACGCTGGCGACGCGAAGCTTGCCGGGCGGCTCGCCGAGGAGGCCGGCCGGCTGCTGTCGAAGGGACCGAACGACGCGACTCCGCCGACGGATCGCGCTCTCTACCGCCACGCGCGCTCCATCACCTCGGCCCTCTTCCGGCCCTTCGACCTGGCGACGCTTCTGGAGCGCGGCGACCCGCCGGGCGACACGGGCGCGGAACTCGGTGTCGATCCCGCCCGGTTCGAAGGGGAGGGCGCCGAGTCGAGCCTCGTCGTCAAGACTCCGAGCGCGCTTCACGTGAAGATCCCCGCAGAGTTCGCGAAGGGTCGCGACCTTGTCGTCACGGCGGAGCTTCTCGGCCGTGACGACGCAGCGGCCGGCGGCGCGCAGCTCGAGGTCGCCGCGGGCAGGCGTGCGTCCGGATCGACGCTGCGCTTCGATCTCGGGGTCGTCGTGGCGGAGGGATCCGTGGGCGAGGGACGCATGAAGCGAGCGTTCGACGAGTTCCGTGCGCTCTTCCCGCGCACGATGTGCTGTCGCACCGTCGTGCCGATCGACAAGGTCATCACGCTCGTCATGTATCACCGCGAGGACGAGCACTTCAGCCGTCTGCTGCTCAGTGACGCCGAGCGGGAGCGGCTCGAGCGCCTCTGGCAAGAGGTGCGCTACATCAGCCAGGACGCGTTGAAGATCCACGAGTTCTACCCGCTCTTCCTCGAGTTCTCGACACAGGGCGACGACACCCACGTCTTCGCACCGCTACAGACGCCGATTCGCGAGCGCGCCGAGGCGTTCCGGGAGCACGTCGAGGAGACCGCACCCGCGCACGTCGATGCGCTGATCGCGTTCGCGGCGCGCGCGGACCGCCGGCCGCTCGCGCCGACCGAGGAGTGGG
>CAYMLL010000079.1:0-13979 GCA_964390645.1 uncultured Planctomycetia bacterium | reverse complement strand
CCGCGCCGGCGGCGGGGGGGCGCGGGGGGGGGGCGGGGGCGTGCCGCGGGCCGCCCGCCACGACCGAGGAGTGGGCGCTGCGCGCGATGTACGCCGAGCTGCGCGCCGAGGAGGAGACCCACGAGGACGCCTTCCGCGGCGTGCTCGCGCGAATCTTCGTCTCGCCGGACTTCCTCTATCGAATCGAGGAGCCCGGCCCCGGCGCCGAGGCGAGCGCCGTGACCGACTGGGAGCTGGCGACGCGACTGAGCTACTTTCTCTGGTCGACGATGCCCGACGAGGAGCTCCTCGCAGCGGCCGCGAACGCCGGGCTCACGAAGCCCGACGCTCTCGTCGCAGAGGCCCGTCGCATGCTGAGCGACGGACGCGTCCGGGGTCTGGCGACCGAGTTCGCCTGCCAGTGGCTCGGCGTCCGCGGCTTCGACGCTCACGACGAGAAGAACGAGCGCCAGTACCCGACCTTCGCCGGTCTGCGCGGCGCGATGTACGAGGAGTCGGTGCTCTTCTTCACGGATCTATTCCGCCGTGACGGGTCCATGCTCGAGATCCTCGACGCCGACCACACGTATCTCAACGGGGCGCTGGCGGAGCACTACGGTGTCGACGGTGTCGACGGCGACGCCTGGCAGCGCGTCAGTGGCATGCGCGCGCGATCGCGTGGCGGCGTGCTTGGCATGGCGACGATTCTCTCGAAGCAGTCCGGCTCCACGCGGACCAGTCCGGTCCTGCGCGGCAACTGGGTCGTCGAGACGCTCCTCGGCGAGAAGCTCCCCGACCCGCCCGCCACGGTGCCGGAGCTTCCGGACGCGCTCAGCCGTGAAGGTCTGACGGTGCGACAGATGACCGAACGGCACGTCAGCGATGCGAGCTGCGCCAGCTGCCACGTCCGCATCGATCCCTACGGCTTCTCCCTCGAGTCGTTCGACGCGATCGGCCGCTATCGGGTCGAGGACCTGATCGGCCAGCCGGTCGACACGAGGGTGAGGCTCCGAGACGGCACGGAGTTCGACGGGATCGACGGCCTGCGGTCGTATCTGCTGACGAAGCGCCGGCACGACTTCCTCGAGCAGTTCTCCCGCAAGCTTCTGGGCTTCGCGCTGGGCCGTACGGTGGAGCTGACCGATCAGCCGCTCGTCGACGACATCGTCCGGCAGCTCGAGGAAAAGGGCTTTCGATTCTCGGCGGCGCTCGAGACAATTCTACGCAGCAAGCAGTTTCGCTTTCACCGCGGGCTCGAGTCGACGAAAGAGGAGTCGATTTGACCGCGGTTCGGAGGGAGTGAGCCATGAGCGTTTCGCGACGCGCGGTATCTCGACGGACGATGTTACGCGGCCTTGGGATCAGCATGGCCTTGCCGTGGCTCGAGTCGATCCCCGTCTGGGGTGACGAGAAGAAGTCGACGGCCGACTCCGGCAGCGAGGCGCCGGTTCGACTGTGCGTCCTCTTCGCGGGTAACGGGTTTCACGGCCGCGAGTGGTGGGCGAAGGGCAAGGGCGCCGACATGGAGCTCGGCAAGGTGCGGGCGCCGCTGAAGCCCCAGCGCGAGAAGCTGCTCTTCATCCGCGGGCTCTTCAACGCCGAAGCGCGCAAGGGCAACATCCACAGCTCGCAGACGGGGAACATGCTCTCGGGCGCGCCGCTCTCGGCCGGCGGCAAGATCCGCTCCGGCACCAGTCTCGATCAGGTGGTGGCGCAGACGGTCGGGCACCGGACGAAGGTGCCGAGCCTGGTGCTCGCCTGCGAGAAGTCCATCGCCTCGGTGCACCGCGAGTACTCGATGCTCTACAGCTCCCACATCTCGTGGAGCAGCCCGACGACACCGACGCCGCTCGAGCTCTACCCGGCGCTCGCCTTCGATCGACTCTTCAAGGACGACACGGCGACGAAGAGCAGCCGCCGCATCGTCGATAGTGTGCTCGGAGATGCCCGTAGACTCCGCGGCAAGATCAGCTACTTCGACCGTGCCAAGCTCGAGGAGTATCTGTCGTCGGTGCGCGAGGTCGAGCGGCGTCTCGAGCGTGCCGGCAAGGAGCGTCGACTGCAGGGATGGCGGCCCGCCGTCACGGAGCCGAACATCCCGCGCCCGAAGGACGGCATGCCGCAGGACATCGACGAGCACATGCGGCTGATGTGCGACATCGTGGTGCTCGCGTTCCAGACCGACACGACGCGTGTCTGCACCCTGAAGCTCAACAACGATCACTCCTCGCTTCGCTTCCCGCACCTCGGGGTGGACTACATGATCCACCACCTGCTGTCGCACTCCGACACGGACGACTGGCTGAAGGTCAACCAGTTCTTCCTCGAGCAGATGGCCACCATCGCGCGCAAGCTCGACGCGGTGCAGGAAGGCGAGCGTACGGCCCTTGACAACTCGATGATCATGATCTGCTCGAGCATGCTCGTCGGAGGACACGACAACAGCCATCTGCCGGTGGCGATCGTCGGTCGCGCCGGCGGCAAGCTCGAGACCGGCCGGGCGCTCGACTATCTCGAGAAGCCGAACCGCAAGATGGCGAGCTTGTACCTGTCGATGATGGACAAGCTGGGCGTGCGACTGGAGGAGTTCGGGGACTCGAAGGAGCGGCTGGCCGAGGTCTGAATCGGGCGGTCCGGTCGCAAGCCCCCCGCACCCATCGACCGGCGAGCACTGCGCTCCTCGGCGGCGCGTCGGGAGGTCGCTATCTGAAGAGGGCAGAGGCGGGGATCCCGCGCTCACTCGGGGGATTTTGTCACGGGTGTGGCCGCCTCACCGAGCCCGGTGTGTCTGTCACGGATCTGCCACGGATGCTGTCGGGCACGCGACGTCGGTGTCGACAACGAGAGCCGGCGCATCATGTCTGCTCCCCACGTCGCGCTCGACAAGCCATCCGCCCGTCAAGATCGCCGTCCCGGCGACCGAGATGCTCCAACCCTTCGACTCAGTTGACGATGTTGGGCAAATCCTCGCCACGAAGCGCCAGGACGGCGATGTTCGCAGCGGTCTCTCGTAGCTTCTTCGTGGCGGGCATACTCGCCGATGCCACGTGCGATCCGACGACAACGTTGTCCATCTGCAGAATCGGACTGTCACCCGGGATCGGTTCCGGACTGAAGACATCGAGCGCTGCCGCGCTCAGAGCGCCTGCTTCGAGCGCCGCGATCAACGCCTGCGACTCGACCAGGTCGCCGCGTCCGACGTTCACCAGGATCGCGCCTTCCCTCATCGTGGCGATCGAGCGGGCGTCGATGAGATTGCGTGTCTGGTCGTTCAATGGACAGTGAAGCGTGACGATATCCGCGGCGGAGAGGAGCGACTCGACGCCGATCGGCTCGCAACCGGAAGCCGTGATCTCGCCCGCGTCAACCACGGGGTCGAAGACGACCCGTCGGCACTTGAACGGCTGCAGGCGTCGGGCAACCTCGCGACCGATCCGCCCGAACCCGATGATCCCGACCGTGCAGTCCCGAAGGGCCCTCATCCTCTCCGGCGGCACCGCCAGTCCCCATTCACCACGCCGGACTTTCACGCAATTGGAGACCACGCCTCGAGTCGCCGCCAGGATCAGGGCGAGCGTGTGATCGGCGACCTCATCGATACAGTAATCCGGCACATTGCAGACCGGGATGTCCCTCGAACGGGCGGCTCGCAAGTCCACGTTGTCCACGCCGATCCCGTAGCGCACGATCACCTTGGCTCGCTGCATCGCCTCGATGACCGAAGCGCTCACCGGCGCAAACTGCGTGATCACGGCGCCAACATCACTCACCAGCGGTATCCGCTCCCCCGGCGGCTTGCAGTGGCCGTAAACGACGGTGGCGCCCAGCGGCTCGAGCAGCCGACGCTCGACGTCGAGCGACTTGAACGAATAGTCCGTGACGGCGACTTTCATGCTGACGCTTCTTCTCTCGATGGACTGAACACTCAGCTATTCGACTCCGGAGCTGACGACCACGTCGCTCCTTCAGTCCGCACCACGGCACACCCGGAAGGGGAACCGCATGGCGTGTACGCGTTCGAGCCAGACGCGAGCATGTAGTTCTACGCCGATGCGAAGTACGAGAGCAAGGAGCTTGTGGTCCGCGCCGGGGGATTGAACGTCTCCGCGGTTCGCGGCCGCGCGAAGAAACTCGACAAGACCCTGCCGTACCGGACATCCGACGGTTCTCCAGCACGTTCGTCGCCATGGAAAGGACGCCGGCGCCCGTGCAAGCTGCCGAGCGCCGGGCAGCCTCCGGAACAACGGAAGCCGGGACGGTCCCTCCTGGGAATCAACCGGCGTTCTTGATAGGATCGCGCCTCCGCCCGGCGAGGCCGCACCGCTTCTCTATCAACATTTCGCTGATTCGCGACAGCAAGAAGGGATCGGCAGGTGGGTCCGTTCCTGCAGAGCTGGAGCGGGCCGCCGGCGGAAACGAGAGAGCCCCACGAGACCTTCGACGAATCGAGGGAGCCAGAGAGACAGCCGATGGCGGCACTACGAGTCGGGATCATCGGCGGAGGACGGATCGCCGCGCTGCACGCGCTCCCCTACGACGAGAACCCCAAGGCCGAGATCTGGGCGGTCTGCGACGTCGACGAGGACATCGCCAGAAGTCGAGCCGAAGATTGGGGCGTCGCGCGGTGGTTCACCGATTACCGGGATATGCTCGCCGAGTCGGCAATCGACGCGGTCGAGGTCATCACGCCTCACCACCTTCACGCGGACATGACCGTGGCGGCGCTGGAGGCAGGGAAGCATGTGTCGGTTCAAAAGCCGATGGCGAATCACGTGTCCGAGTGCGACACGATGATCGCCGCCGCCAAGCGTGGCGGCAAGAATTTGCGAGTATTCGAGAACTTCCAGTACTACCCGCACATGGCCAAGGCGAAGCAGATGCTCGATGCGGGAGCGATCGGCGAGCCGATCTCCATCCGCTTGAAGGTCATTCAAGGTTCCCTGGATGGAGGAGACAAGACAAGGGCCCGAGTCCAGCGTGCGGACTCTCGGCCTCCTTATCCGCTGCCTCTCAGCCACCAGGTTGAAGGCGTCGCACCGGACAACTGGAAGTTCAAACCCGAGCAGGGCGGTGGCGGCCGCATGATGCTCGACTACGGCTACCATGCCTTCAGCCTGGCGATCCACTTCCTCGGAGACGTCGAGAAGGTGTTCGCCTGGATCACGGAGCGGAACATCGTCCACGACTGGATTCTGGACAGTCCGGCGATGGTCATCTGGAAGTACCGGGATGGCGAGCGACACGGCTCGTGGGATGTCGTCTCGTCCGACGGCATTCTGATGCCCACGAAGTACTGGCCCGAGGACGAGTGGGTCGAGATCAGCGGCACGAAGGGATTCCTGTGGGTCAACCGCTGCACGTCGATGCTGCTGGATCGGCCTGCACTGGTGATGTACCGGGACGGGGTGACGACGGATTTCGGCGACCTCGACACCGACTTCGCGTCGAGCTTCGTCCGCGGCACCCGGGACTGGATCGACGCGCTCGAAGAAGGCCGCCAGGCCTCACAGTCGGGGGAGGAAGGAAGGCGGGTCCTGCAGTTCTGCCGCGCGGCGCAGCGGTCATCTCGCGAGCACCGGGAGGTCTTGCTCGACGAGGTGACCACCTGAGCCGACCTTGACCCGTCGTCCCCGACGCCGGACAGTCCGTTGAAAACCGCCCCTCGGACGCAGCGTCCGAACGATACGGAGCAACACGATGACAAACGAACCAGCGACGATGAAAGACGCGGTGAACGGGGTCGGGCGCTACAACCTCTACATCGACGGCAAGTGGGTACGCCCGGCTTCGAGCGAGACGATCGAGGTGGAGAACCCCGCCACCGAGGAGACCATCGCGGTCGTTCCTGACGCGAACGCCGCCGACGTCCAGCAGGCGCTCGAGGCGGCCGAGCGCGCACAGCTGGGATGGGCGCGGCTGCCGGCCGCCCAGCGCGGTGAGTGGCTGCTCAAGATCGGGCAAGCGGTACGAGAGCACCGTGAGCTCCTGGCGCAGACTTTGACGCGAGAAGTGGGCAAGCCGATCGCGCAGGCGCGGGGCGAGGTCGATGGCACGGTAAGGCGGATCGACTACATCGCTTCCTGGTGCCGACAGCTCGAGGGTGACATCTTGCCCGCCGAGAACCCCGACGAGCATATCTACATCCACCAGGTGCCCTTCGGAGTGACCGTCGGTATTTCGGCGTGGAACTTCCCCCTGGCGATCTTCGCTCGCAAGATGGCGCCGGCGATCGTCGCGGGTAACAGCATCGTGATCAAGCCGTCGGAGCTCACCCCGACGTCGGCCCTCGAGCTCGCGCGGATCATCGACGAGGTCGGTCTGCCGCCCGGAGTCGTCAACGTCGTCACGGGATACGGCAAGACGACGGGAGAGCTGCTGGTGCGCAACCCGATCACGAAGCTGGTCAGCCTGACCGGCAGCGTGCGAGCCGGACGTGAGCTGCTTCGCGCGGCGTCGGACAACATCACGGTGCTGCGGCTCGAGCTCGGCGGCAAGGCGCCGTTCGTCGTGCTCGACGACGCGGACGTCGACAAGGCGGTCGACGCGGCGATGACATCGCGATTCGTCAACTGCGGCCAGGTCTGTACCTGCAACGAGCGCATGTACATCCAGAGCGGCGTCTACGAGCAAGTCGTGGATCGTATCCTCGAACGTGTCGGCAAGCTCGAGGTCGGCGACCCCCTCACCGAGGTGGATCTCGGACCCAAGATCAGCCGGGGTGAGCGGGACAGGGTCGACGAGCGTGTACGGAGCGCGGCGGCCGCCGGCGCCGAAGTCCTGGCGGGAGGCCGCTGCCTGAACGACGGACCGTACAGCCGTGGCCACTGGTACGAGCCCACCGTCATCGGCAACGTCGATCACTCGATGGAGCTCATGCGCAGCGAGACTTTCGGGCCCGTCCTTCCCGTCGTGCGCTTCGACGACTTCGAGGACGCGCTGCGGATGGCCAACGACACGCCCTACGGTTTGTCGGCCTATCTGTTCTCGAATGACATGCGCCGCATCATGCGAGTTGTTCGCGACTTCCAGTTCGGAGAGATCTACGTCAATCGCCAGCTCGGCGAAGCGGTGCAGGGCTTCCACACCGGCCATGGCATCAGCGGCATGGGCGGCGAGGACGGGAAATACGGTGTCGAGGGCTACCTGCAGAAGCGTACCGTGTATCTGAACTACAGCTGAGGCAATCCGCCGCCAGCGGAAACAACGACCGGCGGTACATCAGGTCGGCGACGAACATCAAGGGCAGGAGGATCCGTGTTCTCGATCTTCGCCACCATCAACATCAAGCCCGAGAACGTCGAGGAGCTCACTCGGACGAGCTCTGGAGACGCGCAAGGATCGGTATGCGATGAGCCCGGCTGCTTTCGCTTCGACATCAACCAGGCCCCGGACGTCCCGGGTCGCCTTCATCTCCACGAGAATTTCCGCGACGAGGCCGCGTTCCGGGCACACCGGGCGGCTCCACACTTTCTCGCGTGGAGAGAGAAGGACCGTTCCATGCTCGACGGCGACATCACGAGAGTCGCGATGAGCACCGCCTTCCCTTCCGACGGAGGTTACGAGAAGCAGAAGCCCGGTCCGTTGAACGGGTGACGAGAGCTCCTTTCCCGTCGGAGATCCCCGATCTCGGCGACCGGATCCGTCGGAGTTGCTGTGCGCTGACACGACCACTGCGGGTAGCGGTTGGCGCGGAGGACGGGAGGGGTCGGGCGGGAGCTTGCCGGTGAGCTCGTCAGCGTGTTACTTTCCCGGCGGCCACGCCCATCTTGGGGATCGGGCCGCGATGTTCGGAGAACAGATGTCGAGGCCCTGCACGGTCTCGAGGAATCGCGAGTGGGAGGCCTCGATGAAAGTCCATCTCGAAGGCCGGGTCGCCCTCGTCACCGGAGCGGCTCGTAATATCGGCAAGTCGATCGCGGACACCCTCGCCGAGAACGGCGCGCGGGTCGCATATACCGACGTCCTGCTCGACGAGGCTCGAGCCGCCGCTGACGCGAAGACCGGCTGTATCGCCAGGAGGCTCGATGTCACCGACGAGACCGATGTCGAGCGAGTCGTCCAGGAGATAGCCTCGGAGCTCGGCGGCCTCGACATCGTGGTGAACAACGCCGGAGTCAACACTCTGGCGCATCGGGTCCCGATCGACGAGTTCCCGACGGAGGAGTGGGATCGGATCGTCGGCGTCGACCTTCGCGGCCTGTACCTGGTCAGCAAGTCGACCGCGGGCATCATGCGCGCAAACCGCAAGGGTGGCAGGATCATCAACATCGCCTCGGTCTTCGGGCTGGTCCCGGCGCGGCTACAGTGCGCCTTCGTCGCGGCGAAGGCGGGAGTCGTCAACCTGACGCGCGCCATGGCGCTGGAACTCGGCCCCGAGAAGATCCTCGTCAACGGAATCGCTCCCGGCTCGATTCTCACCGAAGGAACGAAGAAGCTCTTCTACGGGGAGGACAGCAAGTTCCGCGAGTCGCTGGACCAGATGATCGCGCACATTCCGCTCGGACGTCCGGGAGAGCTCGAGGAGATCGCCTGTGCGGCCCTCTTCCTCTCGTCACCGACGAACACCTACATGAACGGTCATGTGCTCGTCGTCGACGGTGGCTGGACGGCGGGATACGCCCGGGATTTCTGACTTGTCCGCGTCGCCCATCGCAACGGACGTGATCGGTCGCGCCCTGAACGCCGCCGGTGTGCGCCGCGTCTTCGGACATCCGGGCGACGAGGTCGTGGATCTGATGAAGGTGCCCGGCGAACCCGGCATCGAGTGTCTTCTGACCGGCCACGAGTCCACCGCAGCGTTCATGGCCGCCACGATCGGACGACTGACCGGCATGCCCGACGTGTGCCTCTCGATCCCAGGGCCCGGCGCCGGCGATCTGGTGCTCGGTGTGGGCCCGGCATATCTCGATCGTGATCCGGTGCTCGCGGTCGCTATCGACGAATCTCCGTATGCCGGACGCCGTTGATTCTGACGCGAGAGAGGCCGCTCTCGCGAGCGGGCCCGGAACATCGCGGCATATCCGGAAGTGGCGAGTGGCCTGCTGACCTCAGACCCGGTGCCCGCCGTTCACCTGCACGACCTGCCCGGAGATGAAGTCACCCATGGGCCCCGCGAAGAGCTCGACGACACGCCCGATCTCGTCGACCGTCGCCAGACGCTCGAGCGTCCCCTCGGTGACCAGTCTCCTCTCGTCGACTTCCCGCGTGCCCAGAAAGCGCCCGCTCCCCGTGTCCCCCGGCGCCAGGCAGTTGACCTCTTGATCCCGTGGCTGCGGAGCTGCGTCGCCAGGCAGCGCGTGTAGGCGACGACGCCGGCCTTTGCCGTGGTGTACATCACGTGGTCATCGTCGGCGCAGAACGCGGCCTGGGACCCGACGGTGACGATGCGTCCACTGCGTCGTTCCATCATCCGACGTGCGACCTCACGGCAGACGAGAATCGTGCTCATCAGGTTCCGCTCGATCACCGCGCGAAGGTCTCTCTCGTGGATCATGACGGCGTCGTTCGGCTCGGGTTTCCCACCGTCTACCGCGATATCGCCGCCCGCGTTGTGGACGAGGAGCTCGAGCGGGCCGAGCCGGGCGCTGACCTCACTGACGACCCGCTCGACCTGGCTCGAGTCGGTCAGGTCACCGACAACACGGTGAGTGGGAACACCGAACTTCTCGCCGATCTGTGCGGCCGTGTCGGTGACGGTCGTTCCTTCACCGTATTCCGAGGGCTCATCTTCAATCAGACCGTGGATGCCGACCGAGTAACCGAGCCTGGCGAGACGCTCCGCGAATCCGCGTCCGATTCCTCGACCCGACCCGGTGACGAGGGCCGTCTTGCCTTCCATGGACTCTCCGGCGCCGGCCGTTCCAGTCACGGAAGGCTCGGTCACTCCTCGATCCGGTAGAGATGGGTACCGCTCCGGATGAACAGCGCGCGGCCGGCGACGGCCGGCGATGCCATCAGCGTGCCATCGAGCTTGTTGGTGGCAAGGACCTCGTATTCCTTCCCGCTGGCGAGGACATGGCTGACGCCCTCGCGGCTGCAGGTATAGACTCGTCCGCGAATCTCGACCGGGGAGGCCCTGTAGTTGCCACCGAGGCGTTCCTTCCAGTGGAGCTTTCCAGTCATGGCATCCATGCAGCTGATGATCCCCTTGTCGTCCACCGCGTAGATCTCCTTGCCGACAAGCAGGGGGGAGGGGACGTGCCCGATTCCGCTGGAGTTCTTCCATACGACCTGCTCGTCCGTCAGCTGCCCTTTGCCGGGCCGGACCGCGTAGAGGGCGAAGTGGTCCTGGCTTACCGAACCGATCACGTAGAAGAGGCCGTTGCCGTAGGAGGGACGGCCTACCTGCGAGAAGCCTGTGTAGGGCATCCACCAGAGCTCCTTGCCGGTCCTGAGGTCGTAGGCCCCGACATGATCCGCACCGGAGCTGACCAGCTGAGGGACTCCGTCGACGGTCTGCGCGAGGGGAGTCGAATACGCCATCTTCCCGATCGGTTGCGTGACTCTCTCGAGATGTTGCCGGGCCTGCTTCCACCTGAGCTTGCCGGTGCCCTTGTCGAGAGCGGCGATGTACTGCACGTCGATGCCGTCACAGGTGAGAATCAACAGATCCCCATGAAGAATCGGCGAGCTTCCAGCTCCCTGGATGACATTGAAATTCAACCCGGTGTTTTTCCAGACAATCTTGCCGGCGGTGTCGAGACACACCGTTCCACGCGGTCCGAAGTTGACGTAGACGTGTTTGCCGTCGAGGACAGGTGTCGGGGAGGCGTAGCCGTTCTGGACGTGGCGCGGGCCTGCATCCGAAGTTGCCAGGACCTCGATGTCGTGGAGGATCTTGCCGCTGATGCGGTCGACGCACACCGCGTGAAGAGAGCGTCCCTTGTCATGCGCGCTTGTCATCCAGATCTGGTTTCCCGAGATCACGGGCGAGGACCAGCCCTCACCGGGGACGCGGGTTTTCCAGGTGATGTTCTTCGTCTCACTCCAGCGAAGCGGGACGCCTTCCGCATCGGAGTGCCCCTGCCCATCGGGGCCGCGAAACTGCGGCCAGTCGGCCAACAGGAGGGGAGAGCAGAGAATCGAAACCAGGAGGCAGAGTGAGGTGGATCGCATGACAGCTCTCACTTCGCTGTGGAACGGAGTTCTGGACGAGAAGGACGGGCCAGGATCCGCGCTGATTTCTCGAAAGTCAAGGTCACTGGCGAGCCGCCGCAATCGACACGGAGCGCGGTCCCGGACGCCGGGCCTGCGTCAGGGCGGGCAGGCCTCACGAGGTGCCCGTCAGACGGGACGGAGGATCAGGGGCAGCCGTTGAAGCTCTCGCAGCCGAGCCCGTCGTCAGGCTCCTCGAGATCGGCGCCGCAGCTCTCGTGCGGCTCCGGGGGAGGCTCGCTGCCGAGGAACAGGAAGCGCAGCAGGTAGATCCCGTCCGTCAGCTGCACGGTGCTGTTGTTGTCGGTGTCGGCGGCGTCGACGCAGGTCGGCAGCTCCCCGCCGAGGAACAGGTAGTTGAGGATGAAGATCGCATCGGTGAGGTTCACCAGGCCGTTGGCGTCGGGATCTCCCCGGACGAACTCGGAGCCCACGGGAGGATCCACCGGTTCCTGCTCACCGTCGAGGTCGGCGCCGAGGAACTCGACGAGTCCGTTGCCGTCCGCGAGGTTCGTCACGCTGCCGGTCTGCCGCAATCCGAGGCGGAAGTTCCAGCCGCCGCCGCCCTCCCAGACCTGCACGACGATTCTGTTGAGCCCGGGCTCGAGAACCGCCGGGCTGATCTCCTGGCAGTCCTGACCGGACCCGCGGCAGACGCTGAGGTTGACGATCGTCTCCTCGTTGATAATCACCTTCACGGCATCGTCGCTCGCGGTACAGACGTCGACGGGCAGAGGCTCATCGCTGCGGTTGATCACGTAGGTCGTGGCGAGCGCGGTGACGTTGTCGTTCGGCAGGGCAAACGGCACCGCCGCAGAGAAGCTCAGGTTGACCGTCATGCTCTGGTAGTCGACGAGATCGCCGCCCGGCAAGACGACGTCAAAGGTCTCGGCGAGATACGCCTTGGTGAACCAGGTGGGCTCATCGGTCAGCCCGCCGTTGTCGTAACCACTCGCGAGGCCGGCGCCGAAATCGATGTCGGGCCAGACGTCGCCGGCCTGGGGGTCCTCGTCGATCATCTCGTAGGGCGCCACCCAGTTGGCCGCCATCGACTCGTCCCCGCCACCGCCGCAGCCCAGCGGATTCAGCAGAGGAAAGAGCAGGTTCCAGCCGCTGGTCCGGATCCAGCCGGAAGGGTTGACCCCGAGCTCGCAATCACCGATCTCGTCGCTCGGCTGTCCAGTCAGCTCGTCCTGCGCACCGGTGCCGAGAAAGACGACCTCGTCGCTGCTGTCATCCAGGATTCCCGCGCCCGGATCCCTGAGACCTATCCTCATGTTCCAGCCGCCGCCGCCCTGCCAGACGTACGCCGTGATCTTGTTGACCCCCGGCTCGAGCACCGCGCAGTTGAACTCCTGGCAGTCCACGGCGCCGCCACGGCAGAGGCTGACCAGAGCAGCGTTCTGGTTGTTCACGTCGATCCGGACCGCATCATCGCTCGCCGTACAGACGAGGACCGACTTCGGCTCATCCGTCGTGTTCTCGACGTAGGTCGTCGCCACGGCCATCAGGTTCTCGGTGGTCGGGAACTCGAGCTGGGTAGTTATGGCGAAGAAGTCGACGAGCTCGGCCGGAAACACATTCACACCCCGCTCGCGGAGCAGGTCGATACTGAGCCACGTCGGAAGCTCACTGAACTCGGTTCCCGTCCAGCCGCGGGACTCGGCCTGAGCGAAGTCGATCTCCCATTCGTCCCCCGGGCGCGGGTTCGCTTCCGCCATATCGTAGGGAGCGACCCAGTTGCCCTGCATGCGGACCACGCCGCCGCCGCCACAGCCGGCATCCTGGTCGAGGAGCAGCAGGTTCCAGCCGTTGCTCTTGATCCAGCCGGCAGGATTGACACGCTGCTGCTCGGGATCCAGCGGATCACCGAGCTCGGTCTGCTGACCCAGAGAGCACTCGGGCGCTGCCGCGAGCACCTGACCCTCGAGGTCGTCCTCGTCGCCGGTGCCGTGGAAGATGATCCCGAGGTCCTCCGCCTCGACATCGTTCATCCGCAGACCGGTCAGGGGGTCACGCAGTCCTACCCGCAAGTTCCAGCCGCCTCCGCCCTCCCAGACGTAGGCGGTGATCTTGTTCATGCCGGGCGCCAGCTCCGCGCAGTGGACCTCCTGGCACTCGGCAGCGCCGCCGCGGCAGGCACTGACGTTCGCGACGATGTAGTCGTTCACATCGATCCTGACGGAGTCGTCGCTCGCGGTGCAGACTTCCACCGTCTGCGGCTCACCCGTCGTGTTCTCGACGTAGGTCGTCGCCACCGCCATGATGTTGTCGTTGCCCGGAAATCCGATCCCGATGACGAGCGTGTTGAAGTCGATCGAGTCGGTGGCGAGCAGCCTGTGTCCCTGTTGCCGCAGGTAGTTGACGCTGAGCCAGGTCGGAAGCTCACCGAGGAGATTGCCCGTCCAGCTGCGGGACTCGGCCCGAGCGAAGTCGATCTCCCACTCGTCGCCGGGGCGGGGGTTCTCCTGTCCGAGGATGTGAGGAAAAACCCAGTTGCCGGTGATGCGGCCGGCTTCACCACCCGAGCAGCCATGGGCCTGGTCGAGGAACAGCAGGTTCCAGCCGTGGCTCTGGATCCAGCCGAGTGGATTGACCGCGTTCTCGATCGGTTCGAGCGGGTCACCGGGATCGAGGCGGCCAGTGCACTCCGGCCTGTCGTCGAGCATCTGGCCCTCCAGCTCGTCCTCCTCGCCGTTGCCGTGAAAGATGATCTCGAAATCCGCCCCCGAGAAGTCGTTTATCCGCAAACGGGTCGCGGGATCCCGCAAGGAGAGTCGAAGCATCCAGCCCCCTCCCCCCTCCCAGACGTAGGCGGTGATCTTGTTCATCCCGGGCGCCAGCTC
>CAYMLL010000078.1:25526-25850 GCA_964390645.1 uncultured Planctomycetia bacterium | reverse complement strand
CGACACGGCGGGGGAGAGGGTGGTGGCGGCGGTGGTGGCTCGGGGGTGGGGTCGGCAGGGCCGCACAGGCCCCCGCGATAACGCCCGCAGGGGTGCCCGGGGGCGGGCGCACGACGAGCTCCCCCTCATCCTTCTCCTCGAGCACTCGGCCGGGCCAGACCACGGGCGGCGGCAAGGCGGGCTCCGACCCGGACCGAGCGAGACGCAGAACCAGCTCACGCGCGGTGGCGACACTCCCGACGCCTGCCGCCGCCAGCGACTCGATCCCGAAACGAGCGAGAAGCTCGGGCGCCCGGGCGGCGACGAGCTCGACGACGTCGGCGC
>CAYMLL010000078.1:10769-25516 GCA_964390645.1 uncultured Planctomycetia bacterium | reverse complement strand
AGCGGGTCGACCAGGGATCCCGCGAGATCGAGATAGCGCTCGAGAACACGCCCGCCATCACGCCGGTAGACGCCCGGAAGATCGTCGAAGAGCCTGCGTTCGCGGAGCTCGCCACTCATGAACCCGTGCTCTCCGGCAGCTCCTCGTCCTCGTCCTCGTCCTCGTCCTCGTCGACGAGCCCGACCCGCGCGGACTCCTGCTGCCTCCCCCCATCCTCCGGGTTCGGCCCCGGCAGCACGACGACGACGGCATCGAGCACCGCCAGCCCGATCGGCAGCTCGAGCGTGTCGCCACACGCGAGCGCCGAATCGATCTGCACGCGCACCCGCTCCCCGGCGGCGCCCGTCCACCGGAACCCACGCACGATCCCGGCAATCTCGGCAGGCGCCGCGCCGACACCCAGCGGCGAGCCGACGCCGCGCGCACCCCCGGTGAGCGGATGGAGAAGGGCACGCAGCTCCGACTCGAGGCGCTCGACGTCTCGCGCCCGCTCGTCACGCAGGCGCTCCCCGAGAACGTCGGCGGAGCTGACCTCGACTCGAACCCGCACCGGCACCTGTCGAGGCTCGACGACGCGCACCTGGGTCCCGAGCGGGGCTCTCTCGGCCAGATAGTCGCGCAGACGAGCCAGCCGCCGAGGAGCGATTCTCGCGGCCTCGTCACCGGTGTGAGTGTGAACACCTGCGCTCCCCCCGATGACGACGACGAAAACCTCCGCGAGCCGCGTCGGGGAGACGACCATCTCGACCCGCGAGATACCCGGATCGAAGGCACGCACGAGCAGACGGTAGTCGGCGGGGGTGACGGCCCTGCCGCAGCATCGGCGTTCGGCATCGAGACGTCTCAGAAAGGTGTCGCGGTCCTCCGCGCTCTCGCCGTCTTTCGAGGCGATCGGCTGAGAGATCCGGCGCAGGCCCGGGACGTCCGCCTCGAGAACGTCGAGACTGCCCACCGGAAGATCGGCAGCGGCCCCGACACCGACGCGCAGCGTCGGCACACGGACCTCGATCGTTCCCGCGAGAGGGGTCGCGATCTCGACGAGCACACGACCACTCGTCTCGCGGCGCAAGCGGAAGACGCTGTCGTCCAGAACACCCAGAGGCTCCTCGGAGGTTCGACGCGACAGAGACTTCCACCGCGAACTCGCGGACGCCCCCGAACTCGTGTTGCGCTCGCGGATCTCGATGCGGTCGAAGGGCTCGAAGTCGCCGTCGGAGTGTGGCGGCACCGCGGCGGTGCGCGTGCGCGGATCGAAGACCAGGCGAAGATCGTGCCTCTCGATGCGTCGTCCCTCGACGACCTCGACTCCGGACGGAATCACGGAGCGAACTCGCGGCGGACGCCCGAAGCTGCCCGCGACCCACCGTGCACGGACCCAGAACAGCGTGGAGCCGAATCTCTCCACACGCGACCAACCGTCCGGAGCGACGAAGGAGATCGTCCCCGGGCGGGTGAAGGAGGCGCTCGCGTCCTCGACCTCCAGGGGCCTGAATTCCCGCGAGCCCGAGTACTCCCAGATCAACCGTGGAGCATCCGAGGCGAGCGCGGCCGGCTCACGGTCCCCCTCCCAGAAGAACGATGCGCACAGCGGTCGATCCCAGCCGAGGTAGACCGCGGGCTGCCACGCCGTCGGAACCGGGCGACTGGCGATGCGGCTCTCGTCGGTGAACGAGTGGTCCTCTCTGACCTCGCCGCTTTCCAGAAGAACCCGCGCGATCGCACGACCGCCGGCGGCGGGAGCCCGCACACCCGTCACCGACGAGGCACCCGCATCGACGGACGAGCCTCGAGCTTCGCGGCCTCGCGGCAGCCACGCGATCGTCGGGACCGGCAAGGTCGCACGAGCACTCTCGTCAAGGCCGAGCCGCATCCACGGCATCTCGGCGCCCTCGATCACCGCGCAGGTCAGGTCCGCCAGCGGGCCGTGGACGCGCATCCGCAGGACACGGCCCCCGCTCGAGCCAACGGTCTCCGTGAAGTCGACAGGCAGAAGGCGCCAGCCGCCGCCCGCGCTGTACTCCCAGTCCCCTTCGACGACGAGCGACGGCGCGTCCGGCCACTCGAGGACGAGGTCATCACGCCGCGTCCGCACGAGATCCCAACCGGGATCGCCGAGGTAGAGGAAGCGATTCAGGCGATCGGAGCGAAAGAGCGCCACGGCACCCGACGATGCCGCAGCGACGGCCGGCTCCTCCAGACCCGCGATCGGCAGCTCGCGCACCTCCTCGCCCTCGAGCGCGACAGCACGCGGCCGCGGCGCGGGGCTCCCCCCCGGGGCGCGGGGGGTCTCCAACACACCGGGGGGCGCGCGGGCGCCCCGCGGCGGGCCCCCCGTGACTCCTGTACCCGCAGCGACCCGGACCGCTTCCGTGCAGCCGTCAGCAGCATGGAATCGGATCGCCGCTCTCGCCGCGCACGGCCAGCGGGGCTCGTGGCCGAGCGCGGCGAGAACACGCGGCAGCAGCACGTCGGCGAGCCCCGCGACGTCGACCTCGAGCCGGGCGATACAACGGGCGAAGGTCTCGAGCAGTACGCGTGCAGGATCCTCGGGGCCACGCGAGCGCCACTGCGGCAAGCGACGCGAGATCTCCGCGTCCAACCGACGCAACACGTCGGCATCACGCTCGCCGGGAATCGCGTGCGACTCGGATCGCTGCTCTCTGGCCATCTAGCTTCCGGAGCCCCGCCGGACTCCTCTCTGCGCTGCTGCTCGTTCGACCTCGAGCTCCATCTTCTCCGTGGCGGTCCAGATCACAAGATCGACTCGCCCGGCCGTGACTCGCGCCACCTCGACCCGATCGACGCGCGCCCACGGCGCCCAACGATCGAGGGCCTCCTCCACGAGCGCCGCGGCGATCTGCCGCTCACGCTCGGTGGTGATCGATCTCATGCGATGCAGCCCGCAACCGAACCCCGGAAGCAAGGGACGCTCGCCGGGCGCGACCCCGAGAACCAGCCGCAGACGATCCGCAAGCCCACCGAGCGTCTTGCCGCCGAGATCACCGTTCGCGTCAACAGCCAGAGGCAAGGTCCAGGGATCATCCGCAGCCATGCGACGCCCTCCCGAACTCCGGATCGCCGTCCCATCGAACACGATCGGCTCCCCGTTCCAGGAAGACGACCCGCGTGCGTGCACCGTCGATGCCGCGGGAATGAATGCAGCGGATCGCTCGGTACGAGCCGTCCCACATGGCACCGAATCCCTCGATCTCGAAGACCACCAGAGGCCTCCAGCGATCGTCGCCCGCAAGCACGATCTCACCGCCGCGCCCGAGCTCCCCGCGATCCTCGACGTGAATCGACAGGAGCTCTCCATCCGGCTTCACCATCGGTGTCGTGCACGGAAACGGCAGCTCATCGACTGCGGGTAAGCCGCTCGCGAACCAGAGCGTTCCCGCCGTAACCGCCAGCTCGAAGCCGATCCGGCGCGCTCGCTGACGCAGAAATCGCAACGAGTCGCCGACCCGGTCGAGCCGCTCGTGGACGAAGGACGTGCGCTCCACACGCGACTCGAGCCCGAGCTCGCACGCGATACGCTCGGCGACCTCGCCGTCGCTCATCTGGTAGTACGACTCACGCGGCTTGCCGCCTCGGTGAGCCTCGTAGTCCGAGTACGCCACGAAGCGGCCGACCGACTCGCCACGATCGACCTCCAGGGACCGCGACGAGACGTTCCCCCGAAAGAGCTCTCCCTCACCGGCGAGCAGCTGGACGCCGGCTCCAGGTGACACGCTCTCGAGCGCGACGCCGCGGCGGTCGCATACCAGCTCGACCTCGAGACGATCCGGTCGATCCGCGGCGAGCGCCAGCACCGCCCGGCGAATCGCCGCGTCAGCAGCGATCAGCGAGCAGCTCCAGTGATTCGTGACACCCTCGATCATCGACGGGCTCTTCACCTCCGCATCGTCAACCGCAGATGACCGCGCGACGGCGCGCCATCCCGCGTGAAGCGCACCCAGACCTGATCGAGACTCTCGATGACACCACGGAAGCGGAAGGTCCCCCAGAGAAACGCCACACGCGGCGGCAATCCCGTCGACGGATCGGGGTCCATCCAGCGCTCGAGCTTGTCGACGAGGGCACGCAGGTCCCGCCGACCGGACTCACTCGACGCTTCGCGAGTATTGTCGAGGAAGAGCTCGGTTGCGAAGCGCTCGACACCTCCGGCGACCGCCTGCACGCGGTCGAGCGTCGCTGCGACGGAGCCCACCGTCGCCAGCCGGCTACTCCGTGAGAGCGAGTAACGCTCCGGGTTCCAGTCGACGGTGACATCATCGAGGGAATCGAGATGCACCATCGACGCCTTGACGAGATCTCCGTGTTCGTCGCTCATCAGAAGCCCCTCGCGCTCCAGTCGTCCGGCGAGCGCTGGTGTCCGTGCCGCGGTCGACCGTCGGGGACACCAGCCGCCGGCAGACACTCCCAGGGCGCGACGACAGCGTCGAACGGCTCCGGATCCGCGGCCGCGAATCGCGCCGTTTCCGTCAGATCGCCCGTACCGGCCTCGGCCCGGACGTTCGCCCCGACCGCGCCGACAGGATCCCACACCACTGGTGACCCGGCAGATCGTCCGTGGGTCCCCGTCGCATCGTCGAGGACGGGTGCTCGGTGGCGAGAGCGTGCTCCTCGATCCGGCGAAGAAGCGCACCCACGGCCGCCGGCCCCGCCGTCGACCGGACGTCGCGTCGAGTCGGCAGCGTGAGAACGTCGGCGCGAGCTCGCGGACCTGTCGCGAGCTCGGTGACCGAGCTGCTCGCCGGAGGCCCCTTCCTCGACCTCCGCGTCGCCCTCCACACGCGGTCGCAGAGCGCGGAGATGGGTCTCGATCCACCCGGCGCCCGAGCTCCACCGGCCGCAGACCTCGGTGACGAACGCGCTCAACGGCGAGATCGTCGCACGCTCGCCGCACCGCAAGTCGTCGTGCCCGGCGATCGGTAAGTATCGCGCGCTCACAAGCTCGACGAGCCCACCACGAGCGTCCGCGTCACGGGTGGAGGATCGGGCCGCGGACATCGACACCGCCCCGAACGCCGGGTCGGACACGGCCGCCGCAAGAGGATCGGAGGTCGGGGTCAACCGCGTGGCCATTCCATCGCCTCGTAAGTGATCTCGACGGCTTCGATCGCGATCTCCGCAATCTCCGCGTCCAGCTCCGGCCCGTTCCAGCGCGACGGGAAGGCCCGCCGCAACCGCCAGCGTGCGCGCTCCTCGCCCCTTCCGTCGAGCAGCACGACAGCGCCATCGCGCCGATCGCCACTCTCGAACCACTCCCAGAGCGCGCGGTCCCGACTGACACCACGCTCCAGCATCAACCGGCCCGGAGTGATCCCGTCATCGAAGAGTCGCGGCCCATCACGTCCGCCTTCACGGTAGGCGACGACATGCCGCGAGGCCTCGAGCCCGATGCAGCGCGCAAAGCCGGCGGTCGACAGGCCATCGATCTCGAGACAGAACGCGTCACCACGAAGAAGCTGCCGGCTCACGTCACCATCTCCTCGTAGCGGTTCAGCTGCCGGTAGGCACGCTCGAGCGCGTCGCGGTCCCGGACGTCGAGCTGCTCGATTCGGCCGACGTCGACTCGACTCGCGTCGAGATCAGCTCCACACGGGACGCGCTCATCTGTCGACGACGCGAACCCGACGACGACACGGGAGAGCAGCACGCCAGGGAAGCTGTCGGGACGTAGCCAGACACGGAAGTCCCACAGCGAGCGCAGCTCGTCGACGGCGCGCGCCGGGCGCATCGCCGCCCATCGAGCCCGAGCCCCATCGTCTCTCACCCGCACCCATACAGGGGGGGCGTTCATCTCTATCATCATCTCGAACCGCGAGCTCACACGACTCGCTCGACCTTTTCCACCGCGATCTCCAGAGTCTCGACGCTGATCGCGCTGTCCTGCGCGTCGAGCAACGGGCCCTCGTAACGCGCAGGCCAGCCGCCGTAGAAGTTCCACCGCGCCTTTTCCTCCATCGCCGCGTCGAGCAGAACGATCGAGCCGCTGCGAACGTCGGACTGACCCTGCTCGATGTGCTGTCGCCAGTCGTGCAGATCACGCGAGCTCGTGACGCCGCGCTCGAGGCGGATGTTCCCGTAGCGTGAGCGGCCGGGGATCTTCACCGTCGACGACTGGTTGCCCGTCGCATAGGTGATCACATCCGACTCCGACGAGATCCCGCTGACCGTCGAGAAGCCGCCGACGACGCTCGAGCCTCCGCCGTCGAGATCCTCGATCTCGACGAGGAAGTTGAAGTTCCCACAGAAAGGAAAGGACTCGGTCATGGATCACTCCTTCTCGGTTCGTCTCTCTCACCGGCCCACCGAGGGGACGAGGCTCGTCGAGCGCTCGATACTCCTCGGCAGCACGACTCCGAACTCTCCAAAGAGCTCGACGCGCACACGTAGGACAAGACGCCCCTCCTCCTCGACGCCACGCTCGGACTCGTAAGTCACGGCGACCTCACGCCCGACGAAGCTTCGCAGCAAACCATCGAGTGTCAGCTGGCGCAGAAACCCACGCACAGCGCGGTCGATCGAGCGCACCATCGCGGGCATCGCCGACTCGAAGATCACCCAGCGCGTGCCCCGATCGAGCGAACGCTCGAGCCCGCGCCACCGACGCCAGGCGAGAATCGGGAGCACGTCCACCTCGACGGACGACCAGATTCCGGGCTCGACCATGGCAGTGTCGACGGAGCCCGGGCCCACGTCGACCGACCGTGTCCAGCGCGGCACGAAATCGCGGCACGCGATGTAGCGGGCGAGGTCCGACGCACCGTACCGGCTACCGTCCGGAACTCGCAGCCGGGCGACGTTCGGCAGCGGCCGCGAAAGCTCCGGCTCCACCCCGGCTGTCGGCTCGACGGACGGAACGAAGAGGAAGAGCTCGGGGTGCTCAAGCGCGAAACGCAACACCGGCGCCAGCGCGTCCGGACGCACGGGTGGCAGCACGACGCTGCCGATATCCTCGTCGTCGAGAAACGCGCAGAGGCCGTCCCGCTCTCCCGGCCCGCCGTCCTCGCCGATCCACGACACGACGTTGGACGCCTCCACCAGCCGCGTCCCGTCCCAGCCGGGTCCTTCGGCGCCGACCGGCCGGGAGGCCCCGCCGCTGTCCACGGATCCCGCAGGACGACGCAGGTGCACGGTCGCACCCGGACCGGCCCACGCCAGGCGCTCGCCACGTGTCGAGGTCATCGACTCTCACCCTCCGACCTGGGGGGCGCCGCCGTCGAGCCCTCGGGGCGGGAATCCGCCAAGTCCTCCGGACGGGAATCCACCGAGCCCTCGGAAACCACGCGTTCTCCCGTCGTCTCGATCGAGATGTCCCGATCGACGACCTTGCCGACCGACTCTGCGCGCGGCGACTCGAGCGGCAACAGGACGTCGAAGACCACCGCGAGGTGGTGTTCCTCCATGCCGAGCTCGCGCCACACCGACGCGTCCTCGACGATCTCGAGCGGCAGTGCTTCCACCTCCCGCGAGACTCCGCCACGATCACCGCCGTCCTCGGTCAGCCGGTCCACCTCGACGAAGGGAGCCGCCGACAACGCCTGCAGCGCGCCGGAGAGGGCGCCGAGCTCCTCCTCGTGACTGCCGCCGAGCACCATGAAAGCAAAACGCAGCCGCACCCAGAGCCCGAAGCGGCGTACGTGCGCCGCAAGGGCGGGTCCGAGCGACGGCTCGGTGAAGGTCCCGGCCTGACGATAGCGCGTGTCGGGCCCGACGCGGCACAGGTAGAGCGCGCCGGCCGCCCGACCGCTCGAGCGCCCCTGCCCCACGCCGGCCCCCGAGACGGGACCCTCCGAGGGGCTCAACGGCACAGCAGCGAGATCGAGCGGATGACAGAGGTAGACCGGAATCGGGTTCTCATCCGCTCCACCGCGGATGCCCTCTTCCAGCGCAATCGCCAGATGCCGGCTCAGGTTGTGAAGAACCCTGGGCCGCATCCATCCATCACTTTCTTTCCACGTGAGATCGAAGGCATGGTAGAGGCGCGCCCAGAAAGTGTCAACAATCGGTACGGAGGGACGATCCGGAGTAACGCTCCACCAGCGCGGGAATCGTGGTGAACGCGAACGCGGCGCGCACGCCCACCGGCTTGCGAATCGGGGCGTAGCCGTCGCGGGAGCGCTGCACGCTGAGAATCTCGACCGGCTCGAGCCCGGAATTCTCGACGCGATGGACATCGATCGAGCCGCCGAGCGTATCGACAAAGCGCAAGGACGTCGTCGGCGTCTCGACGACGAACTCCAGCCCCTCCAGTAGCGTCCGCTCGCGGCTCAACCGCAGCCACACGGAAGCCGCGGGCTGCCTGTGACCCGGCTGCCGGCGCTCGAGCTGCCGGGAACGCTCGGCAAGAGCCTCGTGGAGTGTCGTGAAGAGCCGCGAAACCGCCTCCTGGCGGGTCCGTGGGGCGCCCGGGTCCACCCTCGACAGACGCTGGCCCACAGGCGCGGCGAAGGCTCTCGAGACGGTTGGACGCAGCATGTATCAGTCCTCGGACCCGGGACTTCTCAGGCGTGGCTCACCTCGAACGTCGGGTCGCCCAGCGCAGACGAGCGATCCGCCCCGTCGCGACCGCGGAGCCTCAGCTCCTCGATCTGCTGATCCTTCTCGAGAACCCGCGCTCGCAGCTCGTCGACGTAGCCCCGCAGCAGCACCAGCTCGGTAGAATCTCGCTGCCGGGCGTCCTCGAGAGTCTCCAGCTCGTGCCGCTCCTGCAGACGGCTCACCTCGGCTAGCTCGACGGCCGCGCGCAGCTCGGCCTGCTGACGCTCCAGCTCCGCCTCGATCTGCGCGCGAGCGTCCGAGGCCTCGCAGAGAGCTGCGTCGAGACGGACCCGCTCGCCGCGTTGCGCCTCCACCTGAATCCTCAGGTCCGCGACGCCGGCGCCCATCCGGTCCGCCTCGGCCGCGGCCCGTCGGCACTCCTCATCGCTGTCACTTCGACGCCGACGCTCGTTCTCGACCTCGACCCCGGCGGCCTGAAGACGCGCCTCCAGCTCCGCCCGTCGGACCTCCGCAGCCTCGAGCCCCATCCGCCGCTCGTCGAGGGTAGCCTCGAGCCGGCGGACATCCTCGCAAGCTGCCTCGAGGGCGGTTCCGTTCTGCGCCTGCGCCCTCTCGAGCGAGCCGATGTCCTCCACGAGCGCCTCACGTTCCTCGTGCGCCGCGACAAGCTCGCCCCGGGCGGTCTCGAGATCACGCTGCAGACCCAGCTGCCGCTCATGCTGACGGGACACCTCCTCGCGCGCGATCCCCGTCGCCGAGTCAGCCATCTTGCGCAGCTCCTCGAGACGTCCGAGATCCTCGCGCAAAGTCGCCAGATCGACATGCAGCGCCGCGACCTCGGAGCGCGCCACATCGCGTTCCGCCGCGACCGCTCTGCAGTCCGTACGCGCTCGATCACACTCCGTATCAGCCGCCGTCTTGCCCGCATCAAGACGACCGATCTCCTCACGCGCCCCGGCCAGCTCGCCCTGGAGCTCCTGGCGCTCGCCACGCAGTCGCTCGAGCTCGACGCGAAGCGCCTCCTTCGCGACCCCCTCGGCCTCGACACGCTCCCGCAGCGAACGATGCTCGACGCAGCTCGTCTCGAGTTCGTCGCGGAGGGACTCGACCTTGGCGACGAGGACCTCCTTGTCGTCAACGCTCTGCTGCAACTCGGTCCGCATCGAGTCCAGCGCGCTGTCTCTCGTCACCACCGCGGCTCCGAGCTCCTCGACACGGCTGTCGATCTCACCACGCTCCAGCCCGAGCCGATCGATGCGCGCATCGCGCGCGACCAGCTCCGACTCCAGATGCTCGGCACGCACCACGAGCTCCTCGATACTCCCCTCGAGCGAGCGACGGCCCCGGCCCTCCGCCTCGGCAATCTGCTGTCGATGGTCCTCGACGAGCTGCTGCTGCTCCTCGCGGAAGCGAGCCGCATCCCCAGTACGCGCCTCGATCAGCTTCCCGGACTCACGACGCAGCCCGGCGGTCGTCTCCAGCATGCTGTCCCGCTCCGCGGCGATCGCCGCCTCCAGCGTCGCACGATCCTGCTCGAGGCGCTCCACCGTCGCGTTCGCCGCGGCCAGCTCCCCCTCGCGAACGGCGATATCTCGCTCGCGCTCGAGCAGACGGTCGGCGAGACTCTGCTCGCGCCCGTCGGACTCCTCGAGGCTCCTGACCTGAGCCTCCTGGCCCTCGACCAGCTCCTCGATTCGCTCACGCAGACGGTGATTCTCGGCGACGACGGCCTGCCGTCGGGTCTCGTGCTCGTGTGTGAGAAGATCCGCAGCGCGCAGCTTCGACTCCAGAGCGCGGACCTCGCCGAGGTGCGCATCGACGAGATCGTGCCGCTCTCGATCCCACGTCGCCATATCGCCGCGCGTCGCCTCGAGCTCGGCCTGCACGCTCTGCACGCGCGCCTCGAAGGCCTCCCGCTCGACCCGTACGGCCTCGCTCCGGCGCTCGAGATCGCCGCGCTCACCGACCAAACGCCGGTTGTTCTTCTCGAGCCTGACGACCTTGTCGCGCGCCTCGGTGAGCGCCTCGTGCTCATCGCGAGACTCGGCGATTTGCGCCCGAAGCACGTGCAGCTCGCGCTCCGCGGCCTCCGCCCGCTCGAGCAGAGAACGACGTGCCGGGGGCTCCACAACCGCGACAGCCGAGGCCCCCACAACCCGCCCGACACCATCGAGGTCCGCTCCTCGAGGCAGCAGGGAAAGCTCGGTGCTGCCGATGCGCAGCCGATCACCGCCGTGCAGGCTCGCCCGCTCGATCGACCGGTCGTTGAGAAATGTGCCGTTCGCGCTGCCCAGATCCTCCACGAGCAGCTCTCCATCCTCGCGCCAGAACCGGGTGTGATTCCACGATACGGCGGCGTCGCGCAGATGCAGATCGCAGTCGCGGTTGCTACCGACGACCACGACGGGGCGCACGGGGAAAGTCTGACCTCGCAGCTCCCCGTTCAAAACCGTCAACAGCAAGTCGTCGGGCACTTTCATGCGCCTCCTCACTTCTTCTTCACCGGGTCAGGGGGTCGGGACCAGGGGCGCACCGCCGAGTCTAATCGCCCGCACAGAGCCGGTCAATCGGCTGCGTGAGCCGGGAGCGACCGGCGAGCCCCGGTCGAGGGAGCGACCCGTCCCCGGACCCGGCCGCACGACGCGATACCGAGAGCCACGGCACGACGCAGGGTGGCCGCGCCAGCACCCCAAGTCGGGAGGAGAAACGGACGAAACGTCAGGGAAGAAACGCGCGAAAACCGTCCCCGGGAACGCCGTGGAAGCGTAATTCGCCGTATGGGCTGTTGACACGTGCCCTCTTTCTTGTTACGAGAACGCCCGAAAGGTGCCGAAAACGGCCACGAGAGCGTTTCTCGAGGCGTTCCGGCGAAACACGGTGTCACTCGAGGCACGGCGTTCAACGACGTCAGCGCCGCGAAGGACGAAGGAGAACGGATTCTCTCATGGCGAAGAAGAAGAAGACGAAGAAGAAGACAGCGAGGAAGACCAGGAAGTCGGCGCCACGCGATGTTCTCTGCGTCGGCAGCAAGGTCAAGGCCTACGTCAAGTCACAGGGTGGCAAGTCCTCCGGGGAGCTCGTCGGCGCCGTCAGCGACGCGGTCTACGGTATACTCGACCAGGCGATCAGTCGGTCGCAGGCCAACAAGCGCGCGACGGTCAAGCCCACGGACCTCTGATCGAAGCAGCCCCGAACGGGCGAGTCCTCGACGCGGGAGTCCTGCGTCGCAGCACTGAACGCGTTCGCGCAGCGGAGGTGGCAGAAGCGAGCGCTTCTTCCGCCTTCGCTTTTTTCTTCGTTCGCTCTCGTCCGCAGCAAGAGCCTGCCGATGGCCACTTCCTCAACGATCCGCGTCGAGGTGCTCTTCTTCGCCATCGCTCACGACCTCGCCGGCACCACGAGCACGTCCCTCGAGCTCCAGGACCCCGCGACGGTTCGCGATGCGGAGAGCGCGCTGAAGGAGCAGTTCGACTGGCTCGGTGCCGGGCTCGCCTCCTACCGCGTCGCCGTCGACGAGGAGTTCGCCACGAGCGACACGCCACTGCGTGACGGATCCACGCTCGCGATCATACCGCCGGTGAGCGGAGGGTGACCCGTGAATCGCGTCGTCAAGAACACCATCGACGCCCGTTCGACCATCGCGCGCGTCCAGAGGAAGGAGGCCGGTGCCGTCCTCACCTTCGCCGGCACCGTTCGCGATCGCCACCGGAACCGCGACGTGGTAGCCATCGACTACCACGCCTACGAGTCGATGGCTGCTCGCGAGCTGGCGAAGCTCGAGCACGACATCGAATCACGATGGCCGGAGCTCCGGGCGGCCATCGTGCACCGAATCGGACGTCTGGAACTCGGCGAGGCGAGCGTTCTTATCGCAGTCTCGAGCCCCCACCGTGCCGGAGGGTTCGACGCACTGCGATACGCGATCGATGAGCTGAAGAAGCGCGCACCGATCTGGAAGAAGGAACTTTATGCAGACGGGAGCTTCGCGTGGCTGGAGGGATCCTGACGCGCTGCTCCTCCGAGAGCAGGACTGCTCGACCATCGACGACACGTGACCGTCAAGTAAGGAAACGCCCCACACAGGAATGGATACGCCATGATTCGCTCGTTCGCCTCGGTCGTTTGCTGCACGCTCATCTCGAGCTGCGCGGTGATGGGACGCCAGCAAGAGGACCAGCGCATCTCGCCCGACGCAGCCGGTCGAATCGAGAAGGGCATGACAAAGGAGCAGGTCGTCGAGATCCTCGGCGCACCGAATCGGATCGAGTACATCCGCAAGGACAACGACCCCGTGCGCGAACACGCGTATGTCTACGAGCATACGACGACGAAGTACACCGGCGTCGCGCTGGCGTTCATCAACTTCGGGAACTCGGACGAGAAGCGTGATCGAGTTGTCGTCTTCTTCGAGACTGACGGCAAGGTATCGGCCGTCGGCACGAGCCTGCACGCCCAGGAGGCGGCCTTCGGCTTCCCGTTCGGTCAGTGACCGGAACGACGGCGTCCCACCGCGTTCGTTGCCAGGCCGCTCTGCTCATCGTCGTACCGAGCCTCTTCGGCTGCGCGCTTGACGTCCGCCGTGACCGTGTCAACGTCCCGCTCGCCACCGACGAGTACCGGAGTCTCGAGGTCGGTGAGACAAGTCTCGCCGAGGCACTCCGGAAGCTCGGCGCACCCGACGTCATCGAGCGAGAGAACGACGCCGATCAGGATCACCTCTGGTGGCTCCACAAGGACGCGGCGGACGTCAGCATCCGCCTGCAGGTACCCCTCTCGTACTTCGGCTACCGACACAACGTCTTCCAGTACTTCCAGGGCGACGAGCAGACGAACAGGATCCACCTGACCTTCGACGATGCCGGCCGTCTCGAGCAAAAGGACCTCACGCTCGCCCCCGGCTACCCCGGCGATAGCAGCCCGCAGCCGCCGAGCCGCGTCCACGTCGCGGCGCGCGTCGAGCACAGCCTGATGCTCTTCGGAAGCGGTGACTTTGCCGACTACGAAGATCTCTTCGATGACGGCTCGCTCGTCGGGCTCGACATCAACTATCAGCCCGTCGCCCCGCTCGTCCTCGGCGTCGGCGCGAGCTACCAGGGCTACGAAGGCCGGACACTCGAGGCACCGGCAGGTATCTTCGCCTTCGACAGCCTCGACATGCTGACCGCCGAGCTGATGATCCGGTTGCAGATCCCCTTCGCGGTCTTCGGCAACCTCTTCGACTACAACGAGGTGCGTGACATTCTGCTCGACGAAGACCCACGCGGCGCGGACGGCTGGCTCGTCTTCGTCGAGGGTGGCGCCGGAGCGACCTACAACGACGATGTGCTCGTCACGCGAGCAGGCGTGACGACGAGGTTTCTCGACGCCGGCGCGGGATTCAGTAGCTCGGCGAGCGCCGGAATCGAGTACAGCATGGAGAGCGTCAGCCTCCGCGTCGGGCTCGACTTCCGTGGCGCGGCAGCCTTCTCTCCCGGTAACTCCGGACTGCCCGACGAAGGGACGTCGTTCCGCACGCTCCTCGGCACGGCGTCCGTGGCGGTCAAGTTCTGAGGGCGCGCCGGTCACGCCGCCGTCAGGGGCCTCCGCGGGGTAGCCTGGAGCGCCCCCCGTCGGTACTCTGTCCGGAACCCCTGGAGAACCCCATGTCCCGTGCTCTGCTGCGAATCACCCGCGACCTCGTCCGCGAGCTCGAGCCGCTGCGCTTCTCGGCTCCCGTCACCCACGTGTACAACCCGCTCGTCTACGCCCGCGCACCGCACGAGGAGTACATTCGACGCTTCGCCCGCAAGAACACCGAGGCGGTCCTGCTCGGCATGAACCCGGGTCCCTTCGGAATGGCGCAGACCGGCGTGCCGTTCGGCGAGGTGAGCCACGTGCGTGACTGGCTCGGCATCCGCGGCAAGGTTGGCAAGCCCGAGGGCGAACACCCGAAGCGACCCATCCACGGATTCGAATGCTCACGCAGCGAGGTCAGCGGCAGGAGGCTGTGGGAATGGGCCCGCGAGACCTTCGGCACGCCGGAGAGCTTCTTCGAGCGCTTCTACATCATCAACTACTGCCCGCTCGTCTTCATGGAGGAGTCGGGCCGCAACCGCACACCGGACAAGTGCGCCAGGGCGGAGCGCGAAGAGCTCTACGACGTCTGCAACCGTGCTCTGCGTCGCTCCATCGAGTGGCTCGAGCCTGGTCGGGTCATCGGCGTCGGGAGCTTCGCCGAATCGCGAGCTCGAGACGTT
>CAYMLL010000078.1:0-10756 GCA_964390645.1 uncultured Planctomycetia bacterium | reverse complement strand
CCCCGCAGAGCCCCGCGGCTAATCGCGGCTGGGCCGAAGCGGCACGCAAGGACCTCGAGCGGCAGGGGATCGAGCTACCGAACGTCGAACGCGTACGCTGACAGGAGGCCGGGTTCAGCCCTTCGAGATCCGGTACAGCTTCGACATCGTACGGATGAAGAGGCTCCCTCGCGCAATCGCCGGGGTCGCCATGCACATATCGTCGAGCTTGTTCTCGTGCAGCTTCTCGTGCTTCCGCCCCGCCGCGTAGACGAAGCAGACGCCGTCCTCGCTGAGACAGAAAACCTTGTCGTTGTACGCCCACGGCGACGCCGTGAACGGCGTGCGCTGGCGCTCGCGAACCCGCTGCTTGCCGTAGACCTCCTCGCCGGTCTTCGCGTCGTAGCAGGCGAAGAAGCCGAAGTCGTGGAGAACGTAGAGAAGGTCGCCGTAGACGAGTGTCGTAGGATTGTACGGCGCCGCTCGCGGACTTGCCCACGCGATCGACTCGGGCAACGCCTTGTCCTTCCCGACCTCGACCGTGCCCGAGGCTCCCGGACGGATCGCATAGATCGGACGCTTGTTGTCACCGACGTAGCCTGAGCTGACGAAGAGAAGCCCATGCGCCGCGTACGGCGTTGCGATGGTGATCGATGACATCGGCGCGGCGAGCTCCCATAGAAGCTTGCCGGCGAGGCTGTACGAGCGCGTGCGCCGGGTTCCGGGCGTGATCAGCTCGGCGCGCTTCTTGTTCTTCCAGACGAACGGCGTCGACCAGTTGCTCTTCTCTCTGCGCTCGTCACGCCAGCGCACCGTACCCGTCTTCTTGTCGAGCGCCTCGACGAAGGACACCTCCTCGTTGTCGTTGACGACGAATATCTGGTTCTCGAAGAGAACGGGCGACGCCGCGTTGCCCCAGTTGTAGCGGGTCTTGTACGCCTTCGTCGGACGCTTCCACTGCAGCTCGCCCGTCATGTCGTGCGCGAACAGACCGATGTCCCCGAAGTACGAATAGACCATCTCGCCGTCGGTGCACTGCGTCTCCGGCGCGTAGTTGTTCTTGATGTGTCGCGGGCCGACCGGCTTGCCCCTGTGGACCACGCTCTCCCAGAGGAGCTTGCCGCTCTCGAAGTCCATGCAGAGCACTTTCCACAGATGCTCGTGCGGGGAAGGCTCCTTCTGATCGCCGCCGAAGTAGAGACTCTTCTTGGGCTTCTTCTCCTTGCCCGCGGAGATCGAAGTCGTCAGAAACACGCGATTGTCGTGAACGACCGGAGAGGACCACCCACGTCCCGGAACGTCGACGACCCACGCCACGTTCTCGGTCTCGCTCCACCTGGCCGGGAGATCCGAACCCTCGCCGACACCACGTGCACCCGGCCCCCGAAACTGGCTCCAGTTCTCGGTCGGTCCCGCTGCCAGGGCGGTCGCGCTCATCGCCACGATGATCCACGCTCTCATGTCTCGTCCTTTCGTCATGCGTCCGCGTCTCCGATCCCGATTGTCACCGGTGACACCCGACGATGCTACCGTCGAAGACGCTTCACGACCGGGAAGCGCCTTCCGTGACCGAAGGCCTTCGACGTGATCCGTAGGCCCGGGGCCGCCTGCTTGCGCTTGTACTCGTTGAGGTCGACCTTGAGCAAGACCTCGCGAACGAGCTTCCGGTCCAGCCCCCGTTCGACGATGTCCTCGATGCCCTGCCCCTCCTCGATGTAAGCCTCGAGGATCACGTCGAGCACGTCGTACGACGGCAAAGAGTCCTCGTCCTTCTGATTCGGACGCAACTCGGCCGACGGAGGCTTGTCGATCGTCTGCTGTGGAATCACCTCCTCCCCGCGATTGAGCCAGCGGCAGATGCGGTAGACGAGCATCTTCGGCACGTCGGAGATGACCGCAAGCCCCCCGGACATGTCGCCGTAGAGCGTGCAGTAGCCGACGGCGAGCTCCGACTTGTTTCCCGTGGTCAAGAGCAGCGAGCCGAACTTGTTGGACAGCGCCATCAGGAGCATGCCCCGAATGCGAGCCTGCAAGTTCTCCTCGGCCACGTCCGCATCACGTCCCTCGAAGACCGGAGCGAGCGTCTGCAGCACAGCGCCGAAAATGCTCTCGATCGGCAGCTCGTGAAGACGGATGCCGAGTCCAGAGGCAAGCCTTCTCGCATCCCGTACGCTCCCCGGCGACGAGTACCTGGACGGCATGGCAACGCCGGTGACCGCGTCCGCACCGAGCGCCTCGACCGCCACGGCCGCGGTCAGGGCCGAGTCGATACCACCGCTGAGCCCGATGACGGCGCCACGGAATCCGCTCTTGTGGAGGTAGTCGCGAGTGCCGAGCACGAGAGCTTCGTAGGCGTCCCGTACGTCAGCGTCAGCGTCAGCGTCAGCGTCAGCGTCAGCGTCAGCGTCAGCGTCAGCCTGCACCCTGATCGACGCCGCGCCTCGCGACTCCAGGTCGACGATCGAGAACGACTCCTCGAACGAGCCGCCGACCGCACGAACGCGCCCGAGTATATCGAGCGCGACACTGTTGCCGTCGAAGACGAGCGACGTGTTACCACCGACGAGATTGCAGCAGAGCAGATCGACGCCGTAACGCCTGCACGTGTTCGCGAGCATCTGGCGGCGAAAGGTCGGACGCCCGACGCTGAACGGCGATGCCGAGATCGATACGATCGTATCGGCCCCACCCCTGCGCACCCACTCTTCGACAGGATCGATCGGATAGCGCCTGTCATTCCAGAAGAGCGGATCGTTCCAGAGATCCTCGCAGATCGACAGCGCCAGCTTGCGTCCCCGGAAGGAAAAGACCGGATGGGTATCCGCAGGACGAAAATAGCGTCCCTCATCGAAGACGTCGTAGGTCGGCAGAAGCGTCTTGTCCTGCCAGCCGAGAATCGCGCCGTCATCGACGAGCACCGCGCTGTTATGGATCGGATTGCCGTTCTCGCCCTCCGCCCGGCGAACGGTTCCCAGCACCATCGCGATGCCGCGGCAAGCGTCGACCGCACGAGCGAGAACGCTCTCCAGCTCGTCGAGAAAATCCTGCCTCTCGAGCAGATCCTCGGCCGGGTATCCGGGCAGGGTGCTCTCCGGAAAAACCACGAGGTCAACGTCGTCCCGGCGCCCTCGATCGAGCCACTCCAGGACCTTAGCGAGATTACCCTCGCAGTCTCCGACGATGGTGTTGATCTGGGCGAGAGCGATTCTCATCGAGCGTGACGCCTCAGTTCTCGAACAGTCGCTCGTGAAGCGCCAGCACGACTTCCCTCGCCCTCTCCTGCTCGACGAGGAAGCTCAGGTTGATGCGCGTTGCACCGAACGAGATCAGCTCGACGTTGACACCCACCTCGCGCAGAGTGTCAAAGGCGACGGACGCGAAGCCGACACGGTCGCGAATCTCCTCCCCGACGCTACTGATCTGCTCCAACTGATGACGCAAGGTCACCTCCGAGAACCGTGACAGCTCCGAGATCGCCTGATCGAGATTCGCGGCGGCCGTCGTCGTGAAGGCCATGCTCACCTCGGATGTCGCGATCATGTCAACGACGACCTCGTTGCGGCTGAAGATCTCCGCGACACGAGCGAGAAAACCGTACTGAAGCAGCATCCTGGGTGCCACGACACTGACGACGGTGACGTTCTTCTTGCTCGTGATCGACTTGACGCCCTTCTCTCCCTCGTCGAGCTCGTTGACGATCGTCGTGCCCCGGAATTCCGGCTTCCATGTGTTGAGGACACGGATCGGAATGTGCTTCTCGACCGCGGGGATCATCGTCGCCGGATGAACGACCTTGGCGCCGTAGAACGCCAGCTCGCTCGCCTCGGCGTAGGACAGCCTCTCGCAAAACCTGGATTCCTTGACGAGGCGCGGGTCCGCGCTCATGACGCCGTCGACGTCGGTCCATATCTGGATCTCCTCGGCACCGAGCGCCGAGCCGAAGATCGACGCCGAGTAGTCGCTGCCGCCGCGGCCGAGCGTCGTGATGTTGCCCTCGGTATCCTTGCCGATGTAGCCGGTGACGACCGGAACACCCTCGATCTCCTCGAAGGTGGCCTGGATGCGCTCGTCTGCCGAGGGAAGGGGCCGCGCGGCGCCGGCACGATCGTCGGTGACAAGACCCGCGTCGAAGGCGTCCCATGCACGCGAATCCACGCCGATCGAACGCAGGTAAGCCGAGACGATGCGGGAGCAGAGCCTCTCTCCGAACGAGACGAGGTAGTCGAGCGATCGTGGCGTCGTCTCCCGGATCAGCGAAATACCACGCGCGAGCCCCTGCAGATCATCGAGAAGCCCGTCGACGAGCGTCCGGTCTAGATCGAGCGCCTCGAGGATATCGTGGTGGGTCTGTCGTAGAGCGTCGAAATGTCCGCTCCAGTCACCGGCCTCGAGCGCCAGGGTGCGCATCTCGAAGAGCCGATCGGTGATCCCGCCGACGGCGGAGACGACGACGAGCGGCCGGCGCTCCACACGACTCTGGATGATCTGGCCGACCTGGCGGATCTCGTTCGGGCCGCCGACGGACGTGCCGCCGAACTTCAGGACGATCAACGTGCGATCCCTTTCTGCTCGGGGAGCTCTGAAAGCGCGATCCGTGTGCCACGCTCCGTGCAGAGCTCGCCGCTCTCCCAGTACTTGCGATGAACCATGCCGATACCACGCGGGGCGTGCGCGCGAAACGCGTCGCAGACGCTCGTGACGTGGCCCGCGTCGTCGTCGGCATCAAGAACCTGAAGACGTTCCGGAGGCAAGCTCCGATTCACCGTCCGGCGCCAGATGGAACGCCTTGCGATTGACGTGACCGTAGGTCTGCATGCGCGCGACGACCTCCTGGCCGACGTAGCACTTGTCGTAGGTCAGCCGGTGACCGTGATTCACCTCCGATGGAAAGCCATCGTCATCGTAGTCGATCTCGTAGCGAGTCAAACCTGCTTCGACGCGCAGAGACTCCGCCGCGCGCCACCCGACTCGCAATCCGCCGAGGCGCTCGACACGCCCCAGAAGCGCGGCCCACACGGCCGCGGCCTGCGCACGCGGCGCCCAGATCTCGAAGCCGTCCTCGTCCGTCTCGCTGGCCCGTACGATCTCGACATCGACGTCCGCCAGCGAGCCCGCGACTCGCTCCAGACGCTCGCCCGGAAGCCGTCCGCCATCCAGCGCATCGACGCTCCTCGGCCCGGCAAGCGCGAGCACCACCAGTTCCTGCTCACGATCGTCCAGCTCGATATCGTCGAGAAACGCGTACCTGCGAAGCGCGGAGACGAGGCCGTCACGGAGGGGTTCGCCCAGAACCATGCGGAAGCGCTCCTCACCGACACGATGGAGCTGAAAAGCCCCCAGGAGCCGGCCCCTCGCGGACAGCAATGCCGACTCCTGCCCCGACCTCCGGCTCAACCCCGTCGCGTGCGTCGACACGAGTCGCTGCAGGAAGCCGTCGACGCTGTCACCGACGAGATCGAGAACGCCTCGATAGCTCTGGTCGAAGAGCCCGACCGCACCACGAACGGCCGCGTACTCCTCGGCGGGCTCCCTGTTGAAGCCGGCAGGAAGCCGGTGATTCCAGACGATGGAGAAGGCGTCCGCGGATTCGCGGTGACTCGCGTCGAGGGCCAGTTGCCTCGTCATGGCGCTTCAAGATCTCGATGGGTCGCGCGACAGAGGATGGGCCCGCTCGGACTCGAGCCGCACATACGCCGCGTTACGCAGAACCGGCGTGAATCCGGCGGTGAGGATCGCCTGTCGGAGAGCCTCGTCGGTCGCCTCGTGGTGAGCACCCGCCGGACGGATGACGTTCTCCTCGATCATCGTGCTGCCGAGGTCGTTCGCGCCCGATCGCAGGCCCTGTATCCCGACCTCGAGCCCCTGCGTCAACCAGGACACCTGGAGGTTGGGGATGTTGTCGAGGTAGATGCGAGAGACCGCCAGCCAGCGAAGGTACTCGGCCGCCTCGACACGTTTGTTGATCACGCGACCGAGCGGCGTGTTGTCTGGCTGGAAGTTCCAGAGGATGAACGACACGAAGCCGCCGCTACGGTCCTGCAGCTCACGGATGACTTCAAGATGCCGGAGCCGGTGCTCGAGAGACTCGCACCAGTTGGTGGCTGCCAACCTTCCCAACCATCATCGTCGCTGTCGTCGGCAACCCCACATCCTGCGCGGTCTGCATGATCTCGAGCCACTCGCGCGAGCTCACCTTCGAACGACGCTTGCGCCGCACCTCATCGACGAGAATCTCGCCGCCACCACCCGGCATCGAGTCGAGCCCCGCTTCCTTGAGCGCAAGGAGAACATCACGAGCGCCGAGGCCGGAAACCTCCTGCAACCCGAGAATCTCGGTCGGGGAGAAGCAGTGGAGGTGAATGCCGTAACGCGCCTTCAGCTCGCGCAAGAGCTCCGTGTACCACTCGAGCGGCAGATCCGGGTGGAGCCCACCCTGCATGAGGATGCCGCTGCCGCCGAGCTCGAGAGTCTCCTCGACCTTGCGAAAGATGTCCTCGTACTCCAGGACGTAACCGCCGTCCTCACCCGGAGAGCGGTAGAACGCGCAGAAGTTGCAGATCGACGTGCAGACATTCGAGTAGTTGATGTTGCGATCCACGACATAGGTGACGACGTCGTCCGGATGGAGCTCCCGTCGACGTACGTCGGCGAGGCGCACGAGCTCCTCGTCGTCGATCCAGAGCGGCGCCGAGCAGTCCTCCAGCGCGACGCCGTGATGCTCGTGCCGGCCCCTGGCCGCGCGACCGGGAGGCAGCAGCTCGACCCACTCCGCAAGGCTCAGCCGTCTCTCGCCGAGGGCGTGGCCCAGCTCTCGGACGCGCTCCGGGGACGGCGTCTGACGCAACTCCTCGAGGGCGGCCTCCGGCGGAATTCCGTCGGCGGTATCGGACTCGGAATCGACAGGTAGCTGCACGGGTCTCCGACTCTCGTGGCGATCGCCCCCGGGCCGTCCCGGTTGACGGACTCGACGCCGAAAGCGTGAAACTCGCGCGGACCGGGTCCGTCAAAAAGACACTCCCTCGGCGCCGGGGAACGGGGTATTGTAGCTGTCGCGTCAACGGCAGACAAGCGGTCCGGAGCTCCCCGAGAACCCCAGAGATCGGCGTCGAGACGTCGTCGCTACAAGATCTTAAGTAATTCATATAAAACAACTTGAGGTACTCTCGAGGGCGGATCATGAGCATTTCGGCAACACGTCCGCGTGACCGACATCCGGGCATCTGGCTCCTCGCGATCGCCGGACCCCCGGTCGTCGCCGCGACCGCCTTCGTCGTCGGCCTGCCGAACACGGGCCCGTCCGTCCTCGCCCGGGAAGCGACCCTCGCCCTCGAGGCCGGGGCACCCCAGGAGAGCCCTGGGCAGGCGGGCACACCGGACTCGGTGGTCGTCGGCGGCAAGCCGATCGCCTGCCGCGTCCTCGACGTCACGCGCAAGGTCGTCGTCGTCCGCACGATGAACGGCAAGCTCTTCTTCGACCGCGGCAAGGTCGAGTCGATCGCTCGAGCCTTCGACGAGGACGCGCGGGACGTCTACCGCGAGTTCAAGAAGAAGGCCCGGACCGCGGAGAACTGGAAGAAGCTCGCCCGCTTCTCGAAGAAGAAGGCGCTCCTGCCCGAGTATCGCGAGTGCCTGCGCAAGATCCTCGAGCTCGAGCCCGACAACAACGCCGCGCACCGCGGACTCGGCCGGGCGCGACTCGACGGCAAGTGGATCTCGGAGCAGTCGGTCGAGCTCAAGCTTGCCGCGGGATACACCCTCGACAACGGTGAGCTGGTCCGCGAGTCGAAGACGCCCGACAAGGTCGAGGAAGGCGACGATTCCCGCGACGGCGAACCCGACTCACGCACCGTCGTGAAGCCCGGCGAGCCGCCAAAAAACATCAAGCTGCTGCCGCGCACGAAGCTCTCGAAGACCGAGGCCCGGAAGATCGAGGCGGCACGCAAGGAGCGGGCGGAAAACGCCGAGAAGTTCCGCCTCAAGATGAAAAGAGAGTACCGTGCCGGCTCCTGGAACGAGTTCAGGACGCGGCACTTCTTCGTCCTCTGCAACTCGTCAAGGGACGTGACGCGCAAGTACGGCGCGATCATGGAGCTCATCCGCGCGAAGCTGTCCAAGATGTTCCTCAGCAAGACGCTCCGCAGACTTCGCGCGCCGGTGCGGGTCCATGCGAACCAGGAGGACTTCATCTCCACCGACCAGTACGCGCGCTGGGGCGGGCGTGGGCTCGGCGGCTACTACATGCCGTCCAATCAGAGCATCACGACATACCACGGCACCTTCGGATTCACCGGAACGACCTTCGGCGTGCTCGCGCACGAAGGAACGCACTACTACCAGGGGCTCGTCCTCAAGGGCGGATTCGACAACCTGCCGATCTGGCTCATCGAGGGCCTCGCGGTGTACTTCGGTGACGGCAGCAAGTTCGACGCCGAGAAGAAGAAGATCACGGTCGGCCTGATCCCCCGCGACCGACTCTCCCACCTGCAGGAGAAGATGCTCGCCAAGCGGCACACGAAAATCGACAAGCTCGTCTCCATGACGCGCTACAACGGCTTCTCCGGCAGCCACTATGCGGATGCCTGGGGACTGATCTACTTCCTCGTCAATCACCCGTCGAAGAAGGGCGAGAAGCTGATGCAACGGTACTGGGCGACCGGCATCGAGCGCAAGCTGAACAAGGGCGACTTTCTCGATCTCGCCGACAAGTACTTCGACGGTGTCGAGAATCTCGAGAAGGAGTACGTCGACTTCACTCTGAACCTCGAGCCACCTCCGGCAGGCGAGATCAAGGGCGACTATTTCGTCAGCGACACGTTCCAGTTCGAGTTCAAGGCGCCCGGCGTCGAGTGGGAGTTCTTCGCGGACTCGGAGGACAAGAAGATGCTCGTCGGCATGATCAAGCCGGGCACCGACGCGCAGGTACGGATCTACTACGAGAACAACATCGAGAACGCCAAGGCGCCGGAGTTCTTCGAGAAGTGGATAAAGAACCACAAGCACTTCGAGGACCTCGAGCACGAGAAGGTGAAGATCGGCGGACTCGGAGGATACAAGGTCAGCTATACCGACACGGGCGAGCGGCCTCTCGGCTGGAGTCTCGTGCGCGAGGGCGGCCGCATCGTCGTCCGCGGCGGCGGCGACGAGGACGAGGACGAGGACGAGGACAGGAACGGCAAGGACTCCGGGCGAGAGAAGGAACCGAAGAAGCAGCCTCGAGAGGTCCTCCGGTTCATGCTCGTGCAGATCGACGGCGTCGCGACCATCGAATGCTCCACGCCGAAGGGAAGGATGGCGGACTTCGAGGAGGTCTTCAGTTCGTTGAACGAGAACCTCAACCTGATCCTGATTCGCCGCTGGTAGTCCACGGCCCCCGCATCAGCGAAGGCGCCCCCGCATCAGCGAAGGCGCCCCCGCGTCAGGAAAGACGCCCGCGTCAGGAAAGGCCCCGCGTCAGGAAAGACGCCCGCGATAGTCCTCATACGAGAACTCGCGAACCACGTCGAGCCGCCCGCGAGCCGGGTCGAAGGTCGCGATCGACGGCAACCTCACCCCGTTGAACGTCGTGCTCTTCACCATCGTGTAGTGGGTCATGTCCTCGAGGACGACGCGCTCGCCGGGCTCGAGCGGCGCGTCGAACGAGTAGTCGCCGATGAAGTCGCCGGCAAGACAGGTCGCCCCGCCGAGCCGGCATGTCCACGCCTTCTCACCCGCCTCGCCCGCGCCGCGAACGCTCGGTCGGTACGGCATCTCGAGAACGTCCGGCATGTGAGCGCTCGCTGACGTGTCGAGCATCGCGATCGGCATCCTGTTCTCGAAGACGTCGAGCACCGTCGCCACGAGCACGCCGGTGTTGATCGCGACCGCCTCGCCTGGCTCGAGGTAGACCTCCACCCCCCAGCACTCGCGAAGACGCTCGATCTCGGCAACCAGCAGGTCGACGTCGTAACCGGCACTCGTGATGTGATGGCCGCCTCCGAGGTTCACCCACGACACACGATCAAGGAGTCCGGCGAAGCGCTGCTCGACGATCCGCAGCACGCGCTCGAGCACGTCGGCGCCCTGCTCGCAGAGGGCGTGAACGTGGAGACCGCTGACGCCCTCGAGCTCGTCCGCGCACAGCTCCCGCGACGTCACGCCAAGCCGCGAACGTGGTCCACACGGGTCGTAAATCGACGGACGGACGACCGAACACTCCGGGTTGACACGGATGGCGCACTCGATCCGCCGCTCGGCTCCCCGCACCGCGTCGCGATGTCGTCGCCACTCGGATACCGAGTTGAACGTCATGTGGTCGACGATCTCGAGGTAGCTCTGGAGCTCGTCGGGACGGTACGCCGGAACACACGCGTGGAGCTCCCTGCCGAGCTCGTCGTGCGCAAGACGGGCCTCCCACAGCGAACTCGCGCTCGCCCCGGAAAGGTGCTGGCGGCAGAGCGGAAAGAGGCTGAACATCGCGAAGCCCTTGAGCGCCAGAAGAACCTTGCAGCGAGCACGCTCCCTCACCGACGCGAGGACGACGAGATTGCGACGCAGACATTCCGTGTCCACGATGTGGCAAGGCGTCGGCACGGCCCCGAAATCCAGCCCCTCGCAGGGCCTCATCGCTCCTCCACGGTCCACGAGAGCCCGTGCTCACCGAGGAGCTTCATGAAGGGGTCGGGGTCCATCTGCTCGACGTTGAACACTCCCTTTCCGCGCCACGATCCGTCGAGCATCAGCGACGCTCCGATCATCACCGGCACCCCGGTCGTGTACGAAACCGCCTGCGAGCCGACTT
>CAYMLL010000077.1:0-26025 GCA_964390645.1 uncultured Planctomycetia bacterium | reverse complement strand
GGCGGCGCTCGCGTGGCTGGTCCGCCGCCCCGGCGCCGCCGGGGAGCCGTGGATCTTCCCCGCTCAGAGTGAAGTAAACCTCGCCGGCGGGCGACTGCACGTTGAGCGCGAAGCCCGCGTCGATCGGCCCGCCGTGTTGATTGAACCGGGGGGCCTCCAGATCCGGATAGAGTCCGATGCCACGGAACTGGTCGAGGACGATTCGAGTGCGCTGCGGGAAGTAGCGTCCGATCTTGTCGTCGACCGTCACCAGGAACTGATCGATGGTGTTTCTGGGGGGCTCGATCCTCGTATCGCCCCAGCGTGCCGATTCGGGGTCCATCGCCCCGACGATCTCATCGACGATGAGCTGGAATCGCTCGCTCGCCCGCTCCGGGGTGAACGCACCGTCGTGAAAGAGGTGACGGTGGACACGATCGCCGAAGCGCACACGGAACTCCTCGTTGCGTCGCAATCGGCTGTAAAGGATTCCGGGCGAGTTGTCCACACTGGTGTTGAGCTTCCCCGCCTCGCTCAAGAGGAAGACGAAGTTCTCCGCGTCCCACGAGATGAAGTGGAACGGCTCACCAGCCACGCTGTTCCGGATCGCGTACCAGTTGTTGTGCGGCCAGTCCTGGTTGCCGCCCCAGAGGTTGAGAATCAGGTAGTCGATGAAGCTGTCCATCGCGAGGCGTTCCTCGACCTGCGCGTAGACCGCGGGCGAGGCGATGTTCCTCTTCACAAGAGTGACCAGCTCGTTCCACGCGACGCGATCGCCGCTGACCAGCTCGGGGAGACTGCCATTCGCAGAGCCTCGTGGGCGCTGCTTCAGGACATCGTAGTCGTCGGGGCTGCCACCGAAGTACGATGCGGCGAACTTCTCGTCGGGACGTTCCGTGACGTTGTAGATCCCCCAGTACAGTCCGTCGATGTAGAGGTGCGCCCAGGCGTCATGGAGCGAAGTGTGTCCGGTGGCCCGTTGGCTACCGAAAGCAAACGCGTCGCGAAGCATGAGCGCGGCTTGCCACCCGATGCTCTCTCCGTTGCCCGCGACGTGAACGGTCCATGAGTCGAAGTAGTTTCCGCGCAGCACGAGGTCGTCGAACTCGTTCGTCGCGTCGTCGCCGAGAACCGGTGCGCGAAGCTTGGAGAATCCGTACTCACTCCGAAACGCCAGTCGAAACGACTTCTTTCCGAGGTCGCGAAAACGACTGCCGGCCCCCTGGATCCGCACGCCACAGTCGACCTGCACGGAGGGGCTCTCGTCCTTGGGGATCCACTCGACAGATGTCTCCCTCTCCCACGCTGCGCCGCCTCGCGTCGGGTTGGCGTGAATCCCGCCGGGACCGAACATGTCCTCTTTCGGCAGCACGAGCGAGAGCGTGGGCAGCGATCTCAGATCGTCGAGCATGTCGCCTGAGAAGCGCGGATTTTCGACGACGTTCGGGTCCATGGCGTAGTCCCAGTCCGCGTTGGCGGGGAAACCCGCCCCCGTCTGCCGCAGGACATCGTCGAGGAACACGTACGTGTGCGTGACGACTTTCGAGGGGAAGAAGCCGGCCCGATAAGCGACAGCACGTAAAGGAGTTGTGGTGTCGACCCGCACGGCGTCCGTGTAGACGGTTCCGTGGGTCGGCGACGGCTTGCTGCTGTCCGTGGTGTAGCGAATCGTGGCTCCAGCGGTACCGGTCTCGATCTCGACGTCGAGCGGTGTCTCGAAGAAGCCCCGCTCGACGCCGAATGCCGGTGCCTCCACGAACCCGGCGACGCTGTCGCCGTTCGGGGCTCCCGGTGTCGGCGTCGGAAAGAAGCCGTCGGCTCCGAAAGACACGTTGCGACGCTGCTCGGGGTAGCGCGGCGAGAACTCGGTCGCCACGGTGGTGCCGTCCGGGGCAACGAGTGCGAGATACTCGCCTTCCGATGAGAGGTTGAAATCGGTGTGTAACTCGGGGAGCCCGCCACCTCCTTGACCATCGGGAGGGAAGACGCCGCCGGCGTCCCACCGTACGTGATCGAGCTCGCCAGCGACCTGCACGCTCGAGCAGCAATCGATCAGGAAAATCGAGCGTCGAGAGTCCGAACCCTCGTCGCCGATGTGGTCGCCCACGAGCACACCGTCGCGCCAGACGTCGTACCCTCCGTTCGCCGCATCGTAGGCGACGCGGACGTCGACGAAAGAGGCGGAATTGTCGCCCTGATGAAGCAAGTCTCCGGACCAGGTGACAATCCGATCCTCCTCAATCCGCAGGATGATCCTCTCCGCGCCGTTTGCGAGCCAGAGGGTCGCTCCGGGTGTGGAGCCCGCGGTCGAGAGCACGCGTATTCTCGCCTCGAAGGTCCAGGACGTCTCCGGGCCGACATCGTCCGCCCACGCGGCGTCGTTGATCAACGACCACTGGCCTCCGAGCATGGTGTCGAACGAGAGCACTCCGTTCGCGACGCTGAGCCGCGGAGGTGCGGCGCCCGCGCCGATGTTGAATCCATCCTGCGTCCACCCGTCTGCCGCACCCTCCTGGGTGGGCAGGACACCGTCGACGTTGAACTCCAGCCGGTGCTCGAACGCGCTCGAGTCCGTTCCGTCGACGGGATCGACGACGTCGGTGTTCGTGCGATTCTTGCCCGACGCGAACACGACAAGGTGGGCATCCTCGGCGAGCTCGAGATCGGGGAAGGTCCACTTCGTCGGATTCAGCGCATCGTCGGTGAGATGCCAGCCCTCGACGTTCAAGCTCCCTGGGCCGGGGTTTCGGACCTCGATCCAGTCGGAGTCATCCCTGTCGGAGTCGAGGAGGAGGCCGTCGTTGACCGCGAGAAATTCCGAGATCTCCGGCGTCTGGGCGTACGCCGTGCCCGCCGTGAGGACCGCGACGAGCGCGATTCCAGCGGACGTTCGGTCGTTCTTGACGGTCAGGGACAAGAACCGTACTCCTCACACCCGAGGTCACCCGGTGAGTCCAGCGGATCGGGATCCGTCCCGCATTCGCCGATCGCCGGTGGACCCGGTGACGGGGGCGGGGCGCCACCGAGAAAGAGGTGGTTGAGGATGACGACCCCGTCGGTCAGGTCGACTCTACCATCGTTGTTCGAGTCGGTCGCCTCCTTGCAGGTCGATTCCGTCCCGCCGAGAAAGAGGAAGTTGAAGACAAACACGCCGTCCGTCAACTCGAGGTTGCCGTTGCCGTCGGTGTCGCCGCGGAAGAACAGCGGTCGTGGCGGATCGACGATGTCGTCGCCCGGAGCGTACGCGCCCGTCGCGTCCCAGCAGACGTAGTCCATCTCGCCCTCGGCCTGGACGGTCGAGCAGCAATCGATCAGGAAGACAGCGGTGCGCCCACGGGAGGCGTTGCCGTCGTTTGGCAGACCGTCTCCGATGAGCTCATCGTTGCGCCAGACGAAGTAGAGATCCGTCGGCGCATGGTACGCGATGCGAATCGTGATCGGCTCCGTCGAGTTGTCCTCTTCGTCGAGAATCAGCCCCGACCAGGTAGCCGTCTGATTCAGATCGACCCGTACTATGATGCGCGTGGCGCCGTTCGCGAGCCACAGGGTCGCTCCCGGATTGGGCGCGTTCGTCGCGCTGATTCGCAGGCTTGTCTCGAACGTGTACGAGGTTCCCGGATCGACCTCGGCGGCCCATGCGGATCCTGCCTGAAGCGTGATCGACTGCTGGCCGGGCAGGACCGAGTTGAAGCGAAGCAGTCCGTCAGAGACGCTGAGCGACGGAGCGGCGTCGCTGTCTATGTTCCAGGCCGCGTCCTCCGCCCAGCCGTCCGCAGCTCCCTCGACTGACGGAATCACGCCGTCTTCCTCGAAGAGGAGCTTGTGCGCGAACGCCGACGCGGCGCGCTCCTCGAACTCGTCGAAGCGTTCGGGGGTCACGTCCACCTCGTTCGAGGGATCGGACTCGTTGCCGACGAGATCGACGACGGTCACGACGTAGAAGTAGGTCGTGTCGAACGAGACCGCGTCGTCGACGTACACCGTCTCGAACAGGAGGATCCCTTCCGCGATCCGGTCGTACGGGCCGCCACTCCGTTCGGCACGATGTACCCTGTAGGTGTCCGCGTCGAGATCCGGGCTGACTTCCCAGCTCAGCGAGACCTCACCGTCGACGGTCGATCGTCCGATGAGCCCGGTCAGTGCTGCGGGCGGTGTGAGATCGACGCCTTCCTCGGGAGTCGCGGCGACCTCGGCCGAAGGGTCCGAGGTGTTGCGGTTCACGTCGGTTGCCGACACGACATAGTAGTACGTTGCGCCGTTGGTCAGTCCTTCGTCGGTGAAGGATGTGGCACCGCCGACGTACACGACGTCGTACGGCCCACCGGGAGTCTCGCTGCGGCCGAGCTCGTAACTGGAGAAGTCCTCCTCCGTGTTCGCGTCCCAGCGCAGGTGGGCGCGAGAGTCCTCGGAGACGGCCGTCAGGCCGGTCGGTGCGTCCGGTGGAGTGACGTCGTTCTCGTCCACCGGAGGCAGGAACGCCCCGGTGGCGTCCCAACAGACCGAATCGAACTCGCCCGTCACCTGCACCGAGGAGCAGCAGTCGACGAGGAACATTGCGGTGCGACCGCCCGCAGCGGCCCCATCGTTACCGAGGTTGCTTCCGATCTGCGCGCCGTCGCGCCAGACGTGGAAAGTGTCCGTGACGGCATCGTAGGCGACCCGAATCGTCACGAGTTCCGTCGAGTTGTCCCCCTCGTGGAGCAGGACTCCGGAGAACGTGCTCACGGCGTTCGTGTCGACGCGGATGATCACGCGTTGCTCACCGTTCGCCATCCACAGGATGGCCCCGGGGTTGGGGCCCGCGGACGCCGTCACGCGAAGACGGACCTCGAAGGTGAAGGACGTCGTGGGATCGACCTCGTCTGCCCACGCTGACGCGGCCTGCAGAGTCACGGCCTGCTGGCCCGCGAGAACAGACTCGAAGCGCAACAGTCCATCGGCGACGCTCAAGCTCGGAGGCGCGGCGTCGGTGGTATTCCACGCATCGTCGACGCCCCATCCATCGGCCGCACCCTCTTCCGACGGCAGAATGCCATCAACGTCGAAGAGGAGCTTGTGCGGGAAGTCGGCTGCCTCCTTCTCGACCCTGTCACCGAGGCTGACGGTCAACGCTGCGCTCGCCTCGTTCGACGGATCGGATTCGTTGTCCGCGTCATCGACAGCCGCGACGACGTAGTAGTAGCGAACCAGCGGATCGACGTTGCTGTCCTCGTATTCGCTGGGGCCGAGGCCGTCGGCGATCACGTCGTAGGGCCCTCCGGTGACCTCGCTGCGCCAGACGGTGTAGCTCGCGAGGTCGGGCTCGGCGTTGTCGAGCCAGTCCACGAAGAGATTGCCACCGGCCTGCGGTGTCGCTGTCAGCCCGGTCGGGGCAGCCGGTGGCGTCACGTCGAGACCGACGTCGGGAGTGGCGCTCGCCTCGGCGGAGTCGTTCGACTCGTTGCCTTCGCCGTCGGTCGCGGACACGACGTAGTGATAGCTCGTTCCGTTGGCGACGTCCGTGTCGACAAGCTCGCTCGAGAGTACGTCCGCGTCGATCACCTCGTAGGGGCCTCCAGGGCTCGTCGAGCGCTTGACGGCGTAACACAGCAGATCGCTGTCGCCGTTGTCGTCCCAGTCGAGGAGTACCTGGCCGTCCTCGCCCTCCGCGGTGAGGCCAGTGGGAGCTGCCGGCGGGGTATCGTCTCCGGCCGGCAGAGGGGCGAACGCGCCCTCGGAATCCCAGCGCACGTAGTCGAGCTCACCGGCAGCCTCACTCGTGGCGCCGTAGTCGAGGATGAAGATCGCGATGCGTCCGTCGTTCCCGGTTCCATCCGAATCCCGCGTGATGAGCTCGCCGTTGCGCCAGACGAAGGTCCAGCCGCTCTCGGCGTCGCGGGCGATTCGCATCGTGACGAACTCTGTCCCGTTGTCGCCCTCGTGAATCACGGGGCCGCCGCCCACACCCCAGCGGACCTGGTCGACGTCGACGACCGCCACCGAACGCCGGCCCGAGCCGTCCGAGACCCAGATCGCGGTACCCGGGTCCGACACCGATTCCGCGCCGTCCGCCGGCCCGCTCGTCCGCAGCCGCACCTCGACCGTCCACGACGTCTCCCCGCTGACCTCCGTCGACCAGGCAGACAGGCCGTCGGGGTGGTCGATCAGGTAGAACAGAGCGCCGCCCTCTCCGAAGCCGGTGGTGTCGTAGCTGAGCACGCCGCCCGCGACACTGAGACTCGGAGGCGCGCCCCCGTCGATCGTCCAGGCACCGAGCTCTTCCCAGCCGTCGCCGCCGTCAGCGAAGGCGCCTGCCTCGGCGGACGGCAGCACTCCGTCCTGATCGAACTCGAGAACGTGCAGGAACTCCTCCGAGTCGACCCGGTCGAGGTCCGTAGCCCATGACGTCGCCGCGATGAAGCAAAGAGACGGAAGAAGCGCGGACACTCTCACGTAGTACATGGGTCATCCTCTTCGGCAGTTGTGGACGGGAAGCGTCGCCGTCATCGGCGACGCTGCCCTTCAAGGAGGGTCAGGGAGTACAGGTGTCCTGCTCGCATCCCACGACTCGTACGCACTCGAGCCCGATCGAGTGCCCGGGGCCGCCGAGAAACAGGAAGTTGAGAAGCGCCGAGCCGTCGGAGATGTCGATCTCCTCGTCGCCGTTCCAGTCGATCAACGCCGTGTTCGCCGGATCGGCTTGCGAGCCGTCCCCACAGGGCAGCTCCGAGGTCGTGCCGGTAAACAGGAAGCCGAAGAGGCAGGCGGCGTCGGACAGATCGACCATGCTGTCCTGATTGCAGTCGCCCGGCAGCTGCAGACCTCCCGAAGCGATGGGTGTCGCATCGGCCTCATTCGAGACTCCGGATGGGTTGCCGCTCGTGTCGACTGCGGCGACGACGTAGAAGTACGTGACGCCGTCGATGACCGAGCCGTCGATGAAGTCGCTGCTCGTGGCGAATCCGACGGCGTCGTACGGGCCGCCGGCCGACTCCGAACGCAGCACGTCGTAGCCCGCGAGGTCGCCCTCGCCGTTGTCGTCCCAGTCGAGGGCGACCTGCCCATCGCCGGCGACGGCCGCGAGCCCGGTCGGATCCGCCGGGGCCGTGATGTCGGGGGAGAACATCCCGCCTGCGGTCCAGCAGACGTGATCGAACTCACCGGCGACCTGGACGCTCGAGCAGCAATCGATCAGGAAGACCGCGGTACGACCGTTGGCCGCGGCTCCCTCGTCAGGGAGACCATCGCCGATCAGAACGCCGTTGCGCCAGATGTGGTAGAGGCCCGTGGCGGAGTCGTACGCCGTGCGAATCGTGACGAAGTCCGTGGAGTTGTCGCTGTCATCGAGCTGCGTACCGTTCAGCAGCGTCGAGACGCCGGTTGTTCCGATGCGAAGAATCATCCGCGTGGCGCCGTTCGCGAACCAGAGAGTCGCGCCGGGATTGTCGCCGCTGCCCGCGACGACCCGGAGGCTCACCTCGAAGGTGTAGGACGTCGACGGATCGATCTCGTTCGCCCAGGCGGACCCGTCTTGCATCGTGATCGACTGCTGGCCGGCGAGAACCGTCTCGAAGATCAAGCGGCCATCGAAGGTGGCGAGCATCGGCGGATCCGGGTCGTTCTGGTTCCAGGCGGCATCCTCCATCCAGGCATCCGCAGCACCTTCAACCGAAGGCAGCACGCCGTTCTCCTCGAAGAAGAGACAGTGAGGGAATGCGGCCGCACCGAGCTCCGGCGGCACGTCTGGCGTTGCGCTCGCCTCGGCGGATTCGTCCGACTCGTTCCCGGAGCCGTCGACTGCCGTGACGATGTAGAGGTACTCGGTGCCGTTCACCACGTCCGTGTCGGTGTACGCGCTCACCGTGACCGCCTCCGCGAGAAGGTCGTAGGGTCCGCCTGCGCTCTGTGAGCGGTAGACGTTGTAGTTCGCCAGGTCGTCCTCGCCGTTGGAGTCCCAGTCCAGACCGACCGCGCTGAAGCTGCCGGTCGCGACGAGTCCAGTCGGTGCGGCGGGGGGCGTTTCGTCGACGATCGTCGCCGGCGGATAGAGTCCCGTCGCTTCCCAGCAGACGTAGTCGAACTCGCCCTCCACGCTGATGTTCGAGCAGCAGTCGATCAGGAAGATCGCCTTTCGACCCGTGGCGGCGCCCGGCGGCACCGCGTCTCCGACGAGGATACCGTTGCGCCAGACGTAGTAGAGACCGGAGACTCCGTCGTAGCCGATCCGGACGGTGACGAGCCGCGAGCTGTTGTCGCCCTCGTGGAGCTCGAGGCCACCGAGCGTCGTGATCGTGTTGGTGCCGACGATCACGACCAGGCGGTTGCTTCCGTTGGCAAGCCAGAAGACCGTCCCGCCCGTCGCCGAGATCGTTCGCACGCTCGCCTCGAAGGTGTACGAGGTGCTGCCGCTGATCGTCGAGGACCAGGCTGACGAGCCGTCGTCGGCCTGGTCGACCGAGTGCTGGCCAGGAAGTGCCGAGCTGAAGTGGAGCAGACCGGCCGACACGCTGAGCGTGGGAGAGGTCTCGTCGACGTTCCAGCTGGCGCTCTCCGTCCATCCATCCGCGGCGCCCTCGACGGAAGGCAGCTCACCGTCGACGTCGAAGTCGAGGCAGAGGTCGAAGGCGTCCGCATCGCGTTCTTCGCCAAAGCCCGACGTGGCGCTGGCCTCAGCCGAGGGCTCGGACTCGTTGTCCGAGGCGTCGATCGCCGTGACGACGTAGAAGTATTCGGTGCCGTCGACGACGCTGTCGTCGGTGAAGTCGCTCGAGCCGACGCCCTCACCCACGCGATCGTATCCGCCGAGCCCGGCTCCGTCGCCGGGCGTCTCGGAACGGTAGACGTTGTAGCCGACGACGTCGTCCTCGGTGTTCGAGTCCCAGTCGAGGCCGATGGCGCCGACGCCGATCGACACGGTGAGGCCGGTCGGAGCCGCGGGCGCCTCGGTATCCGTTCCGCTGCCGGGCGGAGGATAGGCTCCCGTGGCGTCCCAGCAGACGTAGTCGATCTCGGCGTCGACCTCGTTGGCGCCGCCGAAGTCGATGAGGATGATCCAGTTGTTCGCGTGCTGCAGGTCCGAGGGCCCGAGGTCCGCGCCGATCTCGATGCCGTTTCGGTAGACCGTGTGCAGACCGCTTGGGCCGTCGTGGGCGATGCGGATGGTCACGAAGTCGGTCGAGTTGTCGCCTTCGTGCAGCGTCTGCGTGCTCGTTCCGTACATGACCTCGTCGGTACGCACCTGCACGACGGCGGTCTCGCTGGCAGCGCCGTTTCCGAGCCAGATCGAGAAGCCTGGCTGGGTACCAGCTTGATCGAGCACGCGAACGCGGGTCTCGAAGGTGTAGGAGGTGCCGGGGTCGACCTCGGCAGCCCAGGCCGAGGTGTTCACGGGCTGCGCGATCCAGTGACCGGCGCCGACGCCGACGGTCCTGGCGGTCGCGACGCCGCCGGCGACCTCGAGCGTTGGGGGCAGGCCGGCGATGTTCCAGCCGTTGACCTCGGCCCAGCCGTCCGCCGCGCCTTCGACCGACGGGATCTCGCCGTCGGTCTCGAACTCCAGGGCGTGGTCGAAGGTCGTCGAGGCGGTTCCCGTGTCGTGGGCGCCCGTGGCGGTCCAGCGAAGGTATTCCATCTCGCCGCGTGCGGCGGTCGAGCCGCAGCAGTCGAAGAGGATCAGGCGGTTGTTGCCGTCAGCGGCGCTGGCCGCGATGTCGTCCCCGACCAGGACGCCGTCACGGTAGATGTCGTAGGTCGAAGCGCCGCCGTCGTAGGCGAGACGGAGGGTGATCGGGGCGGAGCTGTTGTCGCTGGTGTCGAGTTCACCGCCGGGACCGTCGGCGCTGATGGAGCCGGTGCCGCCGCGCAGGACCAGGCGATTGGCGCCGTTGCCGGCCCAGATGATCATGCCGCCGACGTCGGCGTCGACCCGCACCTCCATCTCGAGCGTGTAGGATGTCGCGCCATCGACCTCGGCCTCCCAGGCGGAGCCGCCGTCCATGTGGACCCAGGGGGTTCCGGCAGGAGTATCCGCGGCGCTGAAGGAGTTGAACTGCAGGGCGCCGCCGGAGACCCCGAGGCTCGGCGCACCGCCGAAGTTCCAACCGGTCTCCTCCCAGTTGTCTTCCGCGCCTTCGACCGACGGCAACTCGCCGTCGGTGTCGAAGAGAAGCTTGTGCGCGAAGGTCGAGGCGTCGCGGCCGTCGCCGGGAGTTGGTGGGGCGAACGCTCCCGTCGCGTCCCAGCGAATGAAGTCGACCTCGGCGTCGACCTCGTTGGCGCCGCCGAAGTCCGCGAGAATGACCCAGTTGTTCGCATGCTGCAGATCGGAGGGGCCGAGATCGCTGCCGATCTCGATGCCGTTGCGGAAGATGGTGTGCAGACCGCTGTCTCCGTCGTGTGCGACGCGAATCGTCACGAGTTCCGTCGAGTTGTCTCCTTCGTGGAGCACCTGCGTGCTGCGTCCGTACATCACATGATCGGTGCGCACCTGCACCATGGCGGTCTCGCTGGCCGCGCCGTTGCCGAGCCAGATCGAGAAGCCGGGCTGGCTGCCGCCCTGATCCGTGACCCGCAGTCGAACCTCGAAGGTGTACGACGTTCCGGGGTCGACCTCCGTGGCCCACGCCGAGGTGGTGGTGGGCTGTCGCACGTCGTGACCACCGCCGACGCCAACGGTCTTCACCGTCATCATGCCGCCGGAGACCTCGAGGGACGGGCGCGGCAAGGGTTGCCCGACGATGCTCCAGCCGTTGACCTCGGCCCAGCCGTCCGCCGCGCCTTCGACCGACGGGATCTCGCCGTCGGTCTCGAACTCCAGGGCGTGGTCGAAGGTCGTCGAGGCGGTTCCCGTGTCGTGGGCGCCCGTGGCAGTCCAGCGAAGGTACTCCATCTCGCCGCGCGCGGCGGTCGAGCCGCAGCAGTCGAAAAGAATCAGTCGGTTGTTGCCGTCACCGGCGCTGGCTGCGATGTTGTCCCCGACCAGGGCGCCGTCGCGGTAGATGTCGTAGGTCGAAGCGCCGCCGTCGTAGGCGACGCGCACGGTGACCGGAGCGGCGCTGTTGTCGCTGGTGTCGAGTTCACCGCCGGGACCGTCAGCGCTGATGGAGCCGGTGCCGACGCGCAGGACCAACCGGTTCGCGCCGTTGCCGGCCCAGACGATCATGCCGCCGATGTCGGCGTCGACCTGGACCTCCATCTCGAGGGTGTAGGATGTTGCCCCGTCTACTTCTGCTTCCCAGGCGGAGCCGCCGTCCATGTGAATCCACGGCGTGCCCGCGGCGGTGTCGGTGGCGCTGAAGGAGTTGAACTTCAGGAGCCCTTGAGAGACCTCGAGAGTCGGAGCGCTGAAGACGGTGTTCCAGGAAGTCTCCTGCCAGCCGTCGGTCGCTCCTTCGACTGACGGGATCTCGCCATCGACATCGAACTCGAGTGAGTGCGGGAAGTCCGCGGAATCTTTCGGATCGAGAGCCGCGACGTACCGGCGAAACATAACGCGACCGCGAAGACCGTGAGAGGCCCTGTTTGCAGAGACATGGTGATACTCCTTCAGACCCTTGACTCAGAACCCGTTGTTGTCCTTTCGGTCGCTCGGATCCCCGTGTCGACCGTTCTCGTTCCGTCGTTTTCCGATGCCGGCCCGGATGAGGCTCGGCTCAGCTCGTAGCCAGCCGATTCGTTCGTTTCAGATGCTCGAGGACGTAAGCCCGTCCGATTCGGATGTGCTCGATCATCCAGTCCCGCGCTCCGTCGGCGTCGCGGCGGTGAAGAAGCCGCACGAGGGCCGAGTGTCCCTTCCACGTCGAAGCGGCTGCGCCGAGCGTCAACAGCGCCGGATCGGCGAGCAGAGGCCCGAACGCCTGCGTCGCGAGCAAGAGATCCTTGGCGATTTTCGTCAGCCAACGATTCCGCGAGGCATCGATGAGCACGTGGTGGAACCGTTCCTCGTTCGCGACCCAGCGAAGGGCGAGCTCTTCGTTGGCGACCTGAGTCTCGTTCTCGCGCATCGAATCAGCGATCTCGTGCGAGTCGTCGCAGATCTCCTGCAGCTCCGCGATCTCGTCCTCGGTGATGTGGGACGCGGCCCTGGCGGCGGCGAACGGCTCGAGCTGCTCACGCAGGTCGTAAAGCTCGACGAGGCTACGGCGGTCAAGGCGACGGACGAATGCGCCCCCGCCTCGCACGTACTCGACGAGGCCCTCGCTCGCGAGCTGGTTGATCGCCTCCCGAACGGGCGTGAAGCTGATTCCGAGCTCGCCGGCCAGGGTCCGATTGACCAGTCGAGAGCCGGGCGCCAGTTCGCCACGAGCGAGCTTGAGCCGCAGCTGATCGTACGCTCGACGCGCGAGGGTCTCCTTCATCGTGTCGTCAGCTCCACCCGGTGCCTCTGTTTCCCCGGCCGCCGGGGATTTTGTTATTACATGCTGTTGCAGTCAATGGTGACTTCCGATAATTCTCCTTCGCCACACCGGAATGAACCGAGAAACGAGCCACGGCGAACTCCCGGCGATGCTCGTGAGTGGGCAACTCTCAATGGTTTACAGATCGTTGACGGGTCTTTTTCGATGAGCCCTCGGAACCGGGAGAGGTGGTCAGCCCACCAGATCGGCGACCAGCAAGTCCGTGGATTCCACGGGCGAGGATACATGCCCGGGATTGGCGTGCTGGATCTCGAGCAGGTCGACGTCCTGCCAGAGGAGCTCGCACGTCTCGCGCCGAGGGATCACTCTCGACGCGATCTCTTCCACGAGTTTCCTGGCAACGAGTCAGCGGATCCGACGCGGACGCTGTTTCACGCTCTCGGCGCCTGGCGGATCGAGTCCGGCTTTCGCGATCTCCCGGGGGCTCCCGAGCTCCGCATGGCGGCGTATCAGTTCTTGGGCGGAAGGGCTCGGCAGCTTCACGATCATCTGTGCTGCAAGCGGGTGGAGAACGGAGGGGTTGTCGCGTGGCACCGGGACTACTCGTACTGGACGTGGACGTGTCCGGTGGGTCATCTAACCTGTTGGATAGCGTTCGACGACGTCACGATGGAAAACGGCAGCCTGTACCAGGTCCCGGGTAGTCGTCGTTACGGTCTTCTTCCGATCACCGGCCTCAAGGGAGACATGCACGCCGTGGGAGAGGTGCTTGACGACGAGCAGCGTGAGGCGTTCGTCAGCAGTGTGCTCATCGAGCTGGAGAGGGGCTGTGCGTTGTTCCAGCATTCGTTGATGAGGCACGGTTCCCACGAGAACGGGTCGCTGCGGCTTCGTCGCGCCGTCGTCCTGAACGTCGTGAAGGACGCAGTGCGGTCGGACCCCGGTGCTTGCCAGGGCGGAGACTCCGAAGGACTCCCCGTGCCGTCCCGAGATGAGCCGCTGGCGGGGCAGTTCCATCCCGCGCTCTTCGCAGCCGAGAAGGAGCCAGCGGAGGAGGTGTCGACTGTCGTTACGATCGAGGACCTTCGCGAAGGAGCCGGAGATGCGCCCTCTCGTTCATGAACGCGGAGACCGTTGTCGAGCGCTCCTCGCTGCGCTCTTCGCCGGAGCGCTGCTGGTGACGGAGGAATCACGAGCGGACCGCATCCGCGTCGCCTGCGTCGGGGACAGCATCACGTACGGCCTCGGCATCCGCGAGCGAGGGAGCAACAGCTACCCCGCGCAGCTTCAGGAGCTCCTTGGCGACGGGTATGAAGTGCGAAACTTCGGCCGCAGCGGCTCGGCCGTGATGAGCGCGGCGAGAACGAGTGGAGGGCGCTTTCTGTCGAGTACCGAGCATTCGAACGCCGTCGAGTTCCATCCTCAGTTCGTCGTCATCAACCTCGGAATCAACGACATCACGCTCTACCGGGGTCGTGAGGAGGCGTTCGAGCGCGAGTACGTCGAGCTTCTCCGCGCTTACCACGGGTCACGGAGTTCACCGAGGGTGTTCGTATGGGCGCCGCTCGCCCCGCTGACGAAGAAGCACCGCCACCACGATCTCCACGAGCGGATTCGTCGGGACATGTCGCTTCGCATCAAGTCGGCGGCGAAGAAGGTCGGCGCCACCGCCGTGGACATGCGGTCGCCGCTGTTGAGAAGGCCCGAGTTGTTCGGTGACGGGATTCACCCCGACGCGTCCGGTGCGGCGGTGATCGCCCTGGCGACCGCCCGCGCGATGGGGGCTGCCTCGAAGGGGTTGCTGGCGATCGATGGTTTCGAGACCTTGGCTCCCGGGGAGCTCGGTCGGCGCTCGTCGCCGATGGGGCAGTGGCTCGCCGAGAAGGGGCACGCGGAGATCGATCGCCACCATCGACATTCGGGGCGCCAGTGCCTCCACATCTTCGGCGGCGACGACCGCTGCGTCGAGTTGAAGCCTGTGGTCGACCCGGATCGTCCGTTCTCGCTCTCGTTCCAGGCGGAGCGCTGGACGCGCAACGCGCCGTTCGAATTCGTTGTCGAAGTGTTACGCGAAGGCGAGTGGAGCACCCTCTACCGAGGGGACAAGACGATCAGGGTCGGAGGATTTCTGACAAGGGTGACGGTCGATGGAATCGATCCGGGCGTCGAGAAGCTCCGGTTCCGCTGCGCGAGTCCGCCGAAATCGGGCGTCCTGATCGACGACTTGCGACTGACCCGGCCGACCGAGATGCGAGTCATGGCAGCGAAGGCGGAGCAGCTTGTCACTCCGGTCGTGATCGGCGGCGCCGGCAGTCCGGTCCTGCGTTTGCGTGTGGATGCGGCGGGCAGCCTCGAGCCGATCTCGGTGTCCGCCATTCAGATCTCGATGAGCGGGACGACGGACCTCGACGACGTGGAGTCGGTCTCCGTCTACTTCTCCGGCGCTCGCTCGACGCTCAGCGCCCGGAAGACCACGAGCCCCGACATCTTCGAGGGCGCTACCCGGTTCGGCGACTCGCGAGGCGCGGAGCCGATCCTGAGATTCCGGGGTTCCGGGCGCCTCTCCGTCGGCGCGAACTACTTCTGGGTCGCGCTGCGGCTTCGCCCGTCGGCCGATCAGGATCACATCGTGGATGCCGGGTGCGGACGGGTGGAGTTCTCGGACGGCTCGCAGCTTCGCCCCGGATCGTCGGCGCCTGCCGGATCGAAGCGAATCGGAGTGGCGCTTCGCAAGGCTCGAGACGACGGCGTGGCCGCGTACCGGATCCCGGGACTCGCGACCACGAACGACGGGACTCTCATCGCGGTTTACGATTGTCGAAACGGGAGAGGCGGCGATCTGCCGGGCGACATCGACGTGGGCATGTCTCGAAGCGTCGACGGTGGCCGTACGTGGGAGCCGATGCAGCGAATCATCGACTTTCCGCGTCGGCAAGATCCTCGTCATGGAAACGGAGTAGGCGACCCCAGCGTGCTCGTCGACCGCCGACGCGGCACGATCTGGGTCGCGGCGCTCTGGAGTCACGGTAACCGTGCCTGGAACGGTTCGCGGCCCGGAATGAGGCCGAAGGAGACGGGGCAGTTCGTGGTCGTGAAGAGTGAGGACGACGGCAAGACGTGGTCTGCGCCGATCAACATCACCGGGCAGATCAAGGACCCGCGATGGCGACTCTTGCTACAGGGCCCGGGCAAGGGCATTACCCTTCACGACGGAACTCTCGTCTTCCCGGCTCAGTTTCGCGACGCGCACGGCATGCCGCACTCGACGATCATTCACAGCAGGGATGGAGGCGGGCGATGGACGATCGGTACGGGAGCCAAGCCCGATACGACGGAGGCGCAGGTCGTCGAGCTTCGTGACGGATCTCTGATGCTCAACATGCGTGACAACCGAGGAGGCTCGAGATCGGTCTACACCACGCGCGACCTCGGTCGCACGTGGACGGTGCATTCGACTTCCCGCAAGGCGTTGCCCGAACCGGTCTGCATGGCGAGTCTGATTCGATTCGGGAGAGTCCACAACGGGGCGGACAGCGACGCGCTCCTGTTCTCGAATCCCAGCGTGTCGCGTGCTCCGCGGCGGCGGATCACGCTCAAGGCCAGCGTTGATGAAGGCGTCTCGTGGCCCGAGAAGTGGCATCTGCTTGTCGACGAGGGTGTCGGAGCCGGGTACTCGTGCTTGACGAGAATCGACGAAGAGACGGTCGGCATCCTCTACGAGGGAAGTCAGGCACACCTGGTGTTTCAACGAATCAAGATCCGGGAGGTGTTCGGGCGGTGACCGCGTGCCGTCGATGCCGGGAGAGCAGGTGTATTTCGAGCTGCCCCCGGAAGCGGAGTCGCTGAAGCGGCCAGAGCTAATCGGAGCCCACGACGCCCGGTTCGCCGCGGTCTTCGAGCGAAGCGTATTCCGTGAGCTGGCCCGGAGCCTCCTCGGAACGCCGGCGGTGCCCGGGAATCTGCAGCGGTTCAAGAAGCCGCCAGTCGTCGGAAAGCCGATGCCTCCGCACCGGGACGGATACCACTTCATGCTGGAGCCCTGAGAGCCCGTCACGATGTGTCTCGCGCTCGACGATGTCGACGAGGAGAATGACCCTGTCCGGTATGTTCCGCGCTCCCGTGGACGTGGCATGAGGCCGGACGCTTGAAAGGAGACGCTCGGCTTCTCTCAGGGAATCGTGGACGATGGCACGACGGCGGACACGGAGAGCGAGATCGCTTTCCCCACCCGAGAAGGAGACTTGCTCGCGCATCACGCTCTGACGATTCACCACGCCGAAGAAAGCCGATCCTCACCGCGCCGAAGAAAGCCGATTCGAGACGCGTCAGCGGCGATCGTCGGGGTTCATCTACTGCTCGTCGGAAGCGCATGCGGATCCGGCGGCTCACGAGACGTACCAGCGAGAGCTCGCGGTGGGGCTCGTCGGCGAAGAACGGATCCGAGCTCGGGATCTGACGATCGAGAGAACGGAGAATGACGATCAGACAGTGGAAATCGCTCCTCGCGTTCGCGCTCTTGACGGCGACCGTCGCCGCCGCCGTCCCCGATCGGCCGAATGTCCTTCTGATCGTCTCGGAGGACAACGGACCTGAGCTCGGCTGCTACGGCGATACGTTCGTGCGCACGCCGAACCTCGATCGACTCGCTGCCGACGGAGCGCGTTTCGAGAACGCCTGGACCACGCACGCGGTCTGCTCGGTCTCCAGGGCGAGCTTCTTGACCGGTCTCTACCCGTTCCAGAGTGGCCAGATCGGACTGGCCACGCACCGCTACGCGATGTTCCGCGAGTGGGACAACGCGGCGAGCCTCTTGAAGGCACATGGGTATCGGACCGGACTCATCGGCAAGCTTCATGTGAATCCAGAGTCGGCGTTTCCCTTCGACTTTCGCTGGAACGATCGATCGGCGGTGAGCTTCGCGAAACGGGATGTCAGGAGAATCGCTCGGACCGCGGGTGATTTCTTCACGTCTTCAGCCGGGAAGCCGTTCTTCCTGTCAGTGAACTTCTCGGACGCTCACTTTCCGCTTCTTCGACAGCAACACGGCCTTCCGGAAGACCCCCTCGGCGCCGCGGAGGTGCGCACGCTCCCGTTCATCGGAGCAGACTCTCCACGGCTGAGACAGGGAACCGCCGACTACTACAACTGCTTGATGCGGCTCGACACCGGCGTAGGGGTGCTGCTCGCGGAGCTCGAGCGATGCGGCGCGTCGCACGAAACGCTCGTGATCTACCTCGGCGATCACGGTGCCCAGTTCTCTCGCGGCAAAGCGACGTGCTACGAGGGCGGCCTGCGGATTCCCTTGATTCTGCGGTGGCCGGAGCAGACAGAGCGCGGGATCGTGTGCGACGAGCTCGTGTCGGTAATCGACATCCTCCCGACGATCCTCCAGGCCGCTCGGCTGCCTGCACGGGCGACGCTTCCCGGGCGGTCGCTTCTGCCGCTGGCGGCCGGCCGACACGTCGCCTGGCGCCGCTACCTCTTCGCTGAGCGTACTGCCTACAGCGCCGCCAGCTTCTTTCCGCAGCGGGCAGTTCGAGACGAGAGGTTCAAGCTGATTCTGAACTTGCTACCCGGGCGAAAGAACCCGGTCGCGGAGATCTATCGCCGACGGAACGGAGCGTTCTTCGAGTACGGAACGTCTCAGGAGGAGATCGACGTTGCGCTGCCGCGAGTTCGGTCGGCCTACGCGACCTGGAGCAGCCCGCCGGACGTCGAGCTCTACGACTTGAGTCAGGATCCGCACGAGCTGCGAAATCTGGCGGACGCAGAGGGATTGTCGAAAGTGAAGAGCCGACTTCTCGCGGCTCTGAGCGCACATCGCGTCGAGCTCGCGGATCCTCTGCTCGATGCCGAGAAGCTCCGACGGCTCGAGGCGGAGCATGATGAGGTCTCACGCATCGAGGGCGGCGGACGCTATCGCGCGGGAGATCGCTGGCGCTATCTGGAATACCTCCGGGAGACCGAAGAATGACACGAGAAATCCTGTCGATCACGTTCGTGGCGCTTGCGGTCGGCGTTCCGACGATGGCCGCCGACGTGACGCCCTTGATCGAGAACGGCAAGCCGGTGGCGGTACATCTCGACGGGGGAGAGTGGTACGCCCGCAAGCGACACGTTGAGGGACGCGGAGAAGAGAACTATCTCTACGCCAAGGCAGCTCCCGCCGGCGGCGATTTTCGAATCGTGGCTCGTCTTCGGATCCTGGAGCAGCGCGGGAGCGCGGCGTCGTTCTTTCTGGGGCCGGGTCACTTCGGTTTCGAAGGTGCCCGCGACACACTCTATCTCAACGGCGGGATCTTCGGGGGGACGAAGCTACTCGGACCGCCGACAGAGTTTTTTCCACGGGGCGAGTGGTTCGACTTCGAAGTCGTCGGCGAGAAGGGGGAGATCCGGTTCCTGCTGAACGGGGAGGTCGCTTACCGCGTGAAGCACGACGGCACGGGCTTCGAGCGCATCGGATTCAGCCCGTGGCGTGCGCAGATGCAGATCGCGAGCTTCGTTCTGCACGGACGGAAGCGGCCTTACGAGCTCCCGGCGAGTCGCGGCTACACGATCCCGACGCTCGATCTCTCGGCGGATCGCCATCGTCAGGTGGTCGTCGATCGCGAGAAGGGGCAGTACCTTGGTCACCCGACGACGGTTCTGCTCGAGAATGGTCGGACCATCCTTTGCGTCTACCCGAAGGGGCATGGCCGGGGGGGCATCGTCTACAAGCGCAGCGTCGATGGCGGTCTGACCTGGAGCGAACGGCTGCCGACTCCGAAGAGCTGGTCGACCAGCAAGGAGGTCCCGACAATCCACCGGGTGATCGACGCGGAGGGCAAGAAGCGTCTCATCATGTGGTCGGGCCTCTACCCGGCACGACTCTCGGTCAGCGAGGACGATGGCAAGTCGTGGAGCGAGCTGAAGCCGGTCGGCGAGTGGGGCGGGATCGTCGTCATGGGCTTCGTCGAGAAGCTGAAGACACCCGGGAGCTACCTGGCGATGTTCCACGACGACGGGCGCTTCTTTCGATCGACGCCCGATCGGAAGAAACCGGCTCTGTTCAAGCTCTTCAAGACGTTTTCCGGGGACGGCGGTCTCACGTGGTCGGAGCCGGAGGTCGTGCAGCAGGATACCGAGGTCCATCTCTGCGAACCCGGGTCCATCCGGTCGCCAGACGGAAAACGTCTAGCGGTGCTCTTGCGAGAGAATGCGAGGCGACGCAATTCGTACGTGATATTCAGCGACGATGAAGGAATAACGTGGACGAAACCGCGTGAGCTACCGGCGTCGCTGACCGGCGATCGTCACACCGGCAAGTATCTTCCGGACGGTCGACTCTTCGTCTCGTTCCGCGATCGCACTCACGTCAGTCCGACGAAGGGCGACTGGGTTGCGTGGGTCGGTACGTTCGACGACATCGTCGCTGGAAGAGAAGGCCAGTATCGCGTCCGGCTGATGGACAACACCAAGGGTGCCGACTGTGCGTACCCCGGTGTCGAGGTGCTACCGGATGGCACAATCGTGACGACGACCTACGGCCACTGGACGAAGGGCGAGTCGCCTTACGTCGTCAGCGTCCGCCTCGAGGTAGAAGAACTCGACGCGCTCGCGACGAAGGCCAAGTCGGGGGTGAAGACGTCCTCCCTGCCGCGCAAGAACGTGCTCTTCATCACAGTGGACGATCTTCGTCCCGAGCTCGGATGCTACGGCGCGTCCGGGATTCGCAGTCCGAACATCGATCGTCTTGCCCGTGAGGGAGTCGTTTTCGACAGGGCTTATTGCCAGTTTGCGCTATGCAATCCGTCGCGCACGAGTCTTCTCACGGGGATGCGTCCCGATCGGGTGGGAGTCGTCGGCAATCACGTTCACTTTCGTGACCGACACCCGGACCTTGTCACGCTGCCCCAGCACTTCAAGAATCACGGATACGAGGCGCGAGGCGTCGGAAAAATCTACCACGGCGTCTTTCCAACGGGGGCGAGCGTGCAGCCGGCGGACACGATGGGCGACCTTCCGTCCTGGTCTACCCGGCCCTATCGGCCGGGGCCGCGGTACTACCACACCGAGGACGGGGTCGCACAGGCGAAGCTCTCGTACACGCGAATGTACAAGGTGAAGAACCCTGCACCGCACGACTGGACGTCACGACTCGTCTTCGGCCCGATGACGGAGGCGCCGGACGTCGCGGACGAGGAGCTGTACGACGGCGAGGTGGCGCAGCGCGCCGTCGAGTCACTCCGCGAGCTCCGCGATCGGCCGTTCTTTCTCGCTGTGGGGTTCATCAAGCCACATACGCCGTTCGTCGCGCCGAAGCGCTACTGGGATCTGTACGATGCGAAAGAGATCTCGCTCGCGGCACGATCCTCGTTGCCCGACGGCGCTCCGAAGCTCGCCGGGCACGGATCGGGCGAGGTCCGACGGTACACGGATCAGCCGAAGCGCGGTCCGTTCACGGACGAAGGCAAGCGGCGGCTCCGGCACGGGTATTACGCCTGCATCAGCTACGTCGACGCGCAGGTCGGAAGGCTGCTCGACGAGCTGGACCGTCTTGGTTTGCGAGAGAACACGATTGTGGTCCTCCTCGGTGATCACGGCTGGCACCTCGGCGAGCACGGTCTGTGGGGCAAGGTCACGAACTTCGAGCTGGCTACCAGGTCCCCTTTGATCGTGTCGGCACCAGGTCTACCGACCGGAAAGCGGACGCGTTCGTTGACCGAGCTGCTCGACGTGTATCCGTCTCTGTGTGAGCTTGCCGGTCTGCCACGTCCGAGCCATCTGGACGGTCGCAGCTTTGTTGCGGTTCTCGAGCAGCCGCAAGAGGCGCTGAAGACGGCAGCGTTCTCGCAGATGTCTCGCGGCAACGTCATGGGCTACTCGGTGCGCGTCGACGTGGCTCGGTACACCGAGTGGATCGATGGGCGCAGCGGCGAGGTATGCGCACGGGAGCTCTACAGTTACGAGAGCGGCGCTATCGAGACGCAGAATCGGGCGGAGCGGCCCGAGCGCAGAGAGCAGGTCGCGCGTCTTTCGGCACGGCTCGACGCGGTGCGTCGATCGCGCAAGCTCGGCGGCCTGTCTCTGCCGTGGGTGTTTCAGGATCACATGGTTCTGCAGCGCGAGCTTCCGATCCGAGTCTGGGGGCGAGCGCCACCGCGGCAACGAGTCAGGGTAGAACTCGGGGGCGCGAGCGCTTCCTGTGTCGCGAATGCGCGCGGCGATTGGTCGCTTCAGCTTCCAGCCCGTGCCGCCAGCGACGAGCCTCTGTCGCTCGTCGTTCGTACGGGCGAAGAAGAGCTCGTGGTCCGCGACGTTCTCGTCGGAGAGGTGTGGCTTTGCGCCGGCCAGTCGAACATGGAGTGGCCTCTGTCGAGGTCGAGCTCGGCCACGGAAGCTCTGAAATGTGCGGCGAATTCGCGAATCCGGCTCCTCGATGTTCGCGGAGCGGCGCGAGGCGGATCGGGTGTGTACTCGCCCAGGACGATCTCTCGATTGGTGCCCGACGTCTTTTGCGAGGGACGCTGGGAGGTCTGCTCTTCGTCCAACGCGGGCGCGTTCTCTGCGGTCGGGTACTACTTCGGTGCGTCCATCGAGGACGAGCTCGACGTGCCGGTCGGGCTCGTCAACGTGTCAACAGCTGGAACTCCGATCGAGGCATGGATTCGTCGAGAGGCGATAGCGGCAGACTCGCAGCTCGGCGGGATCGTCGTGGGAAACTGGCTCGAGAACGACCTTCTCGAGCCGTGGTGCCGGAATCGGGCTCGCTACAATCTCGGACGCGCGATCAAGGCTCGTGAGCGCATACCGGGGGACGAACTCGGTCCGAACCACTCGTTCAAGCCCGGCTTCATGTGGTCCTCGGCGGTGAAGCCATTGGTACCTTTCGCGCTCCGCGGGGTTCTCTGGTATCAAGGCGAGTCAAACGCGGAGTCGGCCTCGCAGGTCGCCAGATACGGAAGGCTCTTCGAGCTGCTGGTGCACGACTGGCGTACATGCTGGGGACGCGAGGATCTGCCCTTCGCGTACGCGCAGCTTCCGGCGTTGCGCCGGCCGAACTGGCCCGCGTTCCGAGAAGAGCAGCGGAGGATTCTGGATCGTGTCCCAGGAACCGGCATGGCTGTGACGATCGATCTGGGAGACGCCGAGAACGTTCATCCCACGCGAAAGCGGCCGGTCGGTGAGCGCCTCGCTCGCTGGGCACTGGTGAAGACCTACGGCCGGAAGGATCGTGAAGCCGGTGGACCGCTGGTTCGCTCCGCTCGACGTGACGGCCCTCGCGTCGTTCTCGGTTTCGACCATGCGGCATCAGGCCTTGCGTCGACGGATGGCAAGCCTCCTCGGCATTTCGAACTCGCGGGCGCGGACGGCGTGTTTCGCGCGGCTCGTGCGCGCCTCGCCGCGGACACGGTCGTAGTCGAGGCGGAAAGGATCGCGCTTCCGAAGCGGGTGAGGTACGCATGGTCGTCCTATCCCGATCCACCGGTCAATCTCGTCAACGCGAGTCGGCTTCCCGCATCGCCGTTTTCCGTGGTCGTCGAGGAGTAGAGCGGCATGGGCGAGAACGCCCCTGAATCGATGTCGTCCTCCGAGCGGGAGCGATTCGTCCGCGTGTACCGCGAGGGGTTGCTCGAGGACGTCTTGCCGTTCTGGATCGAGCACTGCGTCGACCGCGAGCACGGCGGCTTCCTCACGGCTCTCGACCGCGACGGTACCGTGATCGACACGGACAAGGGAGTCTGGCAGCAGTGCCGTTTCACGTGGCTTCTCGGCGAGCTTCATAACAACGTCGAGCCGCGGGACGAGTGGCTCGAGCTCGCTCGTCACGGGACCGAGTTCATCGACCGCCACTGCTTCGACCCCGCGGACGGTCGCATGTGGTTTCACGTCACCCGGGAGGGTGAACCGATACGCAAGCGGCGATACGCGTTCTCCGAGAGCTTCGCCGCGATCGCGTACGGCGAGCTCGCGCAGGCGACCGGCAACGACGAGCTTGCCGACAAGGCTCGACGCGCGTTTCGAGGCTTCATCGACCACAGCCTCGATCCGCAAGGCGTCCATCCCAAGTTCACCGACACACGGCGAACGCAAGGTATCGGCTTTCCGATGATCACCATCAACACCGCTCAGGAGTTGCGTGAATCGATCGGACTCGAGGACGCCGACGAGTGGATCGACCGGAGTATCGACAGGATCCGTCGCTACCACGTGAAGCCGGAGATCGAGTGCGTGATGGAGACGGTCGGCGCCGACGGCGATCTGATTGACCACTTCGACGGACGTACGCTCAATCCCGGGCACGCGATCGAGGGGGCGTGGTTCATCCTGGCGGAGGGTGAGCGTCGAGGGGATGCCGAGCTCGTCCGACTCGGCTGCACGATGCTCGACTGGATGTGGAAGCGTGGCTGGGACGAAGAGTACGGCGGCCTTCTCTACTACACTGACGTGAAGGGCTTGCCCGTCCAGGAATACTGGCACGACATGAAGTTCTGGTGGCCGCACAACGAGGCGATCATCGCGACGCTGTATGCCTACCTCCTCACGGGAGACGAGAAGTACGCTGCTTGGCACCGTGCGGTGCACGACTGGTCCTACCGACACTTTCCCGACGCAGCACATGGCGAGTGGTACGGCTACCTGCATCGTGATGGGCGAATCTCTGTTCGATTGAAGGGCAACCTCTGGAAGGGCCCCTTCCATCTTCCGAGGATGCAGCTGAAGTGCTGGAAGCTCCTCGAGGGACATGGCGTTGTTGAATGATCGCTCAGGACGCAACGGTCCCACGTGACCGTCAGTCGCCGACAGCTCCGGATCGTGCGGCTCCGAGTTCGAGCATCCGGTTCAGCACGTCGATCGCGAGTCCGACTTCAGTGGTCTGGGTCGCCGCGCTTCGGCTTCTCAGGCCGCCACCCATGATCCAGCTGTATCGGCAGAAGGCGTTCTGGACTCGTTCCTGTTGATGATCGCCGGTTCGCTTCTTCCGTTCCCTTCGACCCGGTTCACGCACGGCTTTCACTGTCCGGTTTCGCGTCCGTGCTGCGTTCGTTTTCTTCTTCGAGATCCGGGTGTTTCTTGTCGGCGGCGCCACGACCTCACTCCACCTTTCGACGAGTAGATCGACTCGAGTGGGTTCGCATCGCTCAGCAAAGCTGACGAAGGCCTCGACCGCTTCCGGGCGGACTAGAACAATACAGGACCGCGTTCATCTTCAGGCCGGCTGCCGCCGTCGACGTACGCCCGGACGTTGCTTCTGGCCAGCGTTTCTTGACCCGTTTTCAGGCCGCGATCGTTTTCAGGCCGGGATCGTCGCGCCGAGGGTGCTCCAGGAAACGGGGCCGGATCACTTGCAGCGCGAAGTGCCGCTGCGTCGACCGACGCGTGAGGGGACCGGTGGATCCGGGGGTGATGGAACGCGGTGGTGTCACGCTCGGGATCGACCCTCTGACCGGTACGGCCGATTCTGAAGGCGTACGACTCGGTTCGGGTTCCGCTGTGTTTCAGGTGCGAGGCCATTCGAATGCTGAGAGTCGGGATCGGGGGCTCTCCACCCAAATTGACGTGGGGTGACGATTCGGTTCCCGGACAGAAAAGGAAGGGACGTTCAGCGCAAGTGCATCCGTGATTCTCAGCGCTTCCTGACGCGGACGTGAGCGGGAGCTGGATCGGGTTGGTGACACAGGAGGTTTCGGATCTTACGTTCAAATCCTTTTTCATGGCCGTGCTCGGCAAAGGAGAGTCGGATGAGACGACGAGTTTTCACTCTGTCCGGATTGGTGCTCGTGTCGGTTGCTGGCGTCGGATGCGCCTTCAAGGGAGCCTCGCGTGAAGACGCGGCTCTCGAAGGGGTTCTCGAAGCATGGACCAGGAGTTTCAACGATCATGATGCGAAGGCTCTGTCGAAGCTCTACAGCGAAGACGCTGACGCCGTATTCGGCCACGAGGACATCCTTCATGGACGCACGGCGGTCGAGAAGCACTGGGCTGACTTCTTCTCCAGGAACCCTCAGGTCAAGACCGAGCAGGTGGCCGTACGCCGCAGGCACCTCACCCCGACCGTCGTCGTGGAAGACGGCATGTGGGAAGAGTCCGGTCACACCGACAAGGAGGCTCTGGCACGGCCGAACAAGGATCTGTGGGTAGCCATCCTCGTCAAGAACAACGGGAAATGGCTCATCACCTGTGATCGAGGATTCTCGCCGATCCCGAAACCCACCGAGTGACGTTCAGCGGCTCGTGGCTGCCGGTCCGGGGATCAACAGGGCTTCGCGATTCGAGACGTGGCGAGATCGGGACCACGCGACTCCGGAAGTGACGACGTCGCGGTCGGACGGCGGCGGCCCGTGCCTTCAGATCCCGATTTGGGTGACGCCGATCATTGCTCTCGTGCGGCGTTCGAGGGTCCCGGGCGCCGGGAGTCGTTGTCGCCGGCTGCGGTTCGGGCTGGACCCGGGGCGACGCCTCTGGTTTCCGAGCCGGCCGCCGGGCTCAGTCTTCCCCTTTCTTCGGCGAGACTTGGAAGCCGCCACCCTGTAGACTCGGCGTGCGATGACGGCCGACCAGATCACCCTGTTCTTGCTGCTGCTGGGGCTCTTCGGGATGCTAGTCTGGGGGCGGTTCCGTTACGACGTCATCGCCTTCGGCGCGCTCATCGTCGCGTTCCTGTTGGGGGTGGTACCCAAGGACCAGGTGTTCGCCGGCTTTGGTCATCCAGCGACGGTGATCATCGCGC
>CAYMLL010000076.1:5081-26086 GCA_964390645.1 uncultured Planctomycetia bacterium | reverse complement strand
CACCACATCGGTCACGTTCACCACACCATCGTCATCGAAATCCCCGGCGTCAGGACACTCTGACGCCCCCCCCGCAGTGAAGAGCGACAGAAGCAGGCGCACCACGTCCGACACGTCGACCACGCCATCATTCCCGACGTCGCCACGCCGAAAGCTCGGCACCGGCCCCCCTTCGCAGTCGCCGTCACCCACGACGTCGAGAAAGGGCACGAGCACGGCCATGAACGTCAGGTCGGAGCTGTCGATGTCGAAGTTGTGCACACTGACCGAGAGCACGTTCCTGCCCGACCGGAGCAACTTCACCGGCACCTCGAAGCTCACGGGCGTCGGCTCCAGCGACCTCGAGGCTGCGGTGTCGAAGCGCACGACACCCGCCGGCATGTTGCCACGCGCGATCTCTTCACCGTTGAGGTACGCGACGAAGCCGTCGTCGTAAACGACGGTCATCCTCATCGACCCGATCGATCGCGGACAATCGACCACAAAGCTCCTGCGACACGCGATACTCAGGTACCTGCCCTCCATATCCAGCAACTCGGTGACGTCGTCACCGTCGCCGTAACCGATACCCGTCCTGCCGCTCGACCACAACGAGTCGTCGAATCCGACCGCAGCCCACTCCGACGGAAAGGCCGCGTCGCCTCGAAGGTACCGCCACCGCGATCCGCCCGGAATCAGCAAGACTTCGCCGACAAGCTCCGGCCGGAATGACAGATCACTCGAGCTGATGTCCGCGTTGTGAACCTCGACCGCGAGCACGTTACGCCCACTCCGAAGCACCCCCGGATCGAGGCTGAAGACCTCAGGCACACCGGCCTCATGTCCCGAGCTCGCCTCCGTAGTACGAGTCACAGGTGATCCCGGCGTCCCCATGTTCCCCGAACGCGCGACCTCGCTGCCGTTGAGGTACGCGACGAACCCATCGTCATAGTCGATCGACATCATCAAACGCCCGATCAACCCGGCACTCTCGGTGTCGAACTCACGACGACAGTACACCGTGAGGTAGCTGTCCTCCATGTCGGCCAGGACGGTACGATCGTCGCCATCCCCGTAACCGATGCCCGTCGCGCCCTCCAGCCAGGCGCCGTCCGGAACGAAGTCCGAGTTCGCCCAGCCAACCGGCGGCGCACGACGGCCGCGAAAGAAGCGCCAGCTGTCACCCAGCTCGATGAGCCGCGTCTGCTGAACCATCGGATACTCCACGACGAGCTTCGGCGGCACCGCACCCTCGGACGAGTAGAAATCCCAGCCGTCGTCCCCGAGCGGCAGGATCGCCCAGCCGAAGTTCGAGTCCGGATCCCCCGCCCACGCCTCGAGGCTCGTGGTGACGTCCACAAGCACCGGCTCGCCCGATCCGGGAACGACAGCGTCCCTCGCCGATCGTGCCTCGTCACCCGCCTGGACACCGTCCGCACCATTTTGCGAGCTCCACGTCGTCGAGTCGCTCCACGACTGAACCATGCGATGAAAAGCCCCACCGTCCCCCTCGTTCGTCGTCACCAGCTCGAGCCACGCACGACGGATCGCCGACTCGACCGGAAGCTGCCCCGGCTGCTCCCCGAAAATTCTCTCGAAGCGGATCAGCCCCTGGCTCTCCTGCCCGGTATCTCTCGGATCATCACCGTCCACCTCGAGCTCGGAGTCCGCGCCGCGATCACTGCGTGGCGAGCGTTCCAGCAAAAAGGTGTCGACCGCGCCATCGTACCCGTCGACGCCCTGCTGAAACGACGTCCGCAAGTACATGCCGACGAAGACCTCGACATCGACCTCAACCTGATCGACGTGAAGCAGCTCGCCGTCGTAAACGAGAAACCCGAGCAGGTACCGCCCCGACTCGGAAAAGCTCGCTGTCGTCTCGCAAGACGAGTCGTCCGTGAAGGTCACCGTCCCCGGACCGGCGAGCCTCGACCACGACACCTCCAGCGGTCCACCCGGCACGCCATCGTCCGATACGGATCCGGAGAGCCGCAGCGAGTTGCCAACGAGCGACGCGCTGATGTTCGAGCCGGCATCAGCCCGCGGTCGAGCGTTGTTCGGATCCACAGCGGGGTACGTGAAGCGAGCGCAAAGCCGATCGGTGATGTTGACGTTGCGACAGCAGTTCGCGTACATCAGCGCATTCGCGTCCTCCACGTGGCCGAAGCCGAGGCCGTGACCGAGCTCGTGCGCCAGCATGACGCGATAGTTCCCGAAGCCTAGACAGCCAGCGCCGTTGTTGACGACGACAACCCAGCCATTGATCGACCACCAGATGTCACCGTCTCCCGGCGAGGTGTGCGACCCGGAGCCCCGAGGTCCGCCATAGGCGAGGACCCCCGAGCAGCCGTCGAGATCGGAGATGTCGCTGCACGGATCGTCAAAGAGGATGTGACGGTTGACCCCGTCCTGCTCCCTCGAGCAAGTCGGCGACACCGCCCGCGCACCGCCGAAGACGAGGTTGAAGCTCGTGTCCGTGATGTTCATCCAGAGGTCCATCGCCTCCTGAACGACCCAGAATCCTCCATCACGAAGTGACGGATCGCCTCGCGAATTCGCGTAGATCGTCGCGCGCCCCCCGTCGTCGAAGCTGTCCCATCGAAACTGACGCCCCCCACTCTCGAAGAAGGAGCACGCAGCCGGGAAGCCCGCACCACCACCCTCGCGAGCATCCCGTCGATGCCGCGAGTCGACCGCAATCTCGCCGTCCGCCGCACGCACCGTCCGTCCGCTCCATTCCGAGCGGTTCGCGAGCACGGCACGCAGATGCAAGAGCAACGCATCTCGCGACAACGGCACCAACGGCTCGACCGCATCGCCGTCGGGACGACGGAGAATACCGTGCAGTCCCTCGGGTAGCGGAACGAGAATTCGCTGACCACTCGCTCCCGTGACATCCTCGAACACACCGTACGACAGCATCGTCGGAAGCCAGACCTCGCGGTCGCCGACATCCTCGTCCTTGCGGGAGAGGCAGATCAGATAGCTCGCTGCCAGCTCGAAGCTCGGCGACCCCGGCACGACCCAGAAATCCCCATCGACCTCTCCGCCCGGCTTCTCGACGGTGAAGAGCTCACCGACCTCGAGAGGCCCCTTCACGGCCTGGAGAACCGTGAACTCCGTCTCCGTCAAGATCATCGAGCCACGTTTCACCGCGGTCGACCGCCCCGCAGCCGCGAGCACGACTGCGTCGGCATGCCGCGCAAGTTCGGCATAGTTCCGTGGCGGAACGATGGTCATCGCAGTCACGGCGCCGCAACACACCAGCGCGCCACAGAACACGACGTAGAACCGAGAACGCATGAGCGGAGCGATCTCCAGATCGGATGGTGCGTTGGCTCGCATCCACTTCCACCCCATCGCCGGAGTATACCGCCTGTCGGACGGAAGTGAACGAAGAACCTGCCAGCCGGCCCGGAGAGCACCAGGGCGTCGTCGCTCAGCTCGACATCGGGACCACGTAGTAGATCACCGCGAAGTACTGGCACGCGGTCCCCACGAGCACGAACAGGTGCCAGATCGCATGAAAGTAGGGCAGATCGTCGAGCACGTAGAAGATCGTCCCGACCGTGAAGATGACACCGCCGGTGACAACCAGTAGCACTCCGTCCAGTGGGGAAGCCTCGAGGAGCGGCCTGGCGACGAGCGCTCCGGCCCACCCCATGACGATATAGAGGATCGTCGAGCAAGTCTCGTAGCGATAACGAAACACGACCTTGAACACGATGCCCAGGAGAGCGAGTCCCCAGATCCCACCGCAGAGAGTCCACGCCAGGGATCCCTCGAGCCAGAACAGGGCAAACGGAGTGTACGAGCCGGCGATGACGATGTAGATGCTGGCGTGGTCGAAGAGCCGGAAGACCGGCCTGAGAAGCCGGTGTCTCGCCGAGTGGTAGAGCGATGACGCCACGAACAGCATCACCACGGAGACGCCGTAAACCGAGCAGCCCACGACCATGCGGAAGCTCCCGCAATCCGCGGTCAGGCGCAGCAGATGGGCGAACCCGACGATGCTCAAGCCCAGCCCGATGATCGCAGTGACCGAGTTGGCCACTTCCTCCCGGGCGTCGCACCCTTCGATGACCCCGGTCGCGTCCTGCGTCGTCCCGACCGTTTCGACACGCTTCATACCATGACTTCGACCATCCCGGTGCACAGACGACAGCCCCACACCTGCGCTCTGGCCTATCGGATGGTCGATGCCGGGCGTTGTCGAGTCGTGCTACGATGCACCCTTCGCGAAACCACACTGACATGGAGGAACCTCGCCATGCGTACGCTGATTCAGTGCGCGATCGTCCTCGTTCTCTGCGCTCCCTCTTCGGACGCATACGAAGCCCCCCCGATAGAGCCCGGATTCGTTTCGCTCTTCGACGGCAAGAACATCGAGCAGCACTTCGTTGTCAAGGGACGCAGGGACTCGTGGAAGGTGGTCGACGGCGTGATTCGCTCACTGCCCGGTGGCGACCGGATCATGAGCAAGAAAACCTACGACGACTTCGTACTCAGGCTCGAATGGAAGGTGACCGAGGGTGGCAACAGCGGCGTTTTCGTCCGTGTACCCGATGATAAGGACAGCGCACCGTGGGTGACCGGCTTCGAGGTGCAGATCTCCAACGCGCCACGCGATGACTCGCACTGTACCGCGTCCATCTACGGCGTCGCCGCGACAAGCCCTCGACCGACGAAGGAAGCCGAGAGCGCCGACGTCTGGCACTCTTTCGAGATCACGTGCCTCGGCGATCGCGTCACCGTACGGCTAGACGGTGTCGTCAATTCGGACGCGCGCTACGCAACGAATGCCAAGATGAGGTCGCGGCCGCTGAAGGGACTCATCGGCCTCCAGGACTATCACGCACGAAGCGGCGCCATCGAATACCGCAACATTCGCATCCAGGAGCTGGAGCCCGGCGGCGCTCCCGTCGGCTTCGACGCTCTGTCGACCGATGGCAAGGGCTGGCACAAAATCCGGACCGGCCACGGCACCGGCGGCGACTGGAAACACACCGGCGACACCTGGGAAGGGCAGCAGGATCCTCCCGGCAGCGGGAACGGCGGCGTCCTCGTGACCGATCGCAAGCTCGACGACTTCGAGCTCGTGATCGAGACAAAGCCCGACTGGGGGGTCTGCAGCGGTGTTTTCCTTCGCTCCACCGAGCGCGGAGCCTGCTATCAGATCATGGTCGACTGGCACGGCGCCGGCAACGTCGGCGGTCTCTTCGGTGAAGGTACCGGTGGCTTCAACGTGCGCAACTACGACCTCGACGACAAGAAGGGCATCATCGCGAAGAAGAACCATCCCCAGTCACTCGACCTTCCCTTCGACGTGAAGGACTGGTCGAAGGTCTGGCGATTCGGAGAATACAACGATCTACGCGCGCGGATCACGGGCAACCCGCCAACGATCGACACCTGGCTCAACGGCGTCCACCTGACACACTATGTCGATGACAAGAAGCGCATCGCGGATGCGGGAAGCGTCGGCATTCAGGTCCACGGCGGCGGCGGCTGGCCGAAGGGAGCGAAGGTGCGCTTCCGGAACATCGCCGTCCGGGAGGTGAAGAGGTAGGGCGGCGACAGACGGCCCCCCGGGGCTGACTCGACGCGGGGCAGACGCTCCCGCACGAGGCAGGCAAGCGGGAGATGCCCGCAACCCCTCCGTCCGGGGCCTCGCGATCACCGTCCTTGTTACGGACGACGGCGCTCTACCCGCAGACCGCTTCGATCAGTCCAGCGCCCGAAGAATCTCGCGCTTGGCAACGAGGCGACTGCCACGATGCTGCTGGATGTTGCAGGCCTCGAGCCACTGCCCTCGCAGCTGCGACTCGATCTCCTGCTGGCTTCCGTTGCCGCACTTCACGGGCACGTAGCCGCCGGCGCGATGGGTGTGACCACCGCAGCCACCCTTCTTGCGCAGCGTCTTGCGCAGCAGATAAGCCGCGCTGCCACCTCTGTCGCTGGTGCGTGCCGAGAAGAGCATGCGATCACCGCTGACGGCACCGCAGAGCACACGCTGCACGCCCTCGCAACGCAGGAGCAGATCCGCGACCTCCCCGATGACCTCGACGCTGTCACAGGTCGGCAGGAAGCAGATCGCCGCGTTCCCGTAGATAAAAGCGTTCTGCAGCGCCAGCAGAAGATCCTCGAAGTACGCGCGCGCGATCGGAGCGCGCTCGATCTGCGCGCGCAGCTCCGGGTCGGAGTACTGCGAGAGCCATGCGATCGAGGCACGGTCGGTGCGCGAGAACTTCGCGTCCCAACCCTGCGCGTCCGTGTGAATGCCGTAGAGGAGAGCGGTCGCGAGAGACCGATCCGGAACGATGTCGAGAGCCTTCAGGTAGCCGCCGACCATCGACGACGTCGCGAGCACCTTCGGTCGCACATCACGGAAGCGAAACGCGAGACGTTCGCGCACACCGTTTCCGTTCCGAGAACCACCCGCGGAGCCAGTGCTGCTCGCGGTGCGTTCATGCGCATGATGATCGATGACCGCAGCCAGCTCCTCGTCGCCACAGCAGCCTTCGAGGCGTGCGGGATACTGCGTGTCGACCACGACGATCTTCATTCCATCCTCGATCTCGAAGTTCTCGACGATGTCGAGCGGGGGACCGAGCAAATCGACGAAGGCGCGATTCTCCGAACGAGTAATCGCCCCTCCCGCGACGATGCGGGCCGACACGCCAAGCACACGCTCGGCGAGCAGCGCGATGCCCCAGCCGGAGGCGATTGCATCCGGGTCAGGGTTATCGTGCGTCACCACCGCGACACTCGAGGCGTCCTCGAGAGCGCGAAGAAGACGATCGTGGCGGGTGGTCCCGCGTCGAGCGTTGGCCGTCGACATTCGTGAGGATTCCCGGAAGCGAGGCGAGGAGCCACCACCCGAAATCACGAGTAGAGGCTCCTCGGTCTCAAACACCCCCGGAGATTCTATCATCCTTGAGCGGCAGCGGAAGAGGTCTGCGAACCCGCCGGCTCCACAAGCCCCGCCAGACCTTCCAAGTCTTTGGCGCGGTGCACCTTACCGGACCGCCCGGAAACCGGCTCAGACGCCGAGGCGATCGGTTTCAGCGACTATTTTCTCCCCGATCGAGACGCCCGAACCGAGGCGAGGCGAGATCCTGGTCGAGCCCTGGCCACGATGATCGCTCTCGAGACGGCTGCCCTGGCGCCGGCTGGACGTCGTCAACCGGCCGCTCGCGGCCCGGCGGGCAGCTCGGAGATGTCCACCTTGACCTGTCGCCGCTTCCCGGCGCGGAGGATCTCGAGCTCGACCACCTTCCCCGGCGCCACCGCGGCGACGCGCTCGCGGAGTCGGCGCACGTCGCTCACCGGCGTGCCGTCGAGCCCCAGGATCACATCCTCTGGAAGCAGCCCGGCCTTCGCTGCGGGACCCTCGTCGACGACCCTGTCGACGAGCACTCCGCCTGTGTTCTCCTCGAGACCGAGCTTCGCGACGCGTTCCTCGTCGAGCTCCCGGATCATCACGCCGAGATAGCCACGCGTCACCTTGCCGTCCTCGATGAGACGCTGCTGGATCCTCTCCGCCATGTTGACCGGAATCGAGAAGCCGATACCCATGTACCCGCCGCTGCGGCTGAAGATCGCCGTGTTGATGCCCACGACCTCCCCGCGCAGGTTGAGGAGCGGCCCGCCACTGTTGCCGGGATTGATCGCGGCGTCAGTCTGGATGAAGTTCTCGTAGTCGACGATACCCATGTTCGCCCGTCCCTTCGCGCTGACGATTCCGGCCGTCAACGTCTGCCGCAGGCCGAAGGGGCTGCCTATCGCCAGCACCCACTCTCCGACCTCTAGCGCGTCCGAGTCGCCGAACTTGGCAGGATGCAGCCCGCTGGCTTCGATCTTGACCACCGCGAGGTCAGTCTTGGGGTCGGCTCCGACGATGCTCGCCCGCTTCTCGCGATCGTCCGACAGCCGGACGACAATCTCCTTCGCGTCGGCGACGACGTGGTTGTTCGTCAGGATATAGCCGTCGTCGGAGATGATGACGCCGCTTCCCTGACCGGTGCGCCGCAGCTCGTCGGGAAAGGACGGCACGGGGAACCGATCGCCGAAGAAATCGCGCAGCCGCGAGTCGAACATCGGCACGTCACCGAAGGGCGCAGAACGACCTGCCCGCACGACCTGCGTCGCACGGATGCTGACCACCGAAGGCTTCGCGGCGGTCGCGACGTCGCGAAAGGCCGTCGAGAGATCTCGCACGCCTGCCAGTCGCTCCGCAACCGCCGTTGCCTCCCCGGCCTCGATCGCGTAAGACATTCGGGATGCCCACTCCGGCAGGCCGACGACGGCCACGAGCAGAGAGACCGATAGAATACCGGTCAGCAAGAACGTGTTTCTGGATCGCATGATCGGATCCTCCTGTTGCTACGGGTTGCGTTGCGGCGAACACGGAAAGCAACGGGAGCAAGGGTCGTGCCATCGACGTAAGTCCTTGCAACCGTCAAGACTCCACCCCAGATGCGACGACGATACCCGAAGAGCGGTCGGGCCTGCCGACGAGACGGTCAGAACAGGCGCTTTCCAGGGAGGTGACCCGTGCGAGAACACTGCGCCCAGTTTGCCAGGGCCCTGCAGGACCGGATCTGCCGACGGCTGGAGCAGATCGACGACAGGACGTTCCGCGAGGACAGCTGGGACCGTCCCGGAGGGGGCGGGGGCTGCAGCCGGGTGCTCGAGGAGGGGAGCGTCTTCGAGAAGGCCGGCGTCAACGTCTCCGTGGTGCACGGCGAGCTCAGCGAGGCGTTCGCGGAGGATCTCCCTGGCGACGGACGCGATTTCTATGCGACCGGCACCTCGCTCGTCCTGCATCCGCGCAACCCGCGCGTGCCGACTGTCCACGCGAATTTCCGCTACATCGAGAAGGGCGGTCGCTGCTGGCTCGGTGGAGGAAGTGACCTGACGCCGTATTACCTCCACGACGAGGACGTCGTCCATTTCCACAGCGTCTGGAAGTCTGCATGCGACCGCCACGAGATCGCCGACTACGCGCAGCTCAAGCGGGACTGCGACGAGTACTTCTACCTCCCCCACCGCGGCGAGGCACGAGGCGTCGGCGGAATCTTCTTCGACTACCTCGATGTCAGCGAAAACAGCCTGGCATTCTGGCGCGACATGGGGAACTCCTTCCTCGATGCGTACGTGCCGATCGTCGAGCGCCGGCGCGACGAGCCCTACGGAGATCGCGAGCGCAAGCACCAGCTGCTACGCCGGGGCCGCTACGTCGAGTTCAACCTCATCTACGATCGCGGCACCGTCTTCGGGCTCAAGACGGGAGGACGTACCGAATCGATCCTGATGTCCCTTCCCCCCTCGGTGCGCTGGGACTATGATGCGCAGCCTCCCGAAGGCTCCGAAGAGGCGCATCTGCTCGACGTCCTGCAGAACCCGAGGGACTGGGTAGGCTCCGACTGAGTCGGACTTTCTCCCATTCACCTGTTCATCCGCACAGCGAGAAGAATGTCGCAGAAAAAGCCCCGCTCCCTGTTCGCGCTCAACGGCATGTCGATCCACTCGCTGAGCCTCGATCAGGGCGGTGACCTCGAAGTGGAGTTCGACCTGCCCCAGGAGCAGACGACCGACCTCTGGTACACGTACAAGCGAGGCAGCCGCACCTTCGACGTCTACGGCGACGAAGAGCTCCAGGACGCGTGCCGCGAGCTCTTTCGTATCGTCCGCAACCGCATGCAGCAACCCGATCCCGAACGCGCGAAGGTCCACTGCGACCGCTGCGAAGGCTCTCCGTGCTGTCGCAAGTACAACGTCTTGACGACTCCCGAGGACCTGGAGCGCCTGCGCCTCGGTCTCGGGCTCGACCTCGAAGAGCTACGACGCGAGTACACGGTCGAGGCCGTGGACTGGTGTGGCGACTACCGGCGCCAGCTGCGCTGCGACGACGACGACGAGGGAGAGGAGAAGTGCGTCTTCCTCCAGGAGAACGACGAAGGCCTGTTTCGCTGCACGGTCTACGAGCACCGGCCACAAATCTGCCGCGACTTCGACATGAAGACCTGTGACGACTTCGTCCCCGTCGACCAGGTCGAGGTCATGGGTTGACATCGAGCATGCGTTACCTCAGCGGCATCCAGCCCTCGGGTGTCCTCCACATCGGCAACTACTTCGGCGCAATTCGCCAGCACATCGACAGCCAGAAGGAGCACGAGTGCTTCTACTTCATCGCCGACTACCACGCGCTGACGACCATCCGCGACGCGGATGAGCTGCGGCAGAACGTCCTCGGCGTGGCGCTCGACTACCTCGCTCTCGGTCTGAATCCCGACCGGACGGTGTTCTTCCGTCACTCGGAGGTGCCCCAGGTGCAGGAGCTCGCCTGGGTTCTCTCCTGCCTCTGCCCTCTGGGGCTCCTCGAGCGCTGCCACAGCTACAAGGACAAGATCGCCCGGGGCCTCGAGGCGAGTCACGGCCTCTTCGCGTACCCGATGCTGATGGCCGCGGACATCCTGATCTTCGACTCGAACAGGGTGCCGGTCGGCAAAGACCAGGTGCAGCACATCGAGGTGACGCGCGACGTCGCGCAGAAGCTCAATCACGTCTACGGCGGTGGCAAGGAGGTCCTCGTCGTCCCCGAGGCGCAAGTAGAAGCGACGACCGCCGCAGTGCCCGGAACCGACGGACAGAAGATGTCGAAGAGCTACGGCAACACCATCGAGATCTTCGCGCCGCCAGGGAAGCTCAAGAAGGTCATCGGACGTATCCCCACGGACTCCCGACCGCCCGAGGAGCCCAAGGACCCGGAAGAGCTGTCGATCTTCCGGCTCTACAAGCTCTTCGCGACCGACCAGGAGCGCGAGGAGATGGCTCGGCGCTTCCGGGAAGGCGGATACGGCTACGGAGCCGCGAAAGCCGAGCTGCGCGAGAAGATCCTCGAGCACTTCGCCCCCTACCGCGAACGGCGAGAGGAGCTGGCGAAGGACCCCGACACCGTCGTCGACATCCTTGCCGAAGGCGCCAAGAAGGCACGCGTGACCGCGCAGGCGACCGTCGATCGCGTCTACGAGGCGGTCGGTCTGCGCTGAGAGTCACGCGCGAGCGGCCTGGCGTGATCGTCGTCAGCGACAGAATCCAACTTTCACTACCAGCTCCACCGCAACGGCCGCTTCCGGAAGAACGCGCGGGCCGCACTGCCCAGGAGGAACACGAGGATGTTCTTGCGCCCCACTCTGATCCTCACGCTCGTGCTGTCGTCGATGACGGTCGCGAACCCGACCGGTGTCGACGCCCTGGATCGAGCGGTCCCGGAAAACGAACGCCGCGACGAGAAGCAGGCCGCCCCGAGACCAAATGTCCTCATCCTCCTTGCGGACGATCTCGGCTGGGCGGACGTCGGCTACCACGCGAAGCGCTTCCGGACACCGCGCATCGATCGTCTCGTCCGCGAGGGCGTCGAGCTCGACCGGTTCTACGTCTGCCCGATGTGCTCGCCGACGCGCGCCGCACTGATGACCGGACGCTACCCGATCCGCTACGGCCTCTCTCGCGCCGTGATACCCCCGTGGCGCGACTTCGGCCTCGATACCGGGGAGACGACGCTGCCGCAGGTTCTCGCGAAGGCCGGCTACGAGCATCGCGGCATCTTCGGAAAGTGGCATCTCGGACACCGGCAACGTCGCTGGCATCCGCTCGAGCGCGGCTTCACTCGCTTCGAGGGGCACTACAACGGCGCCATCGACTACTTCGACCAGACCCGGGAAGGCGAACGCGACTGGCACGTCGACTACGAGCCGAATGCCGCGACGGGCTACGCGACGGACCTCATCGCCGACGCGGCCTGCCGGTTCATTCGCAAGCACGCGAAGAACAGCCCTTTCCTGTGCTACGTACCTTTCAACGCGCCTCACTCGCCGTTTCAGGCACGAAGCAAACACCTCGATCTGTATCCCGATATACAGAACAAGAAGAAGCGTACCGTCGCCGCGATGGTCACTGCGCTGGACGAAGCGATCGGCCGTATCCTCGACACGGTCGACGAAGCGAACATCCGCGACAACACGCTCGTCTGGTTCTTCAGCGACAACGGTGGCGTACGTGGCATCGCCGATAACAACCTGCCGCTGCGAGGCAACAAGCTCAGCGTTTTCGAGGGCGGCATCCGGGTCCCCGCGACGATCCGCTGGCCGGCAGGAATCGAGGCCGGCACGCGCTCGACCCAGCGTCTCGCCTGCATCGACGTCCTGCCGACACTGATGAGCCTCGCCGGTCTCCCGCAACACGGCGGCAAGCCACTGGACGGGCGCGACGCGATGCCCCGGATCCGGAGCCGCCGGGAGACCCCCCGGGAGCTCTTCTTCTACCACGGCCAGAGCGGGCCGCGCGATGAGCACCTGGCTCTCATCAACTCGGACTGGAAGCTCGTCGTACTCGGTCCCGACATCTCGAGCACCGGCTGGAGAACGGACGCTCACCGCGTACACCTCTTCGACCTCGCCAGGGACCCGAACGAGACGAAGAACGTCGCCGCCGAGCACACGCAGATCGTCGAAGGTCTCGCCCGGCGACTGGTCGAGCTTCGACGCGCGCAGCCGGGATCGGCAGTCCCGACCTACGGCTCCGGCCGCAAGGGCTTTCGTGCACCGAAGCTGTGGCGCATCCCGGCGCGATAGAGACCCGTCGACACGGCGCTCGTGCAGAACGGCATCGTCGCCGCCGTGTCGAATCCGTCAACCGGCCGACGGGCAGTTCGGGACGTGACGCACGTCCCACGAACGTCACGGAGCCCCTCTGACCGACGGCTCGAGACGCCCCACCACGCCTTCGCTCACCTCGTTGGGGTTTGACGCGGGGAGCGCGATGCCGCAATCTGTACGAGCTTCTCGGCATCGACCTCAACACCGGATTCCTCGACGGGAGACCCCCATGAGTCACGCCCAGAGCCGACGGAAGTTCCTGCAGCACGCGCTCGCCGCCGGCACCGCCGTACCCCTGATCTCGTCGGCGAGCACACTGCCCGCGCTCGCGACGATCAAGCGCAGGGCTCCGTCAGAGCGCATCCAGATCGGCGTCGTCGGCTGCGCGGGACGCGGCAAGGCGAACGTCGACGCCGTTTCGCACGAGCAGATCGTCGCACTCTGCGACATCGACGCCCACAACCTCGAGGCGACGAGGAAGGACCTCGTCGCGAAGAAGCGCGTGCCGCAGGACGTCCCCACCTTCAAGGACTTCCGCAAGCTGCTGGAGCGCAAGGATCTCGACGCGATCGTCGTCGCGACGCCGGACCACATGCACGCGTTTCCGGCAGTCCACGGCATGCGACAGGGCCTGCACTGCTACACCGAGAAGCCGCTTGCGCACTCGGTCCACGAGGTTCGCACGATGCGTGAGACCGCCCGGGCGAACAGATGCGTCACGCAGATGGGCACCCAGATTCACGCCGGCGACAACTACCGTCGCGTCGTCGAGATCGTGCGCGCTGGAGTGCTCGGCAAAGTCCGACGCGTCCACGTGTGGATGGGAGGCAGCGTGCACACCGACGGCGTGCGCGTGAAAGACGGCAAGCCACCCGCACACGTCGACTACGACCTCTGGCTCGGACCCGCGCCCCAACGCCCCTTCCACCCCTCGCACTTCCACTTCAAATGGCGCTACTGGTTCGACTTCGGCGGCGGCACGCTGGCCGACTTCGGATGCCACTTCATGGATCTTCCGCACTGGGCTCTGGAGCTGCGCAACGTGCTGACCGTCGAAGCGACAGCCGGCAAACACCACGAAGGGCAGAACGACGTGCCGGCGAAGCTGCGCGTCGAGTACCACTACCCCGCCCGCGGCGATCTCCCCCCGGTCCATCTCACCTGGTACCACGGCGGCTGGAAGCCGCAAGGCGCCGAGAAATACGACAAGGGAAGTGCGGTGCTCTTCGAAGGCGAGAAGGGCCGCCTGCTTGCGGACTACCACTCCAGGAAGCTCTTTCTCGACCGGGAGCAGGCCGACGCGGCGCGCGAGGTGGACCACATCCCGAACTCGATCGGCCACCAGCGAGAGTGGCTCGACGCGATCCGCAAGCGCGGCGAGACGACCTGCAACTTCGACTACAGCGGCGCGCTCGCGGAGACCGTGCAGCTCGGCAACGTCTCGCACCGACTCGGCGGCAAGAAGCTCGAGTGGGACGACAGGAAGCTGAAGGCGACCAACGTCGCCGGCGCCTCGGAGCTCGTGCAACGCGAATATCGCAAAGGATGGGTGCTGTGAGCCGAAGCAACAGGATGAAGGTGTCGCGACGCGGCTTCCTCCGGCACGGCGGCGGGGTCGTCGCTGGCGCCGGTATCGGCCTGACCTTGCCGAGCTCGGCCGAAGCCGCGGCAAGGGAAACGAAGAACACCGACAGGGTCCCGACCGCCATCCTCGGTCGCACGGGCATCAAGATCTCGATCCTCGGGCTCGGCACCGCCGACCTCGGCGAACAGAATCGCAAGAAGCCGTCCGTCCCCAAGCTGGTCAGCGTCTTCAGTGACGCGATTGACCGCGGCATCACGTACGTCGACACCGCACGTATCTATGGCCGCGCCGAGGAGGCGCTCGCAACGGTGTTGCCGAAGCGCCGCGACAAGGTCGTCCTGGCGACGAAGGTCTGGGCGAGCACCTATGAGGAGGCGAAGACGTCCTTCGAGGAGTCGCTCGCAACGATGAAGGTCGACCGCGTCGACGTCGCTCACATCCACAGTCTCGGTGACAAGAACGTTGACGCGATCCTTGGCAAGCAAGGCGCTCTCAGGTACCTCGAAGAGCAGAAGAAGAACGGTCGCACGCGCGCCGTCGGTATCACGGGCCACTCGCGCCCGGCGAACTTCGTGCGTCTGCTGGAGACCGGGAAGATCGATGTGATGATGGTCGCGATGAACTTCGTCGACCGTCACATCTACGGCTTCGAGGAGAAGGTCCTTCCGGTAGCTCGAGAACACGGGACCGGAGTTCTGGCGATGAAGGTCTTCGGCGGCATCCGGGGCGGCTTTCGCAACTACGGAGCCAGGAAAGCCCACCCGTCGCAGATGTCGTCCGAGCACCACCTCGAGTCGATTCGCTACGCCAGAACCCTCGAAGGTGTCACCGGCATGGTCATCGGCGTCCACTCCTCGGAGCAGGTGCACCGGAACATCGCCATGGTGCTCGAGGCGAAACCCCTCTCCAGGAAGGAGCTCGCGGACCTCTGCGAGAAGGGCAAGCCGCTGGCGCCGAGGTGGACCGCCCGCTTCGGACCGGCGGAGTGATCAGGGCCGCCGCGGCTCGTCCATCCTGATCGGGATCGACGCTCTACCCGGCGTCATCCCTGTCGAGGAGGCCACCCCTCGCAAGGACGGCAGCCCGCTCTCGTCGATCATCGCCATCGCCTGGAGCGCGTCGTCGATCGTCGCCCGCGCGATCTCCGCGGAACGTGGTGCGAGAAACCACGCGCCTCCGAGCGCCTCGCGCCATGGAAGCGACGGATAGACGGTGTCCCGGAGCCGGTGAATCAGCTTCAGCGTGCGAAACGCATCGAACCACCCGTGCAGCTGCCGCCGCCGCGAGTGGGCATGCCCGTACTGTGCCACGAACGCTCTCGAGCGCTCCACCACCTCCTCGACCTCGAGACAGCGCGCGAGGTCACTGACTATTCCGTCCTGCGGCGCCCGCAACGCATCTGCCGCGATGTTCGCGTCGCCGGTGGTTGCGACCGCCTCGAGAAGCTCCATCCACCGCGCGACCCCGCGAAAAACTCGCGCGTCGTACATCTTGTGTGCGTCGATATCCCCGAGTGCGCTGATCGAGGCCGTCGCCTTGCCGGTCCCGAAGGGAACGCGGTCCGACTCGCGCTGGCGGATCATCAACGGCCGGATACTCGGCGTCAGGACCGCACCGACCTTGGCGAGCTTGTTGAGCAGATAGAAGTCCTCGGCCGCCCGACGACGGGGAAAGCCTCGCACCCGAGCGTAGCTCGACGCGTCTATCGACAGCGTGCTGCCGATCGTGTGGAAGGCGTAGGGCGACCTGCTCGCCTCGAGTCCCAGCACGTAGTACCGCAGTGAGACCTCGTAGACGGCAAGAGCACTCCCCTCGCGACTCCTCAGGTCGACGTCGTGACGGAACGGCGCGATCATCGCCGCGACCGGGTCGGCGGCCGCAGAGCCCCCCACCGGCTCGTGAAAGCCGTCCCGGGACATCTTGACGTCGGCATCCGTGGTGCGGATCCAACGGGACCGCACGCGGCCCGCGTCGTGAAGAGCCAGCGCGATGTCACAGCCGATCTTGCGCGCCAGGCCGACCCCCTGCCCCTCGGGGAGCGCGAACGCCCCGCTGCATCGATCGACGACGAGCCAGTCGACCTTCCCGATCGACCCGCAGGTCATCGGCGGCGCCGCGGCGACGACGCGCGATCGCCGCAGGCGCGCCGAGAGCTCGTCGAGCAGTCTGGCATTGGCGGCAACGCACTCGGGCAGGGAGCCCTCGGCGTGATTGACGACCAGAACGACGAGCACGCCTCGGCTCTCGTCGCGGGCACCGTCAACGACATCCTCGAGACTCTCGTCGAGAACACCGAGGACATCGATCGACTCCTCACACGCCGGAATGACGACGACGTGGTTCCAGCTGCCCTCGATCTCCAGGGCCGCGTGCGCCTCCGGCTCGGCGTGGCTCTCGAGGTACCGGCGGACGGCCTTCTCGCTCATCTCGACCTCGACGGCCGCCGGTCCGCGTCAGTGGAGAGCACTGCGAATCTCGAGCCCATCAACGATCTCCGCCTCGCGGTCGAGGAACTCATCGACGCGCTGCTCGACCACCTCGTCCGCGAAGAAGCGCTTCGCAAGATCGAGGAAGAGGAGATAGTGGCGCGCCTCGGCTGTCGCCAGGCCCACATAGAAATCTTGCAGCTCGTCGGGATCGAGCGCTCGGGCGATCAGGCCGAATCGCTCGCTGCCGCGCGCCTCCACGATACCCCCCAGAATCAGCCGATCGAGGAGCCTCTCGTCTCGACCGTGTCGCACGAGCTCCTCCAGACGATTGATGTAGGGGTCCTTCCGGTCCGGCGTGATACGGATGCCACGGCCGATGATCAGCCGCATCACCTGGTGGAAGTGCTCGAGCTCTTCACGCGCGAGCTCGATCAGCGGCTCGATCAGCTCGACGCGATCCGGGTAACGCACGACGAAGGACATACCGGTCGCCGACGCCTTGCGCTCGCAGGCTGCGTGGTCGACGAGAAAGGCGTCAAAATCGGCCAGCACGGCCTCGAGCCACGCCGACCGGGTCTCGCTGCGCAGGAACTCCATACCTCGAGCGATAGAAGATGTCGACCTGAGTGTCAAGGACGACCCTTGCCGGATCGATCCGACTGAGACAGGATGGCCATCGTTCCAGCCCGTACCCGCGGACCATGGACGCCGACATCGACTCGATCAGGAGGTGCCATGTCTCGACTCTCCCTGCTCTCCCTGATCGCCCTTGTCGGTCTCTCCCCGCGAGCCATGGCGCAGGAGGACTGCGATCCTTCCGCCGTCTTCCTGCTGGTGACCGCAGACGCCGACGCCGTCGAGGTCTCCCTCGACACGACTCCACTCGCGACAATCGACGTCACTGCGCGCATCCGCACGGCATTCGATCGCGGCTTCGTGCAGGGCTGGGCGATCTCCGTGTCGCACGACCCGACCCGCCTCGAGCTGCTCGAAGTGACGGACGAGGGAAACACCTTCGACCTCGAGTTCATCACCACCTTCCACATCACGGAAATCGTCGACAACGAGACGGGAACCGGGTTCGTCAGTGCGATGCTTCCACCGGACTTCCTCGCGCCGGGACAGATCCCCTCGATCGGCGACTTCGACATGGCATTCGCGACGTACCGGCCGATCGTGCCATCGCCGGCTTCCGGCCTCGCCGCCGGCGCCGGGCTCGATATCGTCACGACGCGGGAGTGGACCGACGGCCTGCGAGGATCCGGACAGCCGGTGCGAAACGTCATCACATGGGAGGGTCGGACGCTGGTGCCGTGCGCGCGGACGCTCCCGGTCACGCTGACGCGTCCGGGGTCGCGTTACTTCCGCCGGGGCGACGCCAACCTCGACGGCCGCCTCGACGTGTCGGACCCGGTGACGATCCTGCGCTCGCAGTTCCACGGCGACGCGCCGATTCGCTGTGATGACGCTGCCGACACCAACGACGACGGTCAGATCGACATCTCCGACGCCTCCTACGCGTTCAACTACCTCTTCCTCGGCGGCTCGGCGCCCCCGGAGCCCTTCGCGCGGACCGACGGCGACCCGACCCCCGACTCGCTCGACTGCCGGCCCTGAGAGCGAGCGTTTTCGGTTCCCTTTGACGGCGCCAGGGCAGAAAATAGACCTTGCTGGAGGTCCTTGATCCGGAGGTTGCCGCATGTATTCCCCGCGCGTCGCGCTGGGCTGGATGATCAGCGCTGCCCTCTCGCTACCGGTCGCGAGCGCGCAGAACGCCGATTGCCTTGTCCTGAACGACAACAACACCAACCTGTTCTCGCCGCCGGACGCTTGCTTCGCCGATCAGGACGAGCCGTGGTGCGACTGCGTCGAGTCGATTTTCACCCATCCCGTGCGCGGCGCGGCCAGCGGCTTTCGTCAGGTCATCCTCTGGGTCTCGCAACAGCCGGGGATCGGCTACCACCGTGTCGAGATCGACACCGGCACCGTCGACCTCTCGAGGCTCCGGGAGGGCGACGTCATCGGTGGCGGCGGCGCCGCCGCGCTCCTCCCCCGGGGCTTGCCCGTCGGGGGCGGCGAGTTCTTCACGGTCAACGCGGAGATCCGGGTCACCCAGGTCGACGATGACGGCGTCGACTTTCACATCGTCGTCACCGACGTGACCGAAAGCGTCGAGACCGCGATCTTCTACAGCCCGACTGATTCCGAGCACTCCGGAGGCCATCTCTTCACAGGACGCATGTTCGAGGACGAGGACGGCGACGGACTTGTCCTGGAGTATCGCTACGCGACCGAGAACTTCCAGACGACCCCCCCGCGCTTTCCGGGTCTGGAGCCGAGCGAAGTGTCCGAACCCTTCTTCACCGTCCCGTTCGTTCTCGAGCTCTTCTCGGCGCAGAGCGGCATCTACACGCTACCGGACACCGGCTCCGTCGACGTGGCCACAACCCTCCGCAGCTTCGTGGAGGCCAGCATCGAGGCCATCCCCGAGCTCGGGACCGAAGAGCCTTGTGCCAACGCCGACGAACTCTCGATGTGCCGTGACCTCTTCGAGTCGATCGAGCTCCGCGAGACGACGGCAGACAACAACCCTCCCGAAGCACGCATCGACGCGGTCGATCCGGGAATCTTCGTCCTCCTCGAGGACCCGATCGAGCTACAGACCTTCTGTGGACGTGCAGTGGTACTGCTGCGTGGACGCAACTCCCACGATGGCGACGGCGGATTTCAGCCTCTCGGCTACCGGTGGTCGATCCTCGGTGGCGACATGGGCGCGTCGATTCCGGAGGCGACCGTGGAATATCGCGACACTCACGTGATGTTCGCCCAACCGGGCGAGTTCGAGATCGGGCTCACCGTGGACGACGGGGAGAGTACTGCGGAGGCGTCCGTGCTGGTTCTCGTCAGCGACGACTTCGATGTCAACGCGCCACCCTTCGCGGTGATCCGAACGACACCGGAGCCGCCGGAACTTCAGCTGGACGACGGGTTCGCGTTCGTCGTTCTCGACGGCTCGGACTCCGACTCCGGCGGCGAAGGCTGCGAGCAGGAGCTCTCCTTTCGCTGGAGGCGAATCTCCGGACCCGGCGAAGTGGTCTTCACCTCCCCCGAAGCGGTCGTCACGCAAGCACAGTTCGGCTTTCCGGGCATTCACGAGATCGAGCTCGAGGTCGACGATGGCGGCACCGGGGACCACCTCGCCACGACGACGGTCGCCGTGGAGGTTTTTGGTGACGCGCCGACCGGCAACTTCCGACGCGGCGACTCCGACGACAGCGGCGACGTGAACGTCACCGACTCGATCAACACGCTCAACTGGCTCTTCCTCGGCAACACGCGACCTCCCGGATGCCTGGACGCCGCCGACGCCGACGACAACGGTGAAACGAACCTCACGGACGCCGTGTACGCGCTGACCTTCCTGTTTCTCGGTGGGGCTCCACCCTCGGCCCCCGGCCCCGCCGACTGCGGCACCGACCCGACTCTCGACGAGCTCGCCCCATGTGATTATCGGTCCTGCGACGCCTGACCGATTCCGCTTTGCGAGCATGAAAGCCGGAGTATGCTGTGCTGCCCTGTTCGACCCCGAGAACTCCCCGGAATTCCCGATGTCGGAGAATTTGAAGTTCCTCACCGCATTCCTTCGAAACCCGGTGTCGATCGGCGCCGTGGCGCCGAGCTCGCGAAGACTAGCGACGGCGATGACCCGGCAGATGGGGATCCACGAGGCGAACGTGGTCGTCGAGCTCGGACCCGGAACCGGGGCCTTCACGAGCACCATTCTCGACGAGATGAGGCCGCAGGGACACTATCTCGCGATCGAGCTCAACGAGGACTTCGCCCGCCGTTTGACGCAGAAGCACCCGGGGCTCGACATCGTCGTCGGCTCCGCCGAGAAGCTCGATGTCCATCTCGAGCGCTTCGCCCTGAAGCACGCCGACAGCGTCATCTGCGGCCTTCCGTGGGCCGCCTTCCGTGCCGAGCTGCAGGAGTCCATCATGAAGTCGGTGGTACGATCTCTTCCCGAGGGTGGACGCTTCGCGACCTTCGCCTACATTCACTCGATGTGGTTTCCCGCTGCGCGCCGCTTTCGCCACCTCCTCGAGGCGAACTTCCAGAGCGTCGAGACGTCGCCGATCATCTGGCGCAATCTACCCCCTGCGTTCGTCTACCGCTGCTCGAAATAGCCACGTCGAAACGTCGCCAGTCATCCGGCGCGATCTGCCCCCTGCGTTCGTCTAGCGCCGCTTGAAGCCACCGCTTCGAGTCTCGTCCCTCCCCTCACGATTCGCGAATCGGCTCCTCGGTCACCCCCCGCGGCCCCCCCGCGCGGGGGGCCGGTACCCCAAC
>CAYMLL010000076.1:0-5071 GCA_964390645.1 uncultured Planctomycetia bacterium | reverse complement strand
GAATCGGCTCCTCGGTCACCGCGCTCGGCCCGAGCGCGATGAGGCAGTCTCCCGAAGAGATCGCCTCCGCCGGCGACGGCATCAGGACCTCGCCGTCGGGACGCCGGATACCGACGACGATCAAGCCGCGGTCGCGTCGGTTCGAGTCGGCGATAGTGCCACCCACGCAGGAGGCTCTCCCGGTGACGTGAACTTCCGCGAGATCGTACTCACGCCCGTTGTCCGAGATCAGCTCGACGAAGTCCTCGAGATGCCTGAGAGCCAGGGCGTCGTCGAGAGATTCCGCCCCACGGCGCGGTTCCTCAGGTAGAATCCTCGACGGCAATGCACTTTCCGGAGGTCGGATGAGACGAGACGGCATCGTGCTTCCTCTCCTGGTAGCCGCTCTCGGCTGCGGGGACTCGCCCCCGACGGACTCCGTCGGCGACAGCAGCCTCCCCCGGACCACGGGCGCCGCGAGCTCGCGACGTGAGCCACGTGGAGACGAGAAGGTCGGGACGACCGGAAAGACGCTGCTGGCCCTGCGCCTCGAGGAAGGACAGACCTTCGTTCTTCAAAGCACCACGCAACAGACGGTCACGAAGACGGTCGACAATCGCGAGCTCACCGTGCATCAAACGGTCGTACTGCACAAGCGACAGACCGTGGAGAGCGTCGAATCCGACGGCGTCACGATCATCGACGTGGAGTTCCTCCGCGTGAAGCTCAACGAGGTCACCGCACAGGGTAAGAGGGTCTACGACTCGGACAATCCGCCCGAGGGGCCGCCTCCTCCGACCCCCTTCGCGTCGCTTGCAGGTCGGCACTACACGAAGCACGTCGCGACCGATGGATCGATCGTCAAGCTCGAGGGAGTCGACCGGCTCCTCGACGAGATGTTCGAGACCAACCCGGCCGACCCCGGCCCTACACGGAAGCTCTACCGCGAGCTGGTCCGTTCGTATTTCGACGCCGCCGGAATCGAGGACATGGAGCAGATCGCGACGCCGATCTTCCCGCCGAGAGAGGTCGGCACCGGTGACGTGTGGATGAACCGCATCGTGATCGGGAGCGTCATGCCGGCGGTTCTCGTACAGACCTACGAGGTCGTACGTCGATCCGGCGGCAAGACGATCATCTCGGTGAAGACCGATGTCGAGCCCAACGACGAAGCCGATCCCGTCCTGTCGGGTCCCGACGCGAAGCTGGTCCTCTCGGGACGCCAGACGGGTATGTTGACAGTCGATGAGAAGACCGGATTGACGATCGCCAAGACAGTCCACCAGGACCTCTCCGGCAAGAGCAGTGTCGAATCCCCCGACGACCGGAAGGCCCGCGACACCCCGATCACCGTCCGCGGAACCACGAAGCTGGAGATCGTCCTCGACCCGTCAACCGACGAATGAGAGACCCGATCGTCGCCCCCGAACACCACCGTCAGGCTCGCGTCCGCCTCAGGACCGCAGGCGAGTTTGCATGCCTCACGGTCCTCTTCGTCACCACGGGCTGTCTCCTTCGCGAGGTCAGCGTCGACGAGAGAACCTGGGTCGAGCGCGACACTCGCGAGTCCCCCTTGACGTTGACCCGTACTCACGACGCTGACGGACAGCTCGATTCGGTCCGTCTTCAAGGCACGATGCACGTCTACAAGAGCTGGCTCGACGGCGGCGTGTCGAGGCCACTCGAGCCTCTGCGCGATCTCGCGGTGAGCGTCGACTTCCGCATCGGCCGCGACGACGCACACGGACAACTCGATCCCCACATCAAGCTGCGCTTGCGCAAGGTCTCCCCGGTCTTCTACGGTCCGAGGGTGCTCACCGGGGACCGACTGGAGATCACCCTGGACCGGGTGCGGCGCTCCTGCGAGATCGACGTGGCCACGGCACGCAACGCGAGCCTCTTCTTCGTCACTGCCGACGCGCTCGTGCCGCTCTCGACCTTCCTCGGCCTCGGAGTCGCGAAACGGTCCCGGGTCCGTCTGGCGAGCCTGAGCCCCTTCTCGCTCGACGGTCCGCAACGCCAGGTCGTGCGTCAGCTCGACGCCGACCTGCGAACTCTGGGCGTATCACTGCGCGAGCCTCCGACGACGACGTCTTCGGACGACGACGACAGCGAGCTCCGGCCCTTCGGCTACATCAAAGCGCTCCGCCACGGGCCTCAGACGCCGGAAAACCGCAGCCGTGTGATCCTCACCGCGTCGTATCCGGGGCCGAGGATCGCCCCCTGCCGCCTGACGCCAACCGGCTGGATCGACTACCCGGAGAAAGTGCCGGAGACTCCCCTCGTCGCACGCATGTGCGACAACGAGGGAACGGTCACTCCCGTCATACCGGACGAGGACGTCATCGACTCTCGCCGGGCGTTCGAGCTCGCGACGCTCGTCGCCGACCAGCTTCGCGAGTCCTTCGGGCTCGAGCACACACCGGAGACCTACACGATCGTCTACCCGCTCGGTCGCTATCGCGGCTGCGTGATGTCACTCGTCAGACCACTCGGACGAGGGCTCTCGATCGGCGTCCCGAGCATCAAGGGGCGAATCGCCGACCGTCACGCGTCGGTCCTCCTGTGGATTCTCGCCCACGAGTACGCCGAGGGGCTGCTGATGATCCCCGAGCTCGGTGCGGGATGCTCCCTCTACGGACGCGACCGGCACAACCGCTGGATCGGCGACGGCATCGCCGAGATGATCGCCGGGCTCGTGCAAGCTCGGGCGCAGTCGGAAGGCTTCGACCTGCCACCGCCGACACGGGATATCCGCGAGCTCGTGATCGCCCTTCGACACGGCCGTCGGAGCGTCAATCTCTCGCGCTGGCGGACGATCCGGTCGAGCGGTCCCTCCGGCGACCAGGACACGCCTGGAGTGGGCGAGGGCCAGGGTGACACCGACGGGAATCAGCACGTGCACGGAGGACCTCCGTTGACGTTCCTGCGCTACCTCGCGGCTGAGTACCTGGTCGCCGAGTGGCGACGGCGATCGACGAGCCCGGATTCGGAGGCACCGCTGGAACGCCTGGCAAAATGGTTACGCGATCGACCGCTCGGACCGACGTACGAGGAGATCACCGACTGGATGAGCGGAACCTCCGGGCTGGACATCGCAAGTATCGCGGAGCAAGTCGATCTGCGCGAAGCACTGCGTTACCACGTCGACAAGTGGCGCGCTCTCGGCCGACAGGTGCTCCGCGACGCCAATCGTTTCCTCGAGCACGGCCCGGACTGACCCGGCCATCTCGCGAACCGGACCGCGCCGACGAAAACCGACAACTCCCATCTCGACCGCCTCGATCGCAGCCGATCTAGTCGTCCGTTACTCTGTCGCTCTCTTCAACAGGATTCGCACGAAGGACGCGCCATGCAGCTCAACATCTCCACGGCTGTCAGTCTAACCGCGCTCTGTTTGACGTCTCTTCTCACCTCGCTCTGCAGCGCCCAGAATCAACTCGTCAGCGAAGGCGATGAGTGGCTCTTTTTCCGCGGAACCCAGGAGCCACCGATCGACTGGAAAGACCTGGAGTTCGATGCCGAGGACGCAGGCTGGGAGTTCGGCCCGACCGGGATCGGCTACGGCGATGACGACGATGCGACCATCCTCGACGACATGCAGGGGAACTACGTCTCGGTGTTCCTGCGTGTCGAGTTCGTGGTTCCGGAGAACCTCGACGGAAGCGCGGCCCTCCTTCGTGTTCGTTACGACGACTCCTTCGTCGCGTACATCGACGGGGCCGAGATCGCGCGACGCGGACTCGTCGGCGACCCCCCGCTCTTCGACGAGACGCCCGCCGTGGACCACGAAATCACGACGACCGCAGGTGGATTCGACGAGGAGTTCGTGATCGATGTCGACGGGTTGACGCTGTCTCCCGGAACACACGTCCTCGCCGCGCAGGTCCACAACGTGAACCTGACGAGCAGCGATCTCTCGTTCTCGGCCGAGCTGGAGGCCTCGCCCTTCGTCGTCACCGAGGTCGTCCCCGCTTTCGGCCCGCCCGAGGGCGGCAACGAGGTCCACATCGCCGGCATCGGGTTCAACGTGAAGGAGACGCCCGTCGTTCGTTTCGACGGTGTCGAGTCCCCGAGCGTCGCGGTCGCGTCGAGCTTCCTGACCGTCGAGGTCCCGCCCGCCAAGCTCCCGGGAGCGGTGGACGTTTCCATCGAGGACTCGCGCGGCACCTTCGTGTTGCGAGACGGATACCGCTATACCGGCTTCGGCCAGACGGCGCTCGCCTTCGACGGCGACAACGCGGCGACCTGCTCCGGGCTCGACGGCTTCCTCGAGGAAGGGACGATTCAGCTCTGGTTCGCGAACGGTGCCGCAGGCTTCTTCGGGGGCTTCACGTGGCGGACCTTGCTGTCGCTCGAGAGCGTGTTCACCGGCGAGTTCTTCCGCATCGAAGTTCGTACCGGTGATATCCGGGCGAGGCTCATGGTCGACGGCGCGTTCCAGGACGTTGGCGGCGCCGCCGACATCGGTGAGGACGTATGGCACCATGTCGCCTACACGTTCTCGAGCAAGGGCCGACAGCTCTACCTCGACGGCAACCTCGTCGGGCAGGATGCGGCCCTGGCCGAGATGAGCGAGGTCGATCGCATGAGGATCGGAGCGTCCTTCGACGGCGGTAACGGCCTCCTCGGCAACATCGAATCCGTCGGCCTGACGCGAGACGCTCTGGAGGCCGACGAGATTCGTCAGCGGGTGTTCGTGCCGACGCACGAGCAGCCGGGCGCGCTGGCATCGTGGCCGCTTGACGAGGGCTCGGGGGATGTCGCACGCGATGCCGTTGCCGACCGCTTCGAGATGGTTCTCGGCGACGGCGGCACGCCGCCCGCCTGGGTCAACACGAACGGATTCCCGACCCTCGCGGTGACCGGCGTCTCGCCGGCACGCGGATCGACCGAGGGCGGCGACACCGTGACGATCGTCGGCGGCGGATTCGCTCTCGGCGATCGAACCACGGTGTCCTTCGGCGGAGTCCAGTCGGAGGAATTGAATGTCGTCAGCTCCTGGGAGCTCACGGCCGTGACGCCCCCCGCGGCCGTCCCGCGCCGGGTTGACCTCGTAGTGCAGAACCCCCCCGGCCCCCCCCAACTTGGC
>CAYMLL010000075.1:19307-26501 GCA_964390645.1 uncultured Planctomycetia bacterium | reverse complement strand
GCCGCCTCCTGTGTGAAGTAGCCGATACCCTCGCGCAGCGCGAGGAAGAACCCGCAGTGGTACTCCCACTCGAGCGCGAAGCGGGTCAGCACCTCGCCTCGGCTCTGCGCTCCGTCCGGAAAGAGACCGAGGTGAAGGATGAGGACGCCGAACGCCGCGAGAACCACGACCGCCCCGCGCGAGAGCCCCAGACGTCGCCACACCAGCGGAACGAGAAGCACCGCGAAGAGCTTCGCGGCGATGGCGAGTCCCAGCGCCAGACCCGCTGCGAAGGCCCAGCCGACGGCGCGCCGAGCGGTGGGTGCCCGCGGTACGAGGAGAACGGCGCAGAGCGCGGCGACGACGAAGAAGGTCGGAACCGAATCGGCGTGGCCCGAGTTCGAGCACTCCTTGAGCACCAGCGGACACCACGCGTAGAGGATCGCGAGGCCCGGCGGAAGACACGCGAGACGCAGCAACACCGGCACGAGCGCCAGGACACCGAGTTCGAAGACGGCGAGGATCCACTTCATCGCGACGATCTGCCGATCGACCTCCCGGTCGTGCGGAACCCACGCGCCGTGAACGGCGAAGACCCACTGCAGGACGGCCGGGTAGATCGTCGAGTGGCTCGCGTTGTTGACGCGCTGCAAGACGACGAGGTTCTCCTCGCTGGATCGCGCCAGCTCCGAGAGCCGCTCGAGCTGCCGACTCCGCCACCCTCCGTCCTCGCGCCGCGACCGGACCTCCGGAAAGACGAGAACGTCCCGCGGACTCGCGACGTACGGATCGAGCCCCGCGGCGACGACCTTGCCGTCCCAGACGTACCGGTAGATGTCATCCTCCTGGAGGGGTCGGGACTCGATCAGCGCCAGACGAAAGAGCACGCCGAAGAGGAGCACGGGAGCCAGAGCTGGCGCCCGACGGAGCGCGGCAAGGGCGACGAGAAAGTACACCGCGCCGGCAAGCAGGAGCGACACGACGAGCGCGCCGACCGGACGCGCCTCGTGGCCCTGACCGTGACGAAAGACCGGATCCTCGGAGAGACGGGCGAGATAGAGAAAGATTCCGAGAAGCACGAGCCCCGCGAGGCCCAGCAGCCAGGAGAAGCTCCCCCGGGTGAATCGCGTGGTTGTCGAATCGGTCATGATGTTCCGGTCAGCGCGACACGCGCGGCGACCATCGGACTTCGACGAGGCGAGAACTCGCAAGAGGAATCCTCGCGAGCGCGACGCAACGCGACGATACTCGGTCGCAGCGATGATCTGGATCACCTGGTCGATTCGACTCTGCCTCCTCGCCTACGCCCTCGCCCTCGGCGGCTGGATTCGTGCCAGACCGCGTCCTCCCGGTGTGAGGGTCCGGTGCGCGTGGACGGCAGCTTGCGCCCTGCTCGTCTTCCATGTGGTCTGCGCGTTTCATCTCGAGCACGACTGGAGCCACGAGCGCGCCGAGTCGGCGACCCGGCGCGACACCCTGGAGACCCTCGGCGTCGACTGGGGCGGAGGGGTGTGGATCAACTACCTGCTGCTCGTGGTCTGGAGCGCCGACGCGGCGTGGTGGTGGATATCGCCGCGGCGATATCACCGTCGCCCGAGGCTGCTGGGAATCTCGGTGCACGCCTTCATCGCGTTCGTCGCGCTGAGCGGCGCGGTGCTCTTCGAGACCGGACTCATACGCTACGTGGCGATCACGACCGCGATCACTCTGATCGTCTTGCGAACGGGATATCGAGAGAACGCCGGTTGAGAGGAGATCCCCCTGGCATTGATCCCACCGGCTTGGCATACTACGCGCCGGGTATTGGTTTCATACGGCTTGCGGAGATTCTCTTCATGAAGAACCCGCTCAAGGCTGCCCTGATGGCCGGCGAGGTCCAGGTTGGCAGCTGGCTCGGATTGTGCAGTCCCTTCGCTACTCGGTACCTCTCGCAGGTCGGATTCAAGTGGCTGACCGTCGACGTCGAGCACAGCCCCGTCAACTGGGAGACGGCCGCGCAGATGTTCTGGACGATCGCGGAAGCCGGCTGCGTTCCGCTCGCGCGCGTGCCGTCGAACAGCCACGAGAACATCAAGCGGGCGCTCGACAACGGCGCGATGGGTATCGTCGTGCCGATGGTGAAGACGGCCGACGAGGCGCGGCTCGCTGTCGAGGCTACGCGCTACCACCCGCGGGGTGACCGCTCGGTCGGTGGCGGGCTACACAGCCTCAACTTCGGAGCACCAGCCGCCGAGTACTACGCCCAGGCGAGCGACGAGATCTTCGTCGCCGTGCAGACGGAGCACGTCGAGGCCGTCGAGAACGCGGAGGAGATCTGCTCCGTCGAAGGCGTCGACGCGATCTTCGTCGGCCCGAACGACCTCCTGCAATCGATGGGCAAGGCACCGGGGATGGAGAGCCTCGACGCCGAGTTCGTCGACGCGATGAGCCACCTGCGCAAGACCGCCACGACACATGGAGTCGCCCCGGGCCTCCACACGTTGACCGCGGAGCAGTGCTCCCGACGAATCGACGAAGGGTGGCGGTTCATCGCCCTCGCCAGCGACCTCGCGTTCATGATGAGCGGCGCCAAGTCGACGCTCGCGGAGGTCGGGGTCACGGGGGACGGACCCGGCGTTCGATACTAGCCCGGTTCGACACCCGCCACGGTGTCCCCGTCAGCCGGTGTCCCCGCTGCCACGCTCGCCTTCCCGTCTCCAGTACGGCTCCTTGAAGCCGCGCGCCTTGTTCTCGTGACGCGCCATCACGAAGAGCAGGTCGGACAGGCGGTTGAGGTAGGGGATGACCAGGGCGCCGATCGGCTCATGGCGAGACAGGGCGACGACGAGACGCTCGGCGCGACGGCAAACCGTACGCGCGAGGTGGAGCGCCGCGGCTCCGGACGACCCGCCCGGGAGGATGAACTCCTCGAGAGGTCCGAGCCCCTGCTGGAGCTGATCGATGGTCTCCTCGAGACGGTCGACGTGACGCTGCTCGATGCCCGCCGTCGGGAACTTCTTCTTGTCGTCCTCCAGGATGCAAAGATCCGACCCGACATCGAAGAGCTCGTGCCGGATGCGCTCGAGATGACCGGACAGCACATCCTCGAGTCCGGCGGCCACCGCCACCCCGATCACCGAGCTCAGCTCATCGACCGTACCGTAGGCGTCGACGCGGACGGAGTCCTTCGACAGCTTCTGCCCGCCGCCGAGCCGCGTGTCGCCATCGTCCCCGGTGCGCGTGTAGACCCTGGTGATGCGCATCGATTCCTTTCAGCAGCCCCGCCACAGACCCGGGCGACCGCGGGGCCGAGCCACCGAAGAACGGCTCAGACCGCCTCGATCCCGCTCCACGTCACCCGCTGGCCACTGGCGACCGCTTCACGACAAAGAATCGCGGAGATCGCAGCGCGATAGGCGGCCTCGCAGTCCGCGTCGGGTCGTCGTCCGTGGATCACACTGTCGACGAACGAGGCCATCGCGAGCTTCGTCTCGTTGCCACGCCCGCTGCAGAGCTCGCGGGTGCGGCCGGAGCTGTCCCACGTCAGCGCATTGGCGAGATCGACCCCGGTCTTCTCACCGAAGACGAGCTCGTAGATGCCGCAGAAGCGTCGATCCGGAATCGCGTAGCTCAGGTGACTGAAGTGGACCTTCGCGCCCCCCGGATACTCGAGCACGGCCCCGTAGTGATCGAGCACGTCACAGAGTGGCGGGCTCTCGCCGGGGTGATTGCGACCACCCATACCGATCGCCGCAACCGGCGGCGCGTCGAAGACCCAGTTGAACACGTCGAACTGGTGCGAAGCCTGCTCGAGCACGATGTCGCCCGACTTGCCACGTCGGTAGATCCACGGCTTGTTCTTGCGCGCCGAGCCGACCGCGTGCCACTGCGCGCGAACGAACAGCACCTGGCCGGCGCCACCCTGGTGCAGAAAGCGGATACTCTCGCGGTATCGAGGGCTGTATCGACGCTGCAGCCCGCTCTGGTAGATCTGTCCGCGCGCGCCCGCCTCGCGACACGCTTCGAGAACGTCCCGGCACTCGCACGGGTCGAGCGCCATCGGCTTCTCGCAGTAGACGTGCTTGCCCGCTGCGAGCGCCGCGAGCGTGTGCTCGCGATGGAGGAAGACCGGCGTCGCGATGACGATAGCATCGACGTCCTTCGCGTCGACGAGAGCCCGCACATCGGTGAAGCCCCGTGGACGGCCGCCCCCCCTCGAGCCGCCCACGCTCGACGTCACTTCACCGGCGCCGGCATCATGCCCGTCGACGATGTCGAGAGCCCGTTTGAGATTCCGCGGGTCGACATCACAGAAAGCGACGACTCGCACACCGGACGCCGCGAGCGCCGCGCCGAGCAGCTGGCGACCGCGATCCCCCAGCCCGACGAAGCCGAGCCTCACCTCGCCGCCGGCTGCGGGCAGATCCTGCGTCGCCCCCAGCCCGATCGAGGCGCCGGCCACGCCGGCGGAACGGACGAGAAACTGTCGACGGGAGCAGTCCGACTTGGGGCTCATGTGCCTCGTATCATCGAGGTGGCAAGGTCACGTGCAAGAACTCCATCCCTTGTACCCGCCTCACGGCGTGAAGGCAACGGGCAGTGACGATGTCCTTGTCAGCATCCGACGACCGTCGTATGCTGACCGCGTCTCCCGGCAGCATGGAAAACGGAAACCCCGCCTCTCGAAGGACTTCCCACATGCACCCCTCGCGGCTCGTGCTCTGGTCTCTCGCCCCTCTGGTCCTCGGCGCCTCCGTCGGATGTTTGTCCAATCCCTGGCGACAGGAAGTCCTCAGCATCGACGAGCGGATCTTTCTCTACAAGGAGAACAAGGTCGTCGACGGCACCCCCATCCCGCTCGGTGTCACTCATCCCGTGCAGATCTCCACGCGCGACGTCGAGGCGATGCTCGCGAACCTCGTCTACGTGCGAAGGTCCGTCTTCACCGATCCCGCGGCGCTGCCGATCTTCACGCCCGCGCAAGCCCAGCGCTACTCGGGGCCGATCTCGCGAGCCCTCGCGAGCCTGTCAGCGACCGAACGGCTCCGGTTCCTCGTTCCAGACAGCAGCCTCTCGAACATCTTTGTCAGCAGCACCGGCACCACTGGCGTCATCTTCGCTTCGAACGAATCGTCGCTCGACATCGCCTTCGACGCGATTCACGAGGGGGTCAACGACGGCGACGGTGGCAGGCCCGAGGAGGTCTGGTTCGCCGAGGACCCGACCGCGCTGACGACCGCACGGCCCATCATCCCCTTCGCGGGCAGCCGCCGCCACGTCGACAGGGAGACCCGCACGGACTACCCCGGCTGGATCGTCATCGACCGCGACGCGCTCGTGGCGCTACCGATCCTTCCCCCCGGCAGGTCAGCCACGAAGCAAGCGCCTGACGGCGGGGTGGCCGCGGCTGTCGCCGGCGACTCCGGGGACGACGGGACGCCCGTCGCGAGCCACGCGAAGGAGCCCGGGACGCCCGCACCCGCCGCACCGCCCCCGACGCCGGAGGACGACGAGGCCTACCTGAAGCTGCGCCGCAAGATCGAGAGCCTCAAGCGCCTTCACGGCGATGGCGCCATCACGGACGAGGAGTACACGAAACGGTTCGAGAAGCTCATGCAGGAGCTCTGAGCCCTTCCCGAGACGCCGAGGGGTGAACCTGATGACTCGCCTCCCCTTCTCCCGTGCCGGTGTGATGCTGACGTTCCTGAGCGCTTCGAGCGTGCTCGGTGTCGAGCGCGTCGAGGTGTTCGTCCCTGCGACGTCCGACGGCACGAAACAGCCGGCCTTCCTGCTGCTGCCCGCTGACCTGAAGGAGAATCCGCGACCTCGGCCGCTTCTCGTCGGACTCCACACCTGGAGCGGCGACTACCACCAGAGAAACGAAAAGCTCGAGAAGGAAGCCAGCGCACGCGGCTGGATCGTGCTCCTGCCGAACTTCCGCGGTCGCAACGACCACCCGGAAGCCTGCGGCTCCACGAAGGCGCAACAGGACATCGTGGACACGCTCGAATGGGTCAAGAAGCGCTACCCGGTCGACGAGCGTCGCGTCTACCTCACCGGCGACTCCGGTGGCGGTCACATGACGATGCTGATGGTCGGACGACACCCGCACCTGTGGACCGCTGCCAGCGCCTGGGTCGGCATCAGCGACCTCGCGACGTGGCGCCGCCGCCACGCCGGAAAGAAGTACGGCAACATGGTCGACAGGTGCTGTGGCGGAGCGCCGGGAACGAGCTCCGGGGTGGACGCGGAGTATCGTGCACGCTCCCCGCTGACCTGGATGCACCGCGCCGTCGACGTACCGATCGACCTCAACGCCGGCGTGCACGACGGGCACCGCGGGTCCGTCCCCATCCGTCAGACGATCGACGCCTACAACGCCATCGCCAGGGCCTCCGGCGCGACGCAGGTGACCGAGGAGGAGATCGACCAGCTCAGTCGACCGAACGGCCGGCTCGAATCGCCGGCGCCGTCCGACCGGGTCGAGGATGCGAGCTTCGGACGGGAGATCCACCTGCGTCGTCGCGCGGGCAAGGCGCGCGTGACCATCTTCGAGGGAGGCCACGAGGGTATTCCGACGGCGACGATCGCGTGGCTCACGCGTCATGCCGGAGGGCCGCCACGACAGGCCCGCAAGGCGCCACGGCGCCCCCACATCCTCCTCGCGATCTCCGACGACCAGTCCTTTCCACACGCCGGCGCATACGGCTGCAGCGCGGTGAAGACACCGGCCTTCGATCGCGTCGCTCGGGAGGGCCTGCTGTTCAGAAACGCGTTCTGCGCATCTCCCGGGTGCAGCCCCTCTCGGGCAGCGCTGCTCACGGGCCGCCACACGTGGCAGATCGAGCAGGCCGGAACGCACGCGAGCTCCTTCCCGAAGAAGTACGACGTCTACACCGAGCTGCTTCAGACGAGCGGCTACCACGTGGGTCACACGGGCAAGGGCTGGGGTCCGGGCGACCACAAGGTCAGCGGACGTCCGACGAACCCGGCCGGCCCGGCGTACAGTTCGCGACGCCTGAAGCAGAAGCCGGCCCTCGCGGTGCGCAACACCGACTACGCCGCGTGCTTCGAGGACTTCCTCGCCGAGCGCCCCGAAGGCAGTCCCTTCTGTTTCTGGTACGGAGCGTCGGAGCCGCACCGCCAGTACCGCAAGGGTTCCGGACTCGCGGCCGGAAAGCGGCTCGAGGATGTCGTCGTCCATCGGCAGTGCCCCCTGCGTCAGAATCGGGTAGC
>CAYMLL010000075.1:3768-19297 GCA_964390645.1 uncultured Planctomycetia bacterium | reverse complement strand
TTCAAGAAGATGGTGCAGAAGTATTGGGAGACGTTCCTGCCCGACACCCCGGAGATCCGCTCGGACCTCCTCGACTACTTCCTGGAGATCGAGTGGTTCGACCGTCACCTCGGGCGCATGCTCGCAAGCCTCCAGAAGCGTGGCGAACTCGACAGCACGCTCGTCATCGTCACCGGTGACAACGGCATGCCCTTCCCCCGTGCCAAGGCGAACGGCTACGAGTACGGCATCCATGTGCCACTCGCCGTACGCTGGCCGGAGCGCGTTCCGGGTGGCCGCATCGCGGAAGACCTGGTCGGCTTCGTCGACCTCGCCCCGACGATGCTCGCGGCCGCCGGCGCTCCGATCCCCGAGACGATGACCGGACGCAGCCTGCTGTCGCTGCTCGCATCGACGAAAGGCGGGCTCATCGATCCCACGCGCACGCGAGCCTACTCCGCACGCGAGCGCCACTCGTACTCGCGTCACCGGAACCGGGGATATCCGATCCGCGCCATGCGCACGCCCCGCTATCTCTACATCCGCAACTTCCATCCGGAACGCTGGCCCGCGGGCCATCCGAGCGGCTTCCGCGGCGCCGCGTTCGGCTACCACGACATCGACGGGTGCCCGTCGAAGACCTTTCTGGTGCAGAGCCGCGAGCACGAGCGATGGGGTCGCTTCCTCGACCTCGCCGTCGCAAAGCGTCCCGCCGAGGAGCTCTACGACATCACGGTCGACCCGGGAAACATCGTCGATCTGCACGCCGACCCGGACCACGCGAAGATCCTCGCGGAGCTTCGCAGGGAGCTCGGTGAATACCTCGAGCGGACCGGAGATCCCCGCGCCGGAGGCGGCGGCGACGTCTTCGAGACCTATCCGCGGCTGCGCGGCTCGATGCGCAAGTTCCCCGCACCGCGCGAGAAGTCCGGGCAACGATGAGCAGCGGGCAGAGGCCGATCCGTGGCCGGGGCACGGCGCACAACCTGCCGAATCGGTTCGAGCGCCTGGCGTACGAGCCCGACCCGGAGTTCGCCGCGAGCACGACGCGCCCGAAGACGCTCTACCTGCGCGACACATCGCGGTCGATCATCTCGATGAACGACAGCGACGACCTCCCCTTTCGTGCCAGCGTCAACCCGTACCGCGGCTGCGAACATGGCTGCGTCTACTGCTACGCGCGTCCGTCGCACGAGTTTCTCGGCTTCTCCGCCGGGCTCGACTTCGAGACGCGCATCGTCGTCAAGGAGGACGCGCCGGAGATCCTGCGACACGAGCTCGCCTCGCCGAAATGGACCCCGCAGGCGGTCATGCTGAGCGGCAACACGGACTGCTACCAGCTGATCGACCGCCGCCTCCAGTTGACTCGCCGCTGCCTCGAAGTCTTCGCGGAGTTTCGCAATCCGGTCAGCGTGATCACCAAGAACGCGCTCGTGACCCGAGACGCGGACCTCCTCGGCGATCTGGCGAGCGTCGACGCCGCCACGGTGGCGATGTCGATCACGACGCTCGACCGGAGCCTCTGGCGCGTCCTCGAGCCACGCACGTCGAATCCCGAACGACGTCTCGCCGCGATAGAGGAGCTGAACGCAGCCAGCATCCCGACGAGCGTCATGGTCGCACCGGTCATCCCCGGCCTCAATGATCACGAGATTCCCGCCATCCTCGAGGCGGCGAGAAAGGCGGGCGCCAAGTCGGCCGGCTACATCATGCTCCGGCTGCCCCACTCGCTGACCGACCTCTTCGAGGAGTGGCTCGAACTCCACGTTCCCGGCCGCCGGAAGAAGGTCCTCGACCGCATCCGATCGGTCCGCGGCGGCCGCCTCAACGACACCCGCTTCGGCACGCGGATGAGTGGCGAGGGAGTCTTCGCGCAGCAAGTACGCCGGCTCTTCGAGATCTCGCGCCGCAAGCACGGGCTCGGCCACGAGCAGCGCGACCTGTCCACGGCTCGGTACAGGAACCCCGCAGGGCGACAGCTGGACTTCTTCGGGTAGGTCCCCGAGCTCACCGGTCTCGAGGAGCGCCGGGTCCTTCCGGCCCGAGCAAGGCGAACGAGCGATTCACCTCGAGACCCGCGAGCAGGGCGTCCGCAAGAATCCGGGCTGTCGCCGGAGCCTGCGTCACGCCGGTCCGATAGTGCCCCGCCGCGACCCAGAGCTTGTCGACGCCCGGCCATCGACCGATGAACGGTCCCCCGATGCGCATCGCCTTCGGACGCAGCCCCGCCCACTGACGAACGATCATCCCGGGATCGAGATCCGGAATCACCTGACGCGCCGCGACGAGAAGCTCCGCGCGACCCTCGGTCGTCGTACGCTCGTCGAACCCGACATCCTCGACCGTGCTGCCGATCCAGAAGCCGTCGTCCCCGCGCGGAACCATGTAGTACTCGTTGCCGGACCCCGGCATCTCGAAGTGGACCACGCAGCGCGGCGAAGGAGCGCGAATCTCGAGGACCTGACCTCGCACGGGCGTCACGGGCGCGGCACGCGACGGCAAGAGCGCGGTGACGACCTCCGTCCACGAGCCGCTCGTGACGAGGACCGTGGCGCTCGCATCGCCGATCTCGTCCACGCCCGCGACGATCCGCACGCGACCGTCGTCCCCCGGGCGGACCTCCAGGGGACCGACCTCCTCGCGGATCTCGACGCCTCGATCACGACACGACGCCGAGAGGGCCGCGAGGAGCGACCGCGGATGGAGGACCGCCTCGCGGTCGAGCTCGAGCCCGTGACTCGCTCGACCTCCGTAGCCCGGAACGAGCTCCTCGAGGCGATCTCGGTCGCACCAGCGCGCGTCGGCCCCGGCATCCTGCCACTTCCTGATGACGCGCTCGGGATCCCGCGGCAGCGAGTCGCGGAGCCGGACGCAGCCACAGAGCCGGAAGCCGACGTCGATCCCGGTCTCCTCGAAAAGCTCGCGCGACGCGTCGCCATGGAGGGCGAAGCCGGACCGCGAGAGCTCCACGAAGGCCGAGCGGCTCCACGTCGGAACCTGCAGCACACCGACCGCCGCGCCCGACGCCCCGTCGCCGATACGTCGGGACTCGAGCACGACCACCCTCGCACCACGACCCGCGAGCTCACGCGCGGCGAAGAGCCCGATCGCGCCGGCGCCGATGATGTGAACGGGGTCGCTCATCCTTCTACGAGTCGGTCTGCGGCCGAATCTCCGGACGAGTCTCCACGCGACACTCGTCCCGGTGCCGGCATTCTCCTAAAATGAGCGCACGAAGGACAGGAGCCACAGCCGATGAACCGACCACGCGCATCTCGCTCTCTGCTCGGCGCTCTCGTCGCCTTGACGACGGCCGCCGCGATGGCTCAGGACGAGACCGACGAGGAGCTCCTCGAGCAGCTGCCGAGGATCCCGCCAACCGAGGCCGCCGAGGCGCTCCGAACCTTCAGCGTCGAGCCCGGGTTCCACCTCGAGCTCGTGGCGAGCGAGCCCGATGTCATCGATCCGATCGCCATGGCATTCGACGAGAACGGTCGCATGTTCGTCGTCGAGATGCGCGATTATCCGTTCACCAGCGACGGGGACAACCTGACCACGAGCGAGCTAGCGAAGTCGCAACCGCAAGGACGCGTGCGCCTGCTCGAGGATCGAGACGGCGACGGCAAGGTCGATCGCAGCACCGTCTTCGTCGACGGACTGGCGTGGCCAACGGCTGTAGCCTGCTCGAAAGGGGGTGTCTTCATCGCCGCGGCCCCGGACATCATCTTCGCCCGGGACGACGACGGAGACGGCGTCGCCGACCGACGTGAATCCCACTACAGCGGCTTCGGTCGACGAAACGTGCAGGCCCTCCTCAACGGCCTGCGCTGGGGCCTCGACCACAAGCTCTACGGAAACACCTCGTACAACGGTGGCACGGTCCGGAGCCTCCTCATCGACGGCCAACCGAGCGTGTCGACGAGAGGACGTGACTTCCGATTTGCGCCGGGCGGCCCGCTGGAGACGATCCCCTCCGCCGGAGGGCAGTTCGGAGTCTGCTTCGACGACCTCGGCAATCGCTTCGCGTGCAGCAACTCCAACCACGCACGACACGCGGTCATCGCAGAGAGCTACCTGTCGCGCAACCGCTGGCTGCCCGCAACCGGAACAGCCGCGTCCATCGCGACCGATGGAGGCGCCGCACCGGTCTTCCGCACCAGCGGAGCGGAGCCCTGGCGCGTCGTACGCACACGCTGGCGCGCAAGCTCGAAGACGGCTTCACGGTACGCTCCGACCGAGCTCGTTCCGATCGGCTTCTTCACGTCCGCGACCGGGATCCTCGTCTACGAAGGCGATCTGTACGGCGACGCGCTGCGCGGCAAGCTCCTCGTCGGCGACGTCGGAGGTAACCTCGTGCACCGGAAGTCACTCGAACGTCACGGTGTCACCTTCCGCGCGTCGCGACCGGCACGAGGCGAGAAGCGGGAGTTCATCACGTCGACGGACAACTGGTTTCGTCCCGTGCAGCTCATCGACGGACCGGAAGGAGCGGTGTACATCCTCGACATGTACCGTGAGACGATCGAGCACCCGTACTCGATCCCCGAGCGGATCAAACGTCATGTGAACCTGACCAGCGGCAACGACCGGGGGCGCATCTACCGCCTGCTTCGCGACAACGCTCCCGAGCCTCGACGGACGCTCCCCGCGAGCTTCAGCGGCGCCGAACTCGCGCGCGCCTTCGATACGCGAAACCCGTGGCTACGGCGCACGACGGCGCGGCTCATCGTCGAGCGCAGGGACGAGGAGTCAGTCGACGCCCTGCGCGACCTCCTCCGCAACGGCCGCCTCGCCGCGGCACGCGTACGAGCGATCTACACGCTCGACGCGATCGGCATGCTCGGCGAGGACGACATCCTTGACGCACTGAACGACCGGAGCGCCGAGGTGCGCGTGCACGCGATTCGCAACGCCGAGGCGCTCGCTGAAAACATGCCGTCCGTGGCTCCCCGCATCATCGCGCTTGCCGCGGACGCGTCCTCACTCGTCCGCTTCCAGGCAACACTGACCCTCGGGGTCGTGCGACCCGAGAATCTCACGCGAGCTCTGACCTCCGTCATCCGCCGTGACCTGGAAGACTCGTGGATCCGCACCGCAGCCCTCTCCGCGTCCGCCCAGGACAGCGCGGCGGTTCTCGCTGCGCTCGTGGCAGACCGCGAGCTTCTGCGACAGCCCCGGGGACGGTCGACGGTGTCGCGTCTGGCGGAGGTCGAGGGAGCACGCGGCGACGCCACTGGTGTATCGATGACGATCAGAGCAGCGGCGCAGGTTCCACCGGGCGCTGAATCCGCGCGCTCGGAGATCCTGCGCGGACTCGGAGAGGGGCTGCGCCGTCGAGGCCGCACGCTGGAGCATGTCCTCGACTCGCCGCCGCCCGAGATCGAGGACGCGGTCGCCGAGCTCGGGAAGGTCTTCGACCGCGCAGCGGACGTGCTCGAACGACCCCTCGACGAGAGGAGGAGAGCCGTCGCCCTGCTCGCCCACGCACCGTGGGATCTGGCCCTGCGCGCCGTCCCGGCGGCTCTCGACACGAGCGAGCCTCCCGCCCTTCAGGTGGCGGCGCTGCGGGCGCTCGGCGCCATCGAGAGCGAACAGACCGCGGTGACGATCATCTCGACGTGGAAGCGGCTCAGCCCGTCTCTGCGACGCGAGGCCGCCGAGGCGCTCTTTCGTCGCCCCGCACGTCTCTACACGCTGCTGGAGGCCATCGAGAGGAAGGAGATCTCCACCGCCGACCTCGACCCCTCCCGTCACAAGCAGCTCGTGGACCACCCGGATGCGAAGATTCGCGCACGCGCGCGCAGGTCGCTGGCAGCCGTGAAGGAGACCGACCGCGCGTCGGTGATCGACAAGCTCCGCCGCGCGCTCGAGCTCACAGGCGATCGCGCACGCGGAGAACAGCTGTTCGCGAAGGCCTGCTCCACCTGCCATCGGCGAGGAGACAAGGGGCACGCGGTCGGCCCGGACATCGAGACGGTCGCCGGACGCAGCCCCGAGAGCCTTCTCGTCCACATCCTCGACCCGAACCGGGAGGTCGCGCCAGAGCACATCGGTTATTCGGCAGTGACGAGGGATGGTCGCGTGGTCTCCGGACGCATCGCCGAGGAGACTTCCACGAGCCTGCGCTTTCTGCGTGCGGAAGGCGCGAGCGACACATTGCTGCGCGACGAGATCCTGCGCGTGGAGAGCACCGGTCGCTCTCTGATGCCCGCCGATCTCGAGAAGACCGTCGACGCGCAGGGTCTGGCGGACCTGATCGCGTTCATCCGCAGCTCGACCCGGCCACGCTGACCCTCGACGCGTGGGTTTTTTGGGTGCCGGTCAACACTCCGGTTCGTATCATTACCCGGAGCCGACGGTACAACGACATGAGCGATCGAACGACCTCCCGCCTCCCACTTCGTGCGGCCTCTCTGACAATCGCCGCTTCGTGCCTCTTCGGGGGGCTCGGGCCGGCTCAGGACATCGAGAAGGTTGTCGAGATCCTCAAGCGAAAGCCGACGGTGAAGAGGGACGACAAGGCCGCCACGCCGAAGCGCAAGGAGGAGGCTCCGGCGACGCCGGTTTTCTTGCTGCGCGACAGGAGCAAGGTTGCGGGGAAGCCGCGCTTCACGAAACTTCTGGTGAAGACGAGGTACGGCACGCTCGAGGTCCCCTTCGCCGAGCTGACGCGCGTCCGATTCGCTCGCCGCCTCGCTCCGGAGATCGCCAAGAAGATCGACGCCCTGATCGATCGCCTCGGACGGAACGACTTCGACGAGCGCGAGGAGGCGATGGAGGAGCTCCGCAAGGTCGGAGATCAGGCGCTCGAGCGGCTGCGCGTGGCCTCCGGGTCAAAGAACGAGGAGGTGCGGAACCGCGCCGAGATCCTCGTCGAGGAGATCGAGGACCTCACCACAAACGGTGCCGCGGACGACGAGCCCGGTCTGCGCGGCCTCGAGGACGAGGTGCGCACGAACCGCATGACGCTCAAGGGCGAGGTCCTCGCCGACACGATCGAGATCGACAGCCGGTACGGGGCGCTGACGATCAGCGTCAACGATCTCACGGCGATCCACTTCCGCCCGACAGGGGCGATGAGCAGGAAGGTCACCGTGACCCCGAACTTCCAGCCGCCCGGCAAGTGGCTGGACACCAAGGTCGACGTGCAGAAGAAGCAGGATCTCGGCATCCAGGCGAGCGGCCTCACCTCGGTCGGAGACTGGAACGTCAACTCCGGGCCCGACGGCAACACCCGCTACTCTGGCAACACTTTCGGGGGCTTCCCGCCGCTGACGCTGATCGGCAAACTCGGCAAGGACGGCAAGCCCTTCAAGGTCGGCGCGAAGTACAGGGCAAAGGCGAACGCGAAGGGCCGCCTCTACCTGTCAATCGTCGCGTTCATGTACAGCCCGACCTCGACGACCGGCAAGTACTCCGCGAGCATCAAGCTCGGCGCGACGCGGTAGCCTCGCGTCGAGCGTCTTCGAGCGGCGTCTTCGACGCTCTGTGGGTCACGGCCTCCGACAGCGATGGACGAACTCGCAAGCTTCCTGCAATCAAGCTGGCTGTGGATCGTCTGGACCTTCTCGGTACTCGTCTACGCCGCGACCTTGGTCGCCGTGTTCTCCGTGCTGCAACGGCGCGACGAGCCCATGGCGATGCTCGCCTGGGTGCTCGGCCTTCTTCTGCTTCCAGTCATCGGACTGGCCCTGTACGTACTCCTGGGCGCGCCACGAGTCGACCGTCGACGAAGAAGGCGACGGGCGCTCCAACCGCCAGACGGGGCCAGGACCTCACCGGAGTGCCACGTCTCGAGCGCTGACGCCCCCGTCGATCCGGACGTCGACCCCGACCTACGCGAGCTCGCACACCTGTCGTCCCGCTTCGGCGAGTACCCCCCGACATCGGGGAACCGCGTGAGCGTCTACGAGGACGCTTCGAAGATCTACAACGAGATACTGAGCGCGATCGAGTCGGCCGGGGATCAAGTCCACATCGAATACTACATCTTCCGGGCTGACGCGACCGGCCGACTCTTTCATGATCACCTGACCCGGAAGGCGGCCAGCGGAGTCGAGGTTCGCGTGCTCATCGACGGCATCGGCAGCTGGGGATCCGGCAGCCGGTTCTTTCGCCCTCTGGTCGACGCCGGCGGACGCGTCGAGGTCTTCCTGCCCGCGGTTCCCCTGAAGAGAAAGTGGAACATCAACTACCGCAACCACCGCAAGATCGCCGTGATCGACGGGAGGATCGCGTTCCTGGGGAGCCAGAACATCGGCGACGAGTATCGTGGGCTCTGGCGGCGCGTCGGGCTCTGGAAGGACACCCACCTGCGGATCGAGGGACCCGCCTGCGCCGACGTCCAGAGCGTCTTCCTCGCCGACTGGCGCTTCGCGTCCGAGGAGCCGCTCGCCGTCGAGCGCTACGAACGCTGTCTCGAAGCACCTGGCCACTCGCTGGTTCAGATCGTTCCGAGCGGGCCGGACTCCCGGCGACACCTGCTCCGTGAGTACCTGTTCCTGGCGATCTCGCTCGCTCGAAAACACATCCGGATCTTGACGCCCTACTTCGTACCCACTCCCGGCATGCTGCTGGCGCTGAAGACGGCGGCTCGACGCGGCATCGCTGTCGACGTCCTGGTTCCCGCGAAGACGGACAGCCGCTTCGTCCTCTGGGCAGGTCGCAGCTACTACGACGAGCTTCTGCGCGCCGGGGTCCGCATCCACGAGCACACCACGGCGATGCTGCACTCGAAGGTCGTGCTGATCGACGACATCTGGGCGCTGGTCGGCTCGGCGAACATGGACGTGCGCAGCTTCTCGACGAACTTCGAGCTCACCGCCACGCTGATGGACTCCGAGATCTGCGTGCGTCTCGCTACGACCTTCGATCAGGACTGCGTCGATGCCAACACACTGAGCGAATGGCCGCCGGAGAGTCAGTCGTCCTGGGAGTCGGCGCTCGAGGGGTTCGCCCGGCTGTTCTCGCCGCTGCTCTGAAGCTCGCGAGCCGCGCCGGAAGCTGCGAGAGTCCGCGGTGCGTAATCCGGGACACCCGGCGATCTCCGGGCGGCAACGTCAAGACCGGATCGAAGCCACTTCTCGAAGGCCTCGAATTCGTACTGCCGGCCGAGAAACTCCTGCACCAGATCACGGGCATCCATCGAGCCGCCAGGAGCCAGGACGCTGACACGGTAGCGCCTTGCCATCTCGGCATCCATCAGCCCGCCGGATTGGAACGGTGCGAACAGATCCTTCTCGATCACCAGCGACCACATGTACGTGTAGTAGAGCGCGGAGTAGCCATCGACGTGCCCGAAGCTCGCGAGGAAGTGGGTACCCTCGACAAAGCGAAAGCGACTGAAACGATTCTGCAGCTCACGCTGCAGCGCCTCGGCGTCCAGCTCGTCAGGCCTGGTGTCGTGACAGCGCAGGCTCAGGGACGCATAGTACATCTGTTGACGCACGTGCAGACCCTGCCCGAACTCCCTCCCGGAACGTAAACGCTCGACCACCTCGACGGGGATTACCTCGCCCGTCTCGTGGTGAAAAGCAAAATGCTGCAGAACGTCCGGATCCCAGGCCCACTCCTCGAAGAGCTGCGAGGGAACCTCGACGAAGTCCCACTCGACCCCCGTGCCGCTGAACTCGACCCAGTCATGGTCCCGCGAGAACAGGTGATGCAGGAGGTGGCCAAACTCGTGGCACAACGTGACGACGTCGTCGTGGTCGAGGAGAGCGGGCCCCTCGGCCTCCCGCGGATTGGGGAAGTTGCAGACCAGCGCGGCCGTCGGCGCACGCCGATCGCGCACGCCCGCCACGATCGGAAACATGGCGGCATGCTTGAACTTGCCGCACCGCGGGTGCATATCGAGGTAGACCCGCCCGACGACACGGCCGTCCTCGATCAGATCGAGCACTTCGACGTCCTCGTGCCACCTTTCGGCATCGGGCACCTCGACGAACTCGACCGCGAAGAGATCGGAGACGACGGCAAGGATGCCCTTCTTGACCGCGTCGTACTGCAGGTAGGATCGAACCTCACGGGAGTCGATGCGGAATCGCTCGCCCCGCACCCGCTCCTCGTAGAATCTCTTCTCCCAGTCGTGGACGCACGTCGCGCGGGGCTCGTCTTCACGCTTACGCGCGAGCAAGACGTCGTACTCCTCACGCGAGCGTTCGTCGGCGCAGTCGCTGACGCGCGTAATGAACTCATCCACGGCCCGCGCACTGCCGATCATCTTGTTCTCGGTGGCGTAGTCCGCCCAGTGGTCGTAGCCGAGCAGCGTGGACAGCTCGTGTCGCTTCTCGAGAATCTTCTCGAGAACAGCGAGGTTCCTCGGATGAGCCCGCGAGCGAAACGCCCGGTAAAGCTCTTCGCGGCGTCGACCATCCCGCGCGTAGGTCATGAAGGGGTTGTAGTCGGGATAGTCGGTCGAGATGACGATCTTCCCGTCCTCGCCCGAAGTGTGACGACGGACGAAGTCCTGCGGAAGCCCGTCCAGCTCCGCGACGTCCTCCAGCTCGATCGTTCGCACGTCTCCGATAATGTTGCGAGAGAACTCCTGGCTCAGAACGACGAGCTCTGCCCGGAGCTTCTCCAGTCTGGCCCGCGCCTCGTCGTCACGGTCGACGCCGGAGCGGCGGAAGTCACGCAGAAGGTGCTCGAGCATGCGCTTGGCGCACGCGTCCATCGCGTCGTCGTCGCAAGCACTGATAGCGTCGTAGAGAGGACGGTGTAGAACGAGCTCCGTCCGGAACGCGGCGATCTGCCCCTCACACTCCTCCGCCGTCTCGCGTATCTCTGGCGAGGGATTGACATTGCGCGTCAGGCCAACGACCCGAGACAGCTCCCCGAGCTCGGTGAAGAGCTCGTTCAGCGGTCGCAGGGTGTTCTCCTCGGTCCGGGGCTCCCGGCTCACCTCCAGTATCTCGCCCAGAGCGACACGACAGGCTTCGAGCTCCTCGCGAGCCCGAAGCCGGAAGCACTCCGGGTCGGAGGGCGTGATAAAGGGTCTCAGATCCACGTCGACTCCTCGAGACAACTCGGCATCCGACCGTGCAAGAACGTACCACAGGTTCTTCTTCGGAGCGATGTCACCGGCACTTGACTCCCTCCTCCTCCGAACGCTGCCCGGATCCGATGCAGCTTGCCGACTCCGACGACCGTCCGTAGAATCCGACTCATGGCCGTCTCGCCCTCTCCAACGCTTCCGGAACTCGCCGACATGGACGCCGCACGCGACCGCATCGGCGCGCAGATCCACTGGACGCCTCTTCTCAGCAGTCGCACGCTCGGGTCGCTGAGCGGGACGAGCGTCTGGCTCAAGTGCGAAAACCTCCAGCGCACCGGCTCGTTCAAGATTCGCGGCGCGCTCAACGCGTGCCTGCGCGCTCAGCAAGAAGGGCGGCTCCCCGAGGCAGGCGTGTTGACCTACTCGTCCGGCAACCACGGCCAGGCGCTGGCGCTGGCGGCGAAGCTGGTCGACTCGCGCGCCAGGGTCGTCGTGCCCGAGGACATCCCGACGGTCAAACGCGATGCGATCGAGGGCTACGGAGCGACGGTCGAGCCGTGCGGCCTGACGTCGATCGACCGCCACGAGCGCGCCATCGCCATCGCGGAGGAGACCGGCGCGCTCATCATTCCCCCCTTCGAGCACGCCGACATCATCGCGGGTCAGGGCACGGCCGGGCTCGAGATCATCGACGATCTGCCGGAGGTCGACACGATCCTGGTCCCGACTGGCGGTGGCGGCCTGCTGGCCGGAGTGGCGATCGGGACAACGCAGCGCAACCCGTCCACCCGTGTGTTCGCCGTCGAGCCCGCCGACGCGAACAGCATGAAGCTCTCCCTGGACGCCGACGAGGTCGTGCAGCTCACGCAGGTGCCTCGCACCGTCGCCGACGGCCTCCGGCCCTCAGCGCCGGGGGAGTTGACGCTGGAGGCCGCACGGCGTCACGTCGAGAACGTCCTGCTCGTCGACGACGACGCGATCCTCTTCGCACAGCGCCTGATCCTCGAGCGCGCCAAGCTGCTGGTCGAGCCTTCCGGGGCAGCCGCCGTCGCCGCGCTCCTGGAGCATCGGGAGGAGCTTCAAGGTCAGCGCATCGTCGCGGTGCTCACCGGCGGAAACACGACGCTCGACCTCTGACCGGACGCTGCCGCGCGAGCAGGACCTTGCGCCCCGCCTCGGAGCCCGTCGGCGGGCCGAGCGGCACGCCCTCAATCTCGAGCAGCCGCACCTTCAAAGGCAGGCCACAGCCGAAGCCCGTGAGCCGCCCGTCGCTGCCGACGACTCGATGGCACGGCACGATCACGGGCAGCGGATTCCGTGCCACCGCCTGACCGACGGCGCGAACCGCTCGCGGCGATCCGACGTCGTGGGCGACGTCGCCGTAGCCAAGCACCTCCCCGTACGGGATCTCGAGCAGCCTGCTCCAGACACGCCGCTGAAACGACGTGCCGAGATCGCCGAGGTCCAGCGGTGCGAGAAACGGGCTCGTACACCCGGAAAAATACGACTCCAGCTCGGACCGTACATGCTCGAGGATGGCCACGGCAGCCATCGACGGCGGGCGCGTCGAGCCGCCAGGTGTACAACACAGGTCGTCGACGTCATCGCGAATCTCGACCCGCCGCAGCCCTCTCGGCGTCGCCTCGAGACAGACGGCCCACCCCCCCAGCCGGCGTGATTGCAGCACCTGGCACACCGATTCGGTCACGCTCTGGATCCTGACCACACTCTTGATCCCGACCACGGAAAATGCTAATCAGCGCTCAGCATAGCGACCTGCCGATCGTGAGGAAAGCGTCGTGCCCGATCTCCCTTCCGCCGCCGGCCCCCGACAGGAGCTGGTCGATCTCATCGACGCCGACGACAGGATCATCGGCTGGGCGCGACGTGGGCAGATCCGGGCTCTGAACCTTCTGCACCGCGGCGTCGGGATCATCTGTTACAACTCACGCAGCGAGATCTACCTGCACCGACGCACGTCGACAAAGGACGTCTTCCCCGGACTTCTCGACATGTTCGTCGGCGGGGTCGTCGGTCGCGGCGAGAGCTACCTCGCGTCGGCGCGCCGCGAGCTCGCCGAAGAGCTCGGCATCGTCGGACCCTCCCCGAGATTTCTGGCGAAACACCTCTACCTCGGTCCACACAACCGCAGCCTCGTCGCGGTCTACGACGTCGAGTGGAACGGTCCGATCGAGCACCAGCCCGAAGAGGTCGAGTGGGGACGGTGGATCTGCCGCCACGAGCTCCAGCGGCAGATCACCCCGGGGGAGTTCGTGCCGGACGGTCTCGAAATCTACGAACGACTCCGGGATGAGAAGCTCCTCAGACGCCACCCGGACTGACCGCGCCGTTTCCGTTTCTGCCCGCTCCTCGGACCGCGCTCCTCAGATTCCGTGCGTGATGGAGCCGCAGCGAGGCAGCGAATCCGCCTCGGTCGGATCGTCGCCCGCAAAGGGGTACGGAGGCGGCGGGTCGGCGTTGCCCAGGAAGAGAAAGTTGAGCATGTAGATCGGATCGGCGATGTCGACGAAGCCGTCGTCGTTCGAGTCACACGCGTCGAAGCAGTGCGGAGACCCTCCGAAGCCGAGGAAGAGATACCCGAACGCATAGCTCGGGTCCGCGACGTCGATCCGGCCGTCGTCGTTGCAATCGCCGCGCGCGAATGGCGTCGGTCCACCGTCACGACAGTCTCCCGAGCGCTCGAACGCGCCCCGGTCGACGACGAAGAACATGCCACCGCTCGACCGCGCGATGCGGCACCGCCCCGCCAGATCGAGCGCGCCATAAAGCTCCGGGGCGTACACGCCGGAGCCACCGTCAATCGCCTCCGATCGGGCGGACAAGGAGAAGTCCCTCGTCCCGACGCTTCTCAACAGCGGATCGTCGGACGAGTTGGTCGACGCGAGGCGGTAGGACGGCGGTACGGTGTTGTGCTCGAAAGCGACCGCAGGAACGACGCTGACCGCGGCGCCGTTCCACAGAGGCGTGGGCGAACGCCCGGCCTCGAGGGTCTGCCAGAAAATGTTGTTCAGCACACGAACCGACAGCGCCTCGCCACCCGGCAGTTCCGAGAGAGCCGCCGAGTTCCCGACGAAGAACGGCCAGGTCCGGATGCCGTGGAAGGTGTTGTTGACGACATCAACACGCAGGGCGTGACGCGGCCAGAGCCCGAGCAGGAAACCGACCTGAAGCCCGCACGACTGACGGGAGACTCCGTCGCCACACGACGTCCAGGGGTCGTCGTAGACGAGGTTGTTGCGAATCATCGCGGTGATCGTGGCCAGTCCCGGGCTGTTCGACGTGCTCAACGAGAAAGCGACGTCAGGATTACGAATGTGGTTGCGCTCGCAGAGGACCTCCAGGGTAGCGCCGGAGTCGGCGTGCAGATCGACGGCGCCACCGACCACGAAGCCGGGGTACACCGCCGGAAGGTCGCGGATGTGACACGACGAAATCTCGCCCCTGAGCACGCCGCCTCGTCCCGCGTGCAACGCCACGCCGCCGCCGCAGCGATCGATGGTGGACGCCGTGACCGTCGCATCGAGCCGCCAGAGACTTGAAGAGACGACCTGCACCGCGTTGCCCCCGATATCGACGAACCCCGAACTCTCGATGCGAATCGTGCCGTGCGCTTCGGTGACCGGCGGCACCGAAGCCGGGATCACGGTGATCCCGGCCTTGCCACCGACCAGTCGCAGATTCGAGAATCGCAGCAGATCGAACCCGACGCCCCCGGACTCGAGCTCGTGAGCCGCGGCGCGCGCCAGGAAGATCGTCGAGGATGTATCGAGTGAGACGATGGTCGCCGCGTCCGTCTCGTTCCGGGCGACGGGACCGACGATCTCCACGTGAGTCGCGCCCGCGGGCATTCGCAGCGGCAGGCGCTCGAGGCCACGGCCCCCGTGACGATGACCCGGATACCGGCCCGCAGCGAGCCTGATGCGCGGCCGGACGTCCCCGTCCTCCTCGATCAGGGAGATCGCGTAACCGATCGTCCGGACCGGTGAGCTCGCCTGGCGACCGTGCTCCTGCAAGTCGGCACCACTGCGAGAATCGACGAACCAGTCCGCGGCCTCCCCGTCGGTGCGCGCCGCCAGCAAGCCTGCCGACACCAGAAGCCACGCGAGCCTTCGCCGTCGTGCCGATCCGATGCGACGGGGAAGCCCGCGCCGTGCGGTGCGGCAACTGGCGCCCTCGCTCGAGCCCTCGGGCATCGCCGGTTCCCCCTTTCGTCGCCGTGGACGCCCGACACCACCGCACGAAGCGCCACTAGAAGCCCGATCACGGCACCCCGAGCTGCCGGATTCGGAGGCCCCCCCCCGATCACCCGATCACCCGATCACCCGATCACCCGATCACCCGATCACCCGATCACCGCGTGGCTCGTGGACGTCAACCGGCCTTCTTCGGGCTCTTCCTGGCAGGTCGACGCGACTTGGCCGCACGAACCGGCGCGTTGCGAGCCTTCCCCTTCCCGGCGCCCTTCTTCTTCGCGGCCGTCTTCTTCGCGGCCGTCTTCTTCGCGGCCGTCTTCTTCGCGGCCGTCTTCTTCGC
>CAYMLL010000075.1:0-3668 GCA_964390645.1 uncultured Planctomycetia bacterium | reverse complement strand
GCCCGTCTTCTTCGCGCCCGTCTTCTTGGCAGCAACGCTCGACGCCGAGAGCCGCGCCGTACGCGCCGCCGAGGTCGATGTCGAGCCACCGGAGCCCACAGTCAAGCGACTGCGCTTCGAGGCCCCGCTGGACGGCCGCGAAGCCCTCTGGGACCGCTTCGAGCGCACGCCGCGAAGAATCGCCGCCGCGGCCTTGGTAACGCCCCTGCCGACCTTTCCTTCACGATGGAGCTCGAGCTTCTGCTCCGCCTGCGGCGCCAGACTGCTGCGCGGGAACTTCTTCAGGACGTGTTCCAGCATCGACTCGCCGAACGGCGCCATCGAGTCGCCTTCCTCGCAAAAATGGAAACCCAGATAGAAGTAGTCCTCCGGCTTCAGCTCCTTGTCGACACCGAGATTCTTCGTCAGCTGCTCGCAGCTGTCGTAGACCAGCGCGCGAATCACTCGCAGGCCGAGGTCGGCTCGCCGCGAGGTCGGATCGAGGTTCCTGGGGCTCTGTCGGATCAAGGAGACGGCAAAGAGATAGCGACCGTCGGCAGTGATCAGGTGGTTCTCCCACAGGAGCTGCAGGTAGGCGGCGATCTGCTCCCACTTGTGAGGCGAGCGGCCGGCTTTCAGCTTGCGGGCCTTCTCGTAGATCTTCTTGCGCAGAGGCTCGGGGTCGACTCCACGGACAAAGTCCAGAAAGGACACGTAGTGCGGGTCCTTGCGCTCGAAGAGGGTGAGGAGCCGCGTCACGGCGCGCTCGAGGTACTTGCGACGCGTCTGCTGCGGAAACTCCTGAAGGATCGAGTTCACACGGCGGGTGACGTCGAGGTCCTCCGAATCGATCAGCTTCTGGAAGAGCTGCTCGATACCTGCCGGTATCCGGCGCAAGGCCGACTCGGCCGCCTCACGGACGCGGAAGCGCTTGTCCTCGAGGGAAGGAAGGATCGCCGCGGCGATCTCGGCCCGGTTCGAACCCCGCAGCCGATCGAAGACGTGGATGTGGACCGAGAAGTGAGGCGACTTGCGCAGCAGATCGACGAGCTTCGGCAGGCTCTTTGCCGGCAGCTGGACTCGACGAAACCCTTCCAGCGCCAGCTGCGCGACGTTCTCCCAGTCGTCGTCGCAAAGGAGCTTCTCGAGGAACCGGACCTGATCCGGGCGCATGGAGAGCTCGGGGAGGAGTCGGTTCATGGACCCGAGAGCGTAGCGACGCACCTCGGGAAGGTGCTTGCTGTCGACGAAGTTCCTCAGCACCTGGTACGCCTTCTGAGCCAGCCGCGGTCCGCGGAAACAGCCCAGCAGAAGCAGCCCAGCAGTGTGAACGTGTGGACTGCGCGGGTCGGGCTTGCCCTTCACGAGCCGGTGCACGGCCGGAAAGATCGCGCCCTGCTGCCCCGCCTTCATGTCACCCAGGGCCTCGCAGAGGCGAGACGCGATGTGCTGCGCGAGCTCGAAAGGCTCCTGGCGCAAGCGCTTGAGGAGCGCCTCGAGGGCCGGACGGCTGTCGATCGACGACATCGCCGTGATGATCGCCCGCTTGCCGTTGAAATCGGCCTTCTCGTAGAGTGTCTGCAGCTGCGGCGCCACCGAGGGACCGATGGCGGTGATGACGACCATCGCGTGGTCCCGGACGACGCCCGTGGACAGGATCAGTGGCACCACGAGATTCGACACATCACCCGCCCCCAGCCTCGCGAGTCCCTTGAGGGCAACGAGTTGCACCTCCTCGCAGGGCTCGCGCAGACAGCGGCCGAAGGCCCTGATCACGACGGGAGACGAGACCCCGATCTCCGTCAAAACCCGGACTGCCGCGATCCGCAGCTGGACGTCGCTGGAATCGAGAAGGGCGACGAGCTTCTTGACCGTAGCGTCCATATTTCGGGCCGGGCACCTGCCTGAGGGAAATGGAGGCCGCGGAGGAGGTCCAGGGCCCACGTCGACGGATACCCAAGATAACGCCCGCTCGCGACGATGGACAGGAGATTCAGCGCCCCCCGGACCACCGCACCCGGCGACCGCGCCGTGAAGCCCTCCAGAATCCACCCAAATCATTTAATCCAAATATCTTACAGGATCTCGAAGGGCGCCGGATCGAACCCCCTGCCAGGCCGACACAGCCGCTGCGATCACCGCCGCGAAGATCCTCGATCCGCCAGACCCGACGCCGGACAGGCCGACGCGAGGGTTCCTGGTCGAGGGAGGGCTGAACATCCGCCGCCCATCGTCCGAAATCCTCTATTGGCGAAGGCCCTCCACCGGCGGGGCCAAGTCCGCCCCTGTTCGTGGGAAGTTCATGCCGGGAGATCCCCTGACGAGCGCCGAGGGCGCCGGGAGGAGTCGACATGTCGAGCCACGAGCTGCCTCGAGAGCTGGAGCTGGAAGCCGTCGAGCCGGGAGTTTCCGCAGCCGGCCGGTGGACGGGAAGCGGCCCCCGGATCGTCTCCGTCGACCCCACGACGGGCGATGCCCTCGGGGAGGTCCGCTCGGCGACCCCCGCAGAGGCGAAGCAGGCCGTCGATCGCTCGCTGGAGGTCTTCGGCCGCTGGCGCCGGATGACCGCACCGGCACGTGGTGAAATCGTCCGCCGCATCGGCGAGGAGCTGCGCCGATTCAAGGAGCCCCTCGGCCGGCTGGTAAGCCTCGAATGCGGCAAGATCCTCTCGGAGGGCGAAGGCGAGGTGCAGGAGATGATCGACATCGCCGACTTTGCCGTCGGCCTCTCCCGCACCTTCGGCGGCGCCACGCTGCCGAGCGAGCGGCCCGATCACCGCATGTTCGAGCAGTGGCATCCGCTCGGCCCGGTCGCGTGCATCACCGCCTTCAACTTCCCGGTAGCGGTGTGGTCGTGGAATGCGCTGATCGCGGCGGTCTGCGGCGACACCGTCATCTGGAAGCCCTCCGAGAAGACGCCGCTGACCGCGATCGCGGTGCAGAAGATCGTCGACCGCGTCCTGGGGCCCGCCGGCCCCCGCCGGGTGTTTAACCGGGTTGTGGGCGCCGCGGGCCTCGGCCGCCCGCTCGCCGAGGACGAGCGCGTCCCCCTCGTCAGCGCCACCGGCAGCTGCCGCATGGGACGCGAGGTGAGCCGAGCCGTTGCAGGGCGCATGGGACGGACGCTCCTCGAGCTCGGCGGCAACAACGCGGTCACCGTTCTGGACGACGCGGATCTCGACCTGGCATTGCGGGCGGTCGCCTTCGGCGCTCTGGGAACCGCCGGTCAGCGCTGCACGACCACGCGCCGCGTCATCGTCCAGAGCGGCGTCGCCGAGGAGCTGACCCGCCGGCTCGTCGACGTGTACCCCACGGTCCGCGTCGGTGACCCGCTCGAGCCGTCGACGCTGGTCGGACCGCTGATCGACGAGGGAGCCGTCGAAGCGTTCGAGAGGGCGGTCGCCGCGGCCACGGAACAAGGTGGGGAGATCCTCGGCGGCGGCCGTCGCCTCGAGCGTCCCGGCTGCTTCGTCGAGCCGACGCTGGTGCGCGCGAACGCCGGGATGGACATCGTCCAGGAGGAGACCTTCGCTCCTCTGCTCTATCTCGTCCGGGTCGACGACCTCGACGAGGCGATCGACGTGCAGAACGGCGTGCGGCAAGGCCTGTCGTCCGCGATCTTCACCTCGTCGGTGCGCTCCGCCGAGCGCTTCCTGTCGGCGACCGGCAGCGACTGCGGCATCGCGAAC
>CAYMLL010000074.1:0-26934 GCA_964390645.1 uncultured Planctomycetia bacterium | reverse complement strand
AACGCATGCCGTTCTGATCATCTCCGTATCCTCCGTTGAGCCCAGTCCACAGTACGAACGAAGCGCACCCACAAGCGGCATGTTCGAGGTTGCCGATGACCCAGTAGACGACGGGGCGAAAGGTGCCGTGCAATCCCGTTTTTCGTGTACTGGTGGTCCTGCGAGGGGCTCCCGAAGCGCAGGGGGTCGAGGCCGGACAAGGCTGCGGCGGGGCTTCCGGTCTCGCGCCTCGGATGCTGCTCTTCGCGGCGGGAGTCCCGGTCAGGTCACCATGCCGAGCGGATCATCACCGTGCCGCACAGGCAGCAAACGACCGAGAGGCTCCGGGAGGCCCTTCGGTCTGTCAACCGCCGGATTCACCGGAGCGCAGCTTCGCCACGGCTTTTTCCCGCAGTCCGCGCTTGAAGATCTTGCCCGAAGCGACGCGTGGCAGGGGCTCGGATGTCCGGCTGAGGTAGCGGGGGATCTCGAACCGTGCCAGGCGGCTGGTCAGGAAGTCGCGGAGCTCGTCCTCGTCGACGACCGTGCTGCAATACACGGTCGCGCCGACCTCTTCACCCATTCGATCGTCGGGCACCGCGTAGACGGCGGCTTCCAGCACGTCCGGGTACTCGAGCAACGCCGCTTCGACCTGTCCACAGCCGATGTTCTCTCCACCTCGAATCACCAGGTCCTTGCTGCGGTCGACGATGAACAGAAAGCCCTCGTCGTCGAGGTAGGCCACGTCTCCCGTGCGCAGCCAGTGCTCATCCGCGAAGGTCTCCGCGTTGGCGTCCGGACGGTTCCAGTAGCCGCGGAAGATCGAGGTCCCGCGCACTTGCAGTTCCCCGCGCTCGCCTGCTGGAAGCTCTGTGCCATCCTCATCGACGACGCGTATATCCAGAACGGCAGAACAGCGTCCGGAGCTGGCCGGCCGGCCGAGATAGTCATCGCCGCCGATGCCCGTGCCGATGGCGTTGGTCTCCGTCATTCCCCAACCCGTACCGGGCATGGCATTCGTGAATGACTCTTCGATTCTCAGGACTTGCTCCGGCGCGCGCGCGGCTCCACCTCCACCGACGCTCAGAAGCGAGCTCAGGTCGTGTCTTGTGACCTTCGCGGTCCGGACCAGATCGCCGGTCATCGCGGCAGGTGCGATGAACGAGGAAATATTCTCTAGCTGGATGATCTCGGCGCCGCGCGCGGGGTCCCACTTGTACATGCAGACGATCTTGCGCTGCAAGCGGAAGGAGTTGAGGAAAACCGCGTGCGATCCGGTTGCGTGAAACAGCGGAACGGCGAGCAACGATGCCGGCTGGTGCTCGAGCTCCGGCGCGGATTCACCCCGTTCGAGGAGACCGGCCTCCATGTCCAGTTGCCAGGACAGCAGCGCGGTGACCAGGTTGCGGTGGCAGCTGACGGCACCCTTCGGGTGACCGGTCGAGCCGGATGTGTAGAGGATCAGCGTGTCGTCCGTCGGGTCCATCCGGACGGAGGGCATCGGCTGAGGCTGGCGACTTTCCAGTAGCGTGCTGAGCTCCGAAACGCCTGGCGGTAGCGCTTGCGTCGGGCGTACGGCAATCACCTTCACCGATAGTGTGTCGGAGCACGCCTCGAGACGGTCCAGTCGCTCCTGATCCGCGAAGAGCACCTTCGCGCCGCTGTCGGTCAGGCCGTATTCCATCTCGTCGGACTGCCACAGCGCGTTCATCGCCACCGCGATACCACCGATGGAGGTGACGGCCATGAAGGCGGTCATCCATTCCGGGAAGTTGCGCATCGAGATGGCGACCCGGTCGCCCTTGGCGACTCCGTACTCGTCGATCAGCAAGCCGCCGATCCTGCAAGCGAGCTGATACGCCTCGTCGAAGCTGTAGCGCTCGTTCTCGTAGACGAGGAAGGTCTCGTCGCTGCGATTCTGCTCGAACAGCTCGTGGAGCGTCGGCGGTGCGTTCTTGAACGTGCGGCACTCCCGACCGTAGAGCTCCTTCAATTCGAGCTCGTACGGCTCTCCGGGCGCCGTCAGCTGTGCAATCGCGTCAGATCTTGTGGCCATTCTCAAAACGCCGCATAACCGCCGTCGATCATCAGCACGTCACCGGTGTGGTAGGTGCTGGCGTCGCTGGCGAGGTAGACCGCTGCTCCCCCGAAGTCGGAGCCCGTTCCCCACCGCCGCAAGGGGACACGCTTGAGGACCTTCTCCTCGAAGCGTTGGGTGTGGATCGTGTTCTCGGTCATCGGGGTGTCGATCCAGCCGGGAACGATCGCGTTGGCCCGGATCCCGTGTCGGGCGAAGTCCACGGCAAGCGCTCGTGTGAGCGCCAGAACCCCCGCCTTTGTTGCGGCGTAGTGCGCCGCGCGTGGCGCACCGAAGATCGCCGACCCGCTGCTCGTCACGACCAGTGACCCGCCTCGGCCACGGTCGATCATGTGCTGTGCGGCCACCTGATAGGTGTGAAAGACGCCGTCCATGTTGACCCGAAACACGCGGTGCCATTCCTCCGCGGTCATCTCGAGAAAGGACATGCCGCGAGAGCCGACCCCCGCGTTGGCAAAGCAGGCGTCCACATGCCCGAAATCGTCCACCACGCGTGCAAAGCTGTCGTTGACCTGCTGCTGATCGCCGACGTCGCACCGCATGGCCTGCACCTTGCCTCCGTGCGACTCGAGTTGCGACTGCGCCGCCCGGTTCTTCTCGTCCCTGGTGCCCCAGATGCACACGTCGGCGCCCGCCTCTGCCAGCGACTCCGCCATTCCCAGTCCGATGCCCGAGTTCCCCCCGGTCACCAGAGCTACCTTGCCGCTCAAGTCAAACGCCGTGTGAACCACCTCGTTTCTCCTGGCCGCGAGCCACTACAGTCGGGTCTATCGTGGAGTATCCGGTCTTCACCGTGTCTTCAGTGACTCGACATATTGCCAGATCGCCTGGAACTGTCTCCTGCCATTTCCACCGAGAATTCCGGGCAGGGGTGACTCGCCTACCTCGTCCGTGTAGGCCGGCATCCGTGTCATGGGGAGCACGCGAGTCGGGTTCATCATCCACCGCAGGTAGAACTCGTCGCGAAGCCGTTGCCTGGAGTGGAGCAGATCGATGACTCCGAAGCTCGCCTCCATCCGGGCTTTGCGTGCGCCGATGGAGTGACATTTCGAGCAGCTGAATCCGCCATCCGATCCAAAGAGCTTCTCACCCAGTCGAACCTTCTCGGGGGATGGCCTCGTGGGGGCGGTAAGCTCTTCCGAGGGACGGATACCATGATCGGCCGCCAGTCCGAGCGCCAGCCCGGGGGCACGCCGTGGAAAACGGGGCATGCGTACCTCGAGCCAGGGCCTGACGCGGTAGGCGACTCGACCGGCAAGCAGGTCTTCCAGCCACCGCGACCGGAGCTGCTCGCCGGCGTAGGTGAGCGGAGGCGGCGTCGGCGAACCCAGGAGCTCCTGCCGGCTGTACGGAGACGGCGTTCCGGGCGGCGCAGTGGCCGGCGGGCAGCGAGCCACGCTACCGTCACGCCCGTGGCACGCCGCGCAGCGGAGCTCCCCGAACTGGCGATGGGCGAACTCCGCCGGAACCGATCGGCGTAGCGACGACAGGTCGGTGGATCCGAAGACCAGCAGCGCTGCTCTTTGCGCGGGGCTGAACGCGAACCTCGGAGCATCCCCGCGGCCGTCTCCGCTGGCCAGGCAGCCCCAGAGATCCCAGTCCAGCCCTTCCAGATCGACGAGTGGCGTCGTCTCGAGCAGGTGCCCCGTCTCCGATGAACATGGATGACAGTTGCCGCAGCCCAGCGCGGACACGAGCCGGCGGCCGCTTGCCGGGTCTCCCGGGGGCAATCGCTCGAGCTCATCCCGGGCCGACTCCTCGAGCAGATAGGCTGACAGTTGCCCGGCTTCCTCTGGTGACAGCTGGAAGTCGGGCATCCGTGTCCAACGGTGGTGTTTGTGTGGAGCCAGCAGGAAGGACCGTAGCGCGCGAGGCTTCCACTTCGACGCCACCGAGTTCAGCGAGATGACCGGATGATCCTCGCTGCGTCCGTCAGAATCGCACGCCGCGTGGCACGCGCCACAGCCGATGGACGAGAAGAGCCGGCCGCCTTCTTGAATCGCCACGGCCGATGCCGTCGGCGATTCCGCCGCCGGAGATCCGTTCTCGAGACGCGGATCCGTCAGCGTGGCCAGGTAAGCGGCGATGTCCGCCGCGCGCATGTCGCCACCCTTGATCGCCCCCGCCGCGTCACCATGGTGGAGAATGTTCGGCATCCGGGCATCCGGACGGACCTGCCGCGGGTTGCTGATCCAGTGCGTGAGCCACCTGGTGTGCAGCCGCGATCCGATGCCGTCGAGCGAGGGCGCGTCGGTATGAAGCTCGGGCATCGACAGGCTCGTCAACGCCCATTCGTCCGTCGCGAGGTGACAGCGAACGCAGAGGCGCGAAGCGAACAGTTCGCGCCCTCGTCGCAGCTGCTTGCCGTGCACCAGGCTCGGGTCGTCGAGGTGGTGGCTCAAGACGGTGGGGGGGACCGTCTCGCGCGGGAATTCGATGCCTTCCCAGTAGAGGCGCAGAGACGCTGCGCCCGACGGTGGCGTCGCGTACTCGAGCTCGAAGGGATGGAAGCCGCCGCCGAGTGAGAGTGGCTCCGACTGCAGATCCACCAGATCCTCGCCGTTCCCGATGAGCGCGTTCTTGCCGTCGACTCTCAAGCGGATCGCGCCCCGGCCTGCTGCTGAAAACGAGAGCTCGTCGGGGTAGTCCAGGCGCAGAAAACCCACCCAGGTGGCCCGGAAGGGACCCGGTTTCAGCAGCGGGCTGGGTGGGGCGTTCGCTTCCACCCATAGCGCCGGCAGCCGCGCCAGGCGAGTGTCACTCCCTGACGTTTCCGGTTGCGTGATCGTCAGCATCAGACCCCGCTCCAGTCCCTCGGGTAGCTGACCTGGCGGCAACTCCGTGGCCGAGATCCGGGAGCCTTTCCGGGAACGACGCCCCCGGACAGCTCCTTCCAGCGGGTCCCTGGCACCCACGGTGTACTTTCCGCCGGTCTCCGTGTACGCCTGGCGTGCGCGCATCTCGAGCCGCTTCAGAGCTGCCGGAAACTGGCTTTCGCTGACCGTGGCGTTGCAGAACCGGCAGCAGCTCTCCCACTTGATTCCCAGACGCTCCCACTTCAGGAATCCGCCGGCGACCTCGTCGGTGACGGGGCACCAGACGGTGCTCATGTCGGCGATGAAGTTGTTTTCCCAGCGTTGGTAGCGTGCGTCCTCGATGTAGTTCTGCGGGGCCTTCTCGAACTCGCTCTGGCAGGACAGTGTATGGCCGCGATACTTCACCCCCTTGTGGGTCCAGGTGGGAAGCTTCGGGTCGGCTTGCACGAGGTGAACGGGGCAGAGGTCCGTCGGCTTCTGCCTTTCGGAGATCTTCAGCTTGGCCAGGTTGATGGCCGTGGCCGGTAGCTGTGCCCGGAGCGACGGAGTATGACTGGCGCAGATGAGGGTGGCGATGAGGAAGACGCGGTGCATTGGGCGCGATGGTAACCGACGGTGGTCGAACCGGGCGTCGCTCGTTCGCGAATCGCCTTGCTTCGGGCGGTGTCGCGCGGGTCCGGCCAGGCTTCAGTCAGGGAGAGCGAACGCGATCAGTTCTGATTTCTGCTCCATGCCGCCGACGCCGATCACGACATACTGCTTGCCCTGGTGCATGTACGTCATGGGTGTCGAGAGTGGTCTGCTGCGGACCGTCCGCTCCCAGACGAGATCTCCGTTGGTCTTGTCGAACGCCCGCAGAAAACCCGTCGGGCCCATCCGCATCGGGTGATTGTCGTCGTTCTCGGCCTGAATCGCGAAGTAGAGTCCCTTGGTCACAAACCCTCCACCGCCCGAAAGAACTCCGTTGGAGGCATTTCCCAGTCGACCGAGCTCGAGGTGCTTGATGGCGGGATGGTCGCGCGGACCATCGCCGTGCGCCACCTGCCAGGCGATCTCGCCTCGATTCAGGTCTATGGCAGTGATTCGACCGTACGGCGGCTTCACTAACGGAAGGCCCTGTGGGCCTCGGGCACTGAGGTACCGGACCACGAAGTCGAACGACGAACGGTTGGGGTCGGGCTTCACGACACTCATGACCATGGGAGACGTCATCGATCCGACATAGAGGATGCCGGTCTCGGGATCGACCGCAGCGCCCCGCCAGTTGGCGCCTCCAGCCGCGCTGGGCAGGATGAGCGACCCCTTCTTGCCGTTCTTTCCGTTGACGATCGGAGGGAGGTACATCGGCCCTCGTTTGAAGTCGCGGACGATTTCGAGCGCCTGCTTGCGCAGCTCCGGCGTGAAGTCGATCAGGTCATCGTCGTGGGTCGTCTGTCGCTCGAATGCGGGTGGCTTGGTCGGAAACGGCTGTGTGGCCGCCGTCTTCTCTCCCGGCACGGTCGACTGCGGAACCGGGCGTTCCTCGATTGGCCACACGGGCTTGCCCGTCACGCGATCGAAGACGAAGCAGAATCCCTGCTTGGTCACCTGAGCGACGGCCTTGATCTTCTTTCCGTCGACGGTGATGTCCGCGAGATTGGGGCCACAGGGGAGGTCGTAGTCCCACAATCCATGGTGACAGAGCTGAAAATGCCAGACGCGCTCGCCCGTTTCCGCGTTCAAGCAGACGAGGCTCTCGGCAAAGAGATTGTCACCCGGTCGATGCCCGCCGTAGTAGTCGTTCGTCGGCGTGGAAACGGGCAAGTAGACGTACCCGAGCTCCTCGTCGGCGCTCATCGTGGACCACACATTCGTGTTGCCCATCTTCTTCCAGGAGCCGTCTTCCCAGGTCTTGTTGCCGAATTCTCCCGCTTGAGGAATCGTATGGAAAACCCACTTCAGCTCGCCCGTGCGGACGTCGTAGCCACGCACGTGACCGGGAGCGGTATTCATGTGATTCACGAAGTCCTGGACCACCGATCCGACGACGATCGTATCGCGACACACGACCGGGGGAGAGTTGAAGCCGAGCGTCCGCTCGTTGATCGGGCGCCCGAGCCCCTGGCGCAAGTCGACCCAACCGCGTTTGCCGAATTCGGGGTACGTCTTGCCGGTCTTCGCGTTCACCGCGACCAGTTGCCGTCCTCCGGTGGCGATGATGATCCGTTCGTCCTTCCCGTCCGTCCAGTATTCGACGCCGCGGTGCTGATAGCCGCTGTTCCCCGGGCGAGGACGCTTGTAGCTCTTCGGGTCGTGAACCCACAGGGTCTTTCCGCTCGCCGGGTCGATGGCGGCGATCTGACTGAGTGCGGTGCTGACGTAAAGAACGCCACTCACCATCAGGGGGGTCGGCTTGAAGGGGCCTAGCCCCAGCCGCCGGTTCTTTGCGGCGATGGGCGCGTCGACCGACTCCCACCTCCAGACCTCTTTCAGGTCCTTGACGTTGCTCTTGTTGACCTGGTCGAGCGGCATGAATCGCGAGTGGCTGCGATCCGCTCCGTAGTGGCGCCACTCGACCTGTTGCGCGTATGCCGGTGGTGAAGGTGTCAGTGCGTAGGTCCCGCACACGACGAGGCAGAGAATCAGACAGGAAGAGGAGCGGCGCATGGTTTATCTCCGACGCGTTGCACAGAATCGAAGGCCGGGATCGCTTTGTCTCAGAGCCCGGTCAAACGCGTGTCCGCGTCACCGAACTTGTCGAGCGAAACGCCCATGCGGTCCATGATCGACAGGTACAGACTGCAAAGCTTGCGGTGTTCGTCGCCCTTCTCGCTGTAGTCGAACACCTCGTCCTTGTCGGGCGCCTTGTTCACTGCGGGAACTCTTGTCGTCCCGCTGTAGTCGAGCACTCTGCCGGTCTTCAGTGTGCCGCCCAATCCTCCGATCATCATGACGGGCACCTTGGTGCTGTCGTGATTCGATCCGGACCACATGTTGGACAGGAAGAGCAGCAGCGAATTGTCCAGCACGTTGGAGTCGCCTTCTTCCATCGAGGCCAGACGCCCGGCCAGGTAGGCTGCCTGACTGCAGTGGTACTTCACGATCCGCAGATAGCTGTCGGAGGTATCACTGTGCGACGCGATGTGATGGCCGCGACGGACGCCGAGGAACGGATAGATGAGCCCCGAGACATCACGGCAGAGCAGCAGTGTGGCGACGCGCGTCTTGTCCGTCTGGAAGGCCATCGCGATGATGTCACACATCAGCTTCATGTGGTCGCGAATGTCCTCGGGGAGCCCATTGTCGGGTCGGTCCATGGTGAAGACCGACTGGCCACGATCACGAGCCTTGCCGGCTGCTTTGTCTGCGGCCGCGCGGATGCGGTCGATTCGTTTCTCGACCTCGCGCACACTCGCGAGGTACTCGTCGAGCTTGGCCCGGTCCCTCGAGCTGACTCTCCGGCTCAGGCTCCGGGCGTCACCCTGAACGCGGTCGAGTATGCTGCGGTTGCGGGTCGTGCCACGGTTCTCGAAGAGGCTGTCGAATGCCAGGGACGGGTAGGTCTCCATCGGCACGGGCGAAGTCGCGTTCTGCCAGGAAATGTGCGAGCTGTAGGCCATCGAGAAGTTGGTCTCGTGATAGCCGGTCACCGGTTGTTCACAGCCCAGGACAAGACTGGACTGCATCGTCTTTCGACCGATGTGATTGGCCAGCACCTGATCCATGCTGATGCCGCCACCCAGCTCCGCTCCCTTCTTCAACTTCGCGCCGGAGAGCAGATTGCCCGTCTGCCCCGGGTGTATGCCGACACCGACCGCGGCCCGGTTGAACAGCCCTTTGACGAAGTTCATCTTCGCCTTGAACGGCTCGAGCGGCTCCAGGCATTTCCCCAGCTCCATGTCGGCACCGGAACCCTTGGCCCACCATTCCTTCGGGTTGATGCCGTTGGCCATGAACAGAGCCGCGAAACGCTTGGGGCTGGACCGATTCGTCGCGCCCCATACGGGAATCGACTCCAGCCACGGAAGTGCCATCGCCATCCCGGCACCACGCAAGACGGTACGACGCGTCACATTCTCGGGGGAAGGTTGTCGGTTCACGGGTTCATTCCTCATACCGGTAGTTCCGCCCTCGCTGCCGCAGAAACTGGGGACTCGTGACGATGCTCTCGATCAAGCTCGTGAAACGATGATCGTTCTGAACGAGCTCGTCTCGCATCCGACGGAGCAGCTTGTCGTCCGAGATGATCAGGGTGCGGCCCAGGGCATAGGCCAGGAGCTTTCGACACAGGTTGTCGACGAACTCGGCTTGACGGTGCTTTCGCAAGTAGTCGCGCAGGCCCGGAACGCCCTTGCGCTCGACTCCGTCAGGAAGCTTCGCTCGAGTATCGACAGTGCGGCCGCCGAGATCGAGCGATCGTTGCTCACCGATGGGGCCGAAGCCTTCGAACACCACACCGACCGAGTCGAAACGATTGTGACACACCGAACAGCTCTCGTGCTCGCGATGCTTCGCGAGGACCTCGGTCAGCGTGAACTCGCCCAGCTCGGCTTCGTCGCTGGGCAGTTCGGGAACCTCGGGAGGCGGCGTGGGGATGCGTTCACCGAGCAACTGACGAACAACCCAGTGACCCCGTTTCACGGGGCTCGTGCGCAGACCGGGAGCGTTCTTCGTCAAGAAGACCGACATCGGCAGGAGCCCCCCGCGGCCGTACCGATCAGCCTTCGCCACGCGAGCCCAGCCGCCCGCCTCGAGCGGCAGGTCTTCGATTCCGTAGTGCGCCGCGAGTGTCGAATTCACGAAGGTGTGGTCAGCGTAAAGGAGATCGAGTATCGACCCACCCCGCTGAATCAGATCCACCAGGAACCGGATCGGTTCCTCGAACATGGCCTGGCGAAGGTCGTTGTCAAACGCGGGGAAGCGCCCTCGATCGACACTGTTGTGTCGTTGAAATTGCCGGAAGTCGAGCCAGTGTCCTCCGAATTCCGTCCCCAGCCCCTCCACGCCGTCGTCGTTCAGCATGCGACGGACTTGTGACAGGAGCACATCGGGCTTGTGGAGCTGACGGCGAGAGGCTGCACTCAACAGCTCCTGGTCCGGCATACTGGACCACAGAAAGTAGCTGAGGCGGCTCGCGAGCGCGTAGTCAGACAGGGGATGAATCGGCTCTTCGGCATCACTCGGGTGGGTGCGGAAACAGAAGTGCGGGGAAGTCAGTATTCGCACCAGCACATCACGCGTGGCATCTTCATGCTCGAGGCCATCACGTTTGCGCAAGATGTCATAGAAGTCTCGAACTTCCGCGCGCTCCGCATCTTCGAGCGGTCTTCGATAGGCCCGTTCGGCGAAGTCCTCGAGCGCTCGAAGGTGCAGCGGCGAAGCGTCCTTCCTGGCCCGTTCGGCCCGGCGAATGCTGGCGTCGATGATGCGAAAATGCTCCTGGATGGCGTCGAGTGCCTTCTTCGTCGCGCCAAGCCGATCGGCCTTGGCCAGATACGTTTTCGCGAGCCGGGCGATCTTCTCCTCGGAAGCGACGCTCTTGTCTTCTGAACGGGCAAAATCGAACTCCTCGGTCGCCAGGAACAGGGACTCGGCCCGCTCGTACCAGATGTAGCCCTGGTGCTGACGAGTCGGAGCTTCTGCTATGACATCGAGCTCTTGCCAGAGACGATCCAACCTGCGCTGTTGTTGCTCGTTCAGCAGCAGCTCGTAGAGCGGCGCATCGTCGCGGAAATACCCCATCTGGCTGTGAAAGCCGGCGCTCAGCAGGCGAACGCTCCCTTCGTTCCGGAGTTGAATGCCCTGCTTACCCGAGAACTCGCGGCCGCGTCGCGACACGTAGAAGGTGTCGGGGAAGACGGCACAGAAAGCCTTGAACGCGTCGACGTGCCGGGTTTGCAGCCCTTCCTCTTCGGGGATGACCAGCTCTGAATCCAGCTCGTCGGCAGGAGCGGTCTCGTCCTCCTCGTTTCGGGGGGAGCTCGACGCGATACGTAACGCGTCTCGATTGAGAGTCATGCGGTGCGTCGCGTACTGCCGGTTTCGCCACAGGACAAAGGGCTGAGTGCCGTTGTTGATGCCCTTGGCCCTGAGGTGGGGAAACTCGCGCCTGAGTCTCGGGCGGAGTTGCCGCACGTATTCGCTCATCGTCGAGCAGCCTGCCCGAGCCTGTTCCAGCTCTGCATCGGTATCCGGAAGCGATTGCCACAGCGAGCGGAGCTTGGCGACGGGACCGTAGTGGTTCTCTTCTCCCGCAAGAAGCGACCAGATCCTGGCGAGGTACTTGGGGCTCAACCGCTCCCGGGTAGCGACCTCCACCAGAGCGGGGCCCGGGTCGTCGAGCCCGTGGCGCTGTCGCAGCCTCCAGGCAGCGTAGAAGTAGTCCGCATATTCGGTGTTCTGCCCCTGATAGAAATCGATGATCCGTCGCACGCAGTACTTGTCGCGGTCCGTCACCGTGACGACCGGATGCGGGGCGAAAGTGACTCCCCCGGGCTTCAGTACCAGGTGGTCCGACACGGCGCGAGCCGCGTCGAGATACTTGGCGAGCAGCCCCGGTGTCATCACCAGCGACTCGCCGGAGTTGTCGAAGCCGGCTTCGTTTGCCGGGTCCACCGGGAACTCGCGCGCCGGCTGAATGTCGACGCCCGTCAAGTCGTGGATCGTGTGGTTGTATTCCGCAGCGCTCAATCTGCGTGCGAGCACCGGTCCCGGATCACCCGCGTTTCGTTCGGCCTCGTGGTCGCGCAGGTTCTTGCTCCACCGCAGGAAGGTCTGCCGTGCCTCGGCGGTCGGCTGAGATTCCGCGTCCCTGGGCGGCATCTCCCTCGTCTTCACTCGCTCGACCACATGTACCCAGGTGGGAAAGTCCCTGACGACGTCTCGGGTTGAGCCGAAGAGGGTCAAATCCAGCTGCGCTTCGGGTTTCGTTCCGGAATGACAATCGATGCAGTATCGCACGAGGAACGGATGGGCCACATCGGAGAAGCCGCGCCGCAACTCCTCCTCACGGCTGACCGCGTTCTCCTCACGGCTGACCGCATCGGAGCCGGCAGCGAGGATCGTGACCGAAGCGATCAGCAGAGCCAGTTTCTGTTCGGTTCGCATCTCACTGTCCGAGTTTTCGACGGGTCACCTCTGGCCGGTCACCCGGACTCCGGGGTCGGTACTCGCCCGGGGCCGCGTCGCAACGTGCATCCTACTGGTGGGTTAGAGCTTTACCACTGATTTCGTTTCACGACGATCCCGTCTCCCGCGAGTACGATCAGGCGCGGTCGATTCACCACCGCGTTGCGACGGTCTCCCCGAGTCTCGCGATGAAAACACGGACCCGCGCGAGACGGCACTGGGTACAATCTCGGCAGGATGGTCGAGCTCAACCTCGCGGTCCTCGGCGGTTACGGTAGTCGCGCCCGCTGCCCGAACTCCGTGATCCGTGTCACGGCGCGGTCTCCAGGCAGACCCCGGCGAGTGGGAGCGTGCCGGCGTCGAGCCGGGGAGCGGAAGGTCCGGTCGACATCCGACTCCACGCCACCGCCGGGTCCGGTTTCCTCACCGATCTCGTGGCGAGAGGTCACGGGTCGTGGCGTGGCAAGGCGGGTCAGTGGCTCGACCGCAGGCGTGCCGCCTGCACGTTGAGGATCGAGCTGCGCGGCCCGCCGCCGTCCACGGGGCGACTCGTGAATTCGCAGCAGGAAGCGGTGAGACATGCGGGCTGGATGCACGACGGAGCGAAGAACGTGGTCATCGCGGCCAGGGGATCGAGACCGACCTCCGGGCGCCTCGCTTTCCGCTTGCCGGCCGGCGAGAAACGCCGCGCCCCGGGGGGCTAGCCCCGAGTGATGGGAGAAGCCGAGGGAAGCGGCCCGCCGCGAGCGGCCTTTCGACTCGTGTGGAGCCTGGCCTGGCCCGTCGTGCTCCACAGTCTCCTCGTGTTGACGCTGGGCCTGGCTGATCTGATCATGGTCCGTCCGCTCGGTCTCGAGGCGACGTCGGCCATCGGCCTGGTTCGCCAGGTGACCTTCCTGGTCGAAGGCGTCATCGTCGCGCTGGCGACGGGAGTCATGGTCCAGGTGAGCCAGGGCCTGGGCAGGGGCGACCGGGAGCGCGTCCGGGGCGCCGTCCGGCAGGCGATTTATCTGGCTCTCTTTCTCTGCGTGCCGATCGCTCTGGTGGGGTACTTTCTGAGCCGACCTCTGATGACCGCCCTTCATGCCGGTCCTCGAGCGCTGGAGCACGGAGTGCTCTACCTCGAAGTCTATTTCGCAGGGATCGTCTTCCTCTGGATCCAGCTCTTCTCGACCGCGATCTTCCGTGGTGCGGGCGATACGAGGACGCCTCTGAAGGTGGCTGTCGTGGTCAGCGTCCTCAACGTCGTCCTGAACTTCGTCTTTATTTACGGTGTCGGCCCCGTTCCGGCCTTCGAGGTCCGGGGAGCGGCCATGGGGACCGTCGGGGCATGGGGCTGCGGAGCGCTCGCCCATATCGGCCTGCTCCTGCGGGGCACCTCTCGCGAGGAGCTGCGCCTCATCCCCGGGTGGGGGCTGGACCCGTCGATGATCTGGCGCATGTTGCGGGTCGGCACGCCTTCAGTTCTCGCCGGCTTGTTCCGCAACAGCGCGCGGCTGGTGTTCCTGGCCCTCGTCGGATCCACTGTCATGGGCCTGTCGCTCCATGCCGCGGTGGGTGTCGCGATGCAGATGCGGCTGTTGAGCGTGCTGCCTGCCGTCGCCTTTCAAGTCTCCAGCGCAGCGCTCGTCGGCCAGGCCATCGGGCGCAACGACTACGCGGAGGCGGAGGCCGTCGGCAAGCAGAGCACCGTCCTGCTCTCGCTGATCATGCTCGGCGTCGTGGGACCCATCCTCGTTCTGGCAGGGCCCATCGCGGGCTTCTTCATCGATGACCCGTCGGTCGCCGACCTGTGCGCTCGTGTGCTGCGCTGGTTTGCCGTGGCCCAGCTCTTCAGTGCGCTCAGCATCTGCCTGCAGGGTGCGCTCAACGGTGCCGGCGACACGAAGCCCGCCATGCGCTACATGCTCGTCACCCAGTGGGGTGTCATGCTGCCGGTCGCCTACGCGTTCTCGGCTCACGCCGGGTGGATTCCCGGAGGCCTCCTGCTGGCCTGGGTGCTGGCGCCCGTTCTTTCCTTTGCGCTGACTCTGAGACGTTTTTGCGGTGGGCGCTGGAAGGCTCTTCGCGTCTGACAGAGAGGTGTCGTTTCTCGCTTGTGTCGGATTCTCCGACTGATACGATAACGACCAGCAAGGGAGGATTCTGACATGCAATGGACCGAACCGGATTTCACCGAGATCTCGCTGAACATGGAAGTGACGGCTTACGTCCTCATCGACGAGGACTCGGAGCCGCTCATCGATATGAGGGGCGAGAAGGACGAGTCGGCCCGCACCCGGCACTAGACCGGGAATGCACGTCCGCATACTCGGGTCGGCGGCGGGGGGGGGGCTGCCACAATGGAACTGCCGCTGTCCCAACTGCGCGGCGGTTCGCGCCGGCTCCGCGGACGTCGAACCCCGCACGCAGTCGTCTGTGGCCGTCAGTGGGGACGGGCAGACCTGGTTTCTGCTGAACGTCTCTCCGGACATCCGCCAGCAGATCATCGGTTTTCCTCAGCTCGTCAACGAGGGTAAGGGAAACCGGGGAACTTCCATCGGTGGCTGCGTTCTCACCGATGCGGAGATCGACCATACGACCGGCTTGCTTCTGCTTCGAGAAGGCTGCTCTTTCGATATTCTCAGCACGGCCGTCGTCCGGCGGTGGCTGAATCGATACCTGCCGCTCGAGCCGCTCCTGTCTCGCTTTGCCGAGCGAACGTGGGGCGAGTTGCCCCTCGGCGAGTCGGTCGAGCTGCGTGATCCGTCGGGGCATTCGAGCGGGCTTCACGTGCGGGCCTTCGAGCTGGATCTTCATGTCCCTCGCTTCGTCGAGGATGAGACCGAGACGAAAGGTGCGGTCGTCGGGCTTGTCATCGAGGATGCCCGGACGGGGGGCAAGCTCGTCTACGCACCCGGCGTCGCCTCGATCAGCGATCCCCTCGTCGCGGCCGTGGAGAATGCTGACGCGGTTCTGATGGACGGCACGTTCTGGTCCGAGGACGAGATGATACGACTGGGTGGCAGCGATCGCACGGCTTGCGACATGGGGCACCTTCCGGTCGGCGGTCCGGACGGCAGTCTGCGTTGGCTGGCCGGGTTGTCGGTCGAGCACAGAGCCTACGTTCATATCAACAATACCAACCCGATGCTCGACCGGACGAGCCCGCAGCACGAAGAGGTGACGTCCGGGGGAGTCTCGGTGGGCGCCGATGCGGATTGCCTTGCGATTTGAATGGAGACGCGAGCCATGACCTGCTGGACGCAAGAGCAGTTTACGGACCAATTGCGATCCGTCGGACGCGAGAAGTACCACGACCGGCATCCTTTTCACCGTCTGATGAACGAGGGTCGCCTGAGCCCGGATCAGATCAGGTCGTGGGTGGCCAATCGCTTCTATTACCAGAAGAACATCCCCGTCAAGGATGCCATCGTGCTGTCACGTTGCCCCGAGCGAGAGGTGCGGCAAAAGTGGATCCAACGGATCGTGGACCATGACGGCCGCTCCGGGGAGCCCGGTGGAATCGAGAAGTGGTTGCGGCTTGGCGAGGCTGCCGGCTTGAGCCGTGAAGACATGGAGACGGAACGGAGACTGCTTCCCGGCGTGCGTTACGCGGTCGACGCCTACGTCGAGTTCGTGCGCACGCGTCCCTGGGTAGAAGCCGTGGCCTCGTCCCTGACGGAGCTCTTCGCGCCCGCGCTGATGGCCGAGCGCCTGGCTGCGTTCGAGAAGCACTATACGTGGATCGATCCATCTGCCCTGGCATATTTTCGTGCCCGCTTGACCCAGGCCCCGAGAGACAGTGACCACGGGCTTTCGATCGTGCTCGAGCGGTGCCGCAATCAGGAAGAGCAGCAACGAGCCGTGGCAGCCCTCTCCTTCAAGTGCGACCTGCTCTGGGCCCAGCTGGACGCCCTGTACCACCACTGCGTTTCACCGACGAACGAGCCCGGCTGATGAGTGAAGGGCGTCCCATCTCGCGACCCGCGCTGGTCCCGCATGCACGCTATCGCTGGGACAAGGTCCGCGAGCAGCACCAGATCGTATATCCTGAAGGCGTGCTGGTACTCAACGAGACCGGTGCCGCGATCGTGCGGCTCTGTGACGGTCGAACCACGGCGCAGCTGCTGGCGACGCTCGGGGCGGAGTTTCCGGATGCCCGGATCGAGGTGGACGTCGAAGCGTTCCTGCGCCGGCTGAACAAGAGACGGTTGTTGCGCGATGCCCCCGCCTCCTAGGCCCTTTGCGCTCCTGGCCGAGCTCACGTATCGCTGTCCCCTGAAGTGTCCGTACTGTAGCAATCCCCTGGAGCTCGATCGCTACCGCCGAGAGCTCGACACCGAGACGTGGCTGCGAGTCCTCGGGGAGGCCGCCGAGCTGGGCGTGATCCAGGTCCACTTCTCCGGGGGCGAGCCACTTCTGCGCGGCGATCTGGCGCAGCTCGTGGCGCAAGCCCGGCGGTCCGATCTCTACTCGAACGTCAGCACCGGTGCGACGCTCGCGAGCGAAGCGAGGTTGGAGGAGCTCCACCGCGCGGGTCTCGACGCTCTGCAGATCAGCGTGCTTGACTCGACGGCCCAGGGCAACGATTGGCTGGCGGGCGTGCCCTCGTTTGTGCAGAAGCACGCCGCGATTCTCGCGGCCGGGCGAGTGGATCTGCCGGTGACGCTCAACATCGTGCTTCACCGGCACAACCTCGACCATGTAGAACGCATGATCGAGCTGGCCGAGGAATGGGGCGTCCACAGACTGGAGCTGGCCAACGCGCAATACGCCGGCTGGGCGTTCCGGAATCGAGCCGCCCTGATGCCCACTCGCGAGCAGGTCGAACGGGCCCGCGATGTCGTCGAGCGCGCCACGTCCCGGTTGCAGGATCGCCTCGAGATTTTGCATGTCTTGCCGGATTACTTCGAGAGGTATCCGAAGGCCTGTCTCCACGGTTGGGGACGTGCCTTCTTGACCGTCGCTCCGGACGGAGCGGTCCTTCCGTGCCAGACGGCGCGCGAGATTCCTGCACTCGATTTCCCCAACATCCAGGACCAGTCGCTGGACGAGATCTGGTTTCGCGCACCGGTGTTCAATCGTTTCCGTGGCACCCAGTGGATGCCGGAGCCGTGCCGGAGTTGTGAACGCCGTGAGATCGACTTTGGCGGTTGTCGTTGCCAGGCTTTCTTGCTGACGAGCGATCTCTCGGCCACCGACCCGGTCTGCCATCTTTCACCCGACCACCATGTCGTCGAGTCCGCCCTTCGCGACTCTCGAACGGGGGCGCTGCCTCTTGTGTACCGGTCGAGCGGACGAGCGAAGAAGCGGAACTCTGACCCCCAGGATCCGCGGCAGAGCGGGTCGTCCGCCACCGGACCGTGAGCGCGAGAGCTCGAGGAAACCAGAAGAAATTCGAGATGAAACGGACTCTCTTTGCCGAAGAACACGAGCTGTGTCGACAGGCCTTCAACCAGTTCCTCGACCGCGAGGTGGCCCCTTATCACGAGAAGTGGCAAGAGGACGGAATCGTCTCCAGGGATGTCTGGCGCAAGGCCGGTGACAGTGGCTTTCTTTGCCCCTGGGTGGACGAGGAATACGGTGGCTCGGGCGCCGACTTTCTCTTTTCGGTCGTCACGATCGAGTCCATGGGGCACAGGCACTTCACCGCGCCGAATTTCCATCTCCACAACGAGATCGTCACACCTTATCTTGACCGCATCGGCACGGAAGAGCAGAAGGACCGCTGGTTACCCGGCTGCGTGAGCGGGGAGACCATCATGGCCATCGCGATGACGGAGCCGGGTGCCGGGTCGGATCTGGCCGGGATCATCACGCGTGCCGAGCGCGACGGTGACTCGTACATCCTCAATGGACAGAAGACCTTTATCTCGAACGGCATGCTCGGCGACCTGGTCATCGTCGCCTGCAAGACCGACCCTCACATCGAGCCACGACACAAGGGGATGAGCCTGATCGTCGTCGAGGATGGCACACCCGGCTTCAAGAAGGGCCCGATGCTGAAGAAGATGGGGCGCCATGCCTCTGACACGGCGGAGCTTTGGTTCGACGACTGTCGCGTCCCTGTTGCCAACTTGCTCGGCGAGGAAGGAAAAGGGTTCTACTACCTCATGGAGAACCTCCAGCAGGAGCGGCTGGTCTCCACCATGGGGGCGCAGGCGGGCGCCGAGTGGGCCATCGAGCATACGATAGAGTACTGCAAGGAGCGTCGGCTGTTCGGGAAGCCGCTGAGCAATTTTCAGAACACGCAGTTCAAGCTGGCCGAAGCTGCCACGAGGGTCCAGATCGGACGGGTTTTTCTGGACCGCCTCATCGAGGCACACATGGCTGGCGAGTCGATCGACATGGAGACCTCGATGGCGAAGTGGTGGATCACCGACATGCACTTCAACGTGGTTCACGAGTGTTTCCAGTTCTTCGGGGGCTACGGCTACATCACGGAGTACCCGATTTGCCAGGCTTTCACCGACAGTCGGGTGGAGTCGATCTTCGCCGGGTCCAATGAGGTCATGAAGACGATCATCGCCAAGCGCCTCGGCTTGATGGAGAAATGAGGGTTTCGTTCGTCGGTCGACCCCGCTTGCCGCGATTCCGGCGCGGGAGTGACCGATATCGGGTCCGTCGGTGGTCCGGGGGGGAGCATGAAGAACAACATCGGTCTCTGGCTTCGAAAGCGCGCCTTCATGACGCCGGAGCGCGAAGCATACGTCGACGGCGACACGGGCCTCCGGCTCTCGTTCGCCGAGCTGGATGAACGCAGCAACCGCACCGCCAGTGCCTTCCTGGATGCGGGCATCGAGAAGGAAGAGCGTGTCGCTCTGCTGCTGATGAACAGCGCCGAGTTCATGGAGGCGTATTTCGCGCTGGGGAAGATCGGCGCGGTTGTCGTGCCCCTGAACTGGCGGCTGGTGGCCGATGAGCTGGAGTTCATTCTGAAAGACAGCGGCACGACGCGACTGATCTTCGGTGACGAGTTTCTGGACACGGTCACCGAGCTCCACGGTCGTGGTGACAGGACCGACATCCGGCACTGGCTCCATGTGGAGACCAGTGGCGAGGTCGCGTCCTTTGCGCAGAGCTACCAGACGTTCCGTGATCAGGCGTCCTCCGACGAGCCGGACATCCTCGCTGGCGGGGATGACATGCTCTACATCATGTACACCTCGGGAACGACGGGGCTTCCGAAGGGCGTCGTTCACACGCACGAGACTTCGGTGTGGGGCGCGATAACGATCGCCGCCACCACCTACTTCGAGGAGAGAGACCGTTACCTCTCGCCGTTACCGATGTTTCACGTGGGCGCGCTGACGCCGCTCACGGTGAATGTCTACCGTGGCATCACGAGCATCGTCATGCGCAGCTTCGATCCGGTCCGTGCTTGGGAGCTGGTCGACGAGGAAGCCGTGACGACGGGTCTTTGCGTCCCTGCGATGCTGAACGCGATGCTGCAGGTGCCGGATTTCAACCGCTTCGACTTCTCCCGCTGGCGCTACTGTCTGTCGGGAGCCGCGCCTGTTCCGGAGTCTCTGATCAGGGCCTATGCGGACATCGGAATCGAGATACATCAGGTCTATGGATTGACCGAGTCGTGTGGGCCCGCGTGCCTTATCGATGCGGAGAACTCGTTGAAGCGAATCGGCTCTACCGGCAAGGCGTTTTTTCACACCGACATTCGCGTGGTGAGATCGGACGGTGCCGATTGCGACCCGGATGAGGCGGGCGAGGTGCTGGTCCGTGGCGCGCATAACATGCGTGAGTACTGGAACCGGCCCGCCGCGACCGCCGAGACCCTGATCGATGGCTGGTTGCATACGGGTGACGTCGCAAGGATGGATGCCGACGGCTTTGTCTACATTCAAGACCGCATCAAGGACATGATCATCTCGGGGGGCGAGAACGTCTATCCGGCAGAAATCGAGAACCTCCTGCAAACCCATCCGAGCATCTCGGAAGCCGCCGTGATCGGTCAACCGAGCGAGAAGTGGGGTGAGTCGCCGTTTGCCATCATCGTCAGGTCCGACGAGTCGCTTCAGGCAGCAGCCGTGCTGGAGTTCTGCAAGGGGCGACTGGCCGGGTTCAAGACGCCGAAGGGTGTAGCCTTCGTCGACGACATTCCGAGGAACCCCAGTGGCAAGATCTTGAAGCGTGTCTTGCGTGAGCAGTTTCCGGGGTCAGCGTCCGGCTAACGCCACGGCCGGTCCGTCTCTTGCGGCCTGGCGTGCTGCCTACTCCTCACCTTCCTCGGACAGGACGACCAGCAACTCGCCATTGGAGACCTGATCGCCCTCCACGACATGTACGGCGGCTACGGTGCCCGTTTTCGGTGCCATGATGTGGTTCTCCATCTTCATGGCCTCGAGTACGAGCATCAGATGCCCCTTCTCGATCTTGTCTCCGACGCGCACGTGCGTGGCGATGACGTTGCCGGGCATCGGAGCCACGACGCCACCGGCTACCTCCTTCCCTCCCCCGAGAGGAAAGCGGGGCAGCTCGACGAGATCGACGCTCCCCTTGACTCCGTGGACCAACCAGCGATCTCCGTCGGACGTTACCGTGGTCGCACATCGCCGTCCGTCGATCACCAGGTCCACTCGATCCCCGGTCCGGCGCTGTATCGCCACGTCGTGCTCTTTTCCATCGACCTCGACGGCGAAATGGCCGCCGCGTTGAATGCGATAGTTGACCGTGAGCTGGTCGTTGCCATGCGTGAAGCCGATGGATTCCGGGGGCATCTTGGAGTTGCGCCATCCCGAAGGAGTCGTTCGCAGCACCTTGGCGTCATCCCGTCGTCGACTCTGTGTCACCATCGCCACGGCGATGGCGCATTCGACCAGTTCGTCCCTCCCGGGAACGCGGCACCTTGCCGGAGCAATACGCCGGATGAAGTCGGTGGTGGTGTCACCCGAGAGGAATGCCGGCTCTCGGAGGGTCGACACGAGAAAATCCCTGTTGGTGGTGATGCCCTGGATGCGGGTTGTCTCCAGTACTCGAGCGAGGCGCAAGGCCGCTTCACGGCGGGTAGGCGCGTGCACGATGACTTTTGCCAGCAGGGGGTCGAACTCGATACTCACCTCGCTGCCGGACTCGACCCCTGAATCAAACCGTGCTTCGGTCGAGCGAGAGGGTTCCCATGCCACCACCGTGCCCGGCGTCGGAAGAAAGTCATTGTCGGGATTCTCGGCATAAACACGCGCTTCAATGGCGTGGCCGTTGATCTGGAGGTCCTCCTGCCTGCATGCCAGAGCTTCTCCCTGGGCTATGCGCAACTGCTCTCGAACAAGGTCCAGACCCGTGATCTCCTCGGTGACCGGATGTTCCACCTGCAAGCGAGTGTTCATCTCCAGGAACCAGAGATCATCGCCGTCCAGCAGGAACTCGACGGTTCCGGCCGAGCGGTAGTCAATCGCCCTGGCGGCCGCAACGGCAGCTTCGCCCATCTTCGCCCTGATCTCCGGCGTCACGGCCGGTGAGGGTGACTCCTCGATGATCTTCTGGTGCCGGCGCTGAATGGAACACTCTCTTTCGAAGCAGTGGATCAGATTCCCGTGCTGATCACCCAGGACCTGGATCTCGACGTGTCGGCACCTTGCGAGCCAGCGCTCGAGAAACACGGTGTCGTCGCCGAACGAAGCGGCCGCTTCCCGGCGAGCCCCTTCGACGGCAGCCTCGAGCTCGCTTTCCGACGCGACGACTCGCATACCCTTGCCACCACCACCGGCCGAGGCCTTGACCAGGACCGGGTAACCGACGCTGCCGGCCGCGGCGAGGAGATCATCGCCGGCCTTGATCTCGGCCGCGGGCAGTGTCGGCACTCCGGACTGCTCCATCAGGTTTCTGGCCGACAGCTTGTCGCCCATCCTGGCGATGGCGTCCGGCGGCGGGCCCACCCAGATCATGCCCGCGTCCTGCACGGCCCGGGCAAAGGCTGCGTTCTCGGAGAGGAATCCATAGCCCGGGTGAACGGCGTCGGCGTCTGTGCGCTTGCAGGCTGCCAGCACCTTCTCCACGTCGAGATAGGTTTCCGCGGAGGAGCTGCCCTCCAGAGCGATCGCTTGATCCGCTTCGCCGACAAACGGCGCATCGGCATCCGCGTCCGCGAAGATGGCAACGGTGCCGATGCCCATGGCGTGGGCCGAGCGAATGACCCTGCGGGCAATCTCACCGCGATTGGCGATCAACAGACGTGTAATCGTCCTGTTCACAGTTACATCCGCCATGTACCGTACGCTTTCGCACCGTTGATTTCCGTGTTGTGACAGACGGAAAGGGCGATGGAGAGGATCGTGCGTGTATCGCGCGGGTCGATCATGCCGTCGTCAGACACTCTCGACGTGGCGAAGAGTCCCTTCGATCGCTTTTCCGCCCAGTGTTCCACAGTCGCGGCTCGTCTGGCATCCGCCTCCTCGTCGAACTCCAGCCCACGGCGCTTGGCTGCAGCGCGCTGGACGATGCTCATCACGCCGGCCATCTGCTTGGGTCCCATCACCGCGATCTTGGCGGTCGGCCAGATGAAGGTGAAGCGGGTTCCGTACGATCGTCCGCTCATGCCGTAGTTGCCGGCGCCATAGGAGGCTCCGACTATGATCGAGATATGGGGCACGGTGGAGTTGGTCACGGCGTTGATCATCTTCGAGCCGTTCTTGGTGATCCCTCCCTGCTCGAAATCCGTACCCACTATGTAGCCCGTTATGTTGTGCAGAAAGAGCAACGGCACGTCGATCTGGTTGCAGAGCTGGATGAACTGCGAGGCCTTCTCGGCCGATTCGGAGAACAGGGTGCCATTGTTGCCCAGAATACCGAGGGGATAACCATCGACGGAGGCCCATCCGCAGACCAGCGTCGGACCGTAAAGTGGTTTGAACTCCTCGAAACGTGAACCGTCGACGATTCGAGCGATCACCTCACGGATATCGAACGGAGCACGTAGATCCTCGCCGACGATTCCCAGGAGCTCTTCCGGATCATACAGCGGCTCATCACCGGGGAGGCTGGCGCCGGGCCCTCTCTTTCTCCAGTTCAGATGCGAGACCAGCTCCCGGCACATGCGGATGCCATCGAGCTCGTTCTCGGCGAGATAGTCCCCGAGACCCGAGATCTGGGTGTGCATCTCGGCGCCGGCCAGGGCCTCCTCGTCCGCGTCTTCTCCGGTGGCCATCTTCACCAGGGGCGGCCCGCCCAGAGCGACCTTGGACTGCTTCCGGATGAAGATCGTGTAGTCGCTCATGCCCGGCTGGTATGCGCCGCCGGCCGTTGACGCGCCGAACACGAGTGAAATCGTCGGGATGCGCATCTTGGAGAGCTCGGTGATCTCGTAGAACAGCCGACCCGACTCCGCGAAGTGCCCGGTTTCACGCTTCATCGCCGCTTCGGGATCCCCGCCGCCATCCCCACGAAGATCGGCGCCGGCCGACTCCACCAGCTGAACGTAGGGTATGCGGTTCTGACGAGCGATCTCGAGCCCCCGCATCAGCTTCTTGGAGTTGAACGGGTTGAACGCTCCGGCCCGGACCGAGGGGTCGTGACCGAGGATCAGGCATTCGACACCCGATATGACGCCGATACCCACGATGAACCCGGAGCCGACGTTGTAGTTCGAGTACCAGGCGGCGAGGGGGCTGACCTCCAGAAAGGGAGAGTCACGATCGATCAGGAGACTGATTCTCTCCCGGATGGGCATTTTCTCGCGCGAGCGCAGCCGCTTGATCGCCTCTTCACCACCCCCTTGAGCGGCTTCGTCGAGCAGGTCCTCGACCGTGCCCAGCATCTCCAGCATCTCCGATCGGTTCTGTTGATAGGTATCCGATCGGGTATCGATCTTCGACTCCAGTACCGGCATCGTTACGAGCCTCCCAGCGCTCTCGGGTGATCGGCAGCGATCGTCAATCGCACCACTACTCGATCTGGCGTCAAGTCTCCAGAAGCGACTCAGGGACACGAACCGTGAAGTCCAGGAGCAACTGAGCGTAGGCCTTCCCTTGTGGGTCTGCACGCAGGCTCGCGACGCCGCCGCCGCCCAGAACCTCATGGAGCACGAAGTTGACCGCGTGAATCCCCGGGAGGTCGTAGCGATCGACCCTTCCCTTCAGGAGATGGCTGAAGTGGTCGGCCACAGCCTCGGTGGATAGCTGCTCCCGGATGATCGGAAGGAACGCGGCTTTTCGCGCGATGATCCCGATGTTCGCATTGTCGCCCTTGTCGCCGCTGCGTCCGTGGGCGATCTTGATCAGCGGCACTTCAATCACGTCTCCTCGGGGTGCGTCGTCCGCGATCGTCGGCCTCTCGATGGAGCTCGTGTCGAACGGTTCCCCGACAGAGAAAGGAACGGTCCACCTGTCCCCGGAGAAATGGACGGTGGGTACAACGCTCTGCTTGTCCACGAGAAACGAGAACAGTCGTACGACGGGTGACGGCCTGGGTCTGCCGCCTCCCGCGCCGGTCGTGCCAGGTGACATGGAGGTGCCAGTCGAGGTCATCTCGCGCAGGAGCATGTTCAGGGCGTCCTGTGACCCGTGCTTTACTCCCAACCTGCCCCAGACCTCGCGGGCGTTCGTGACGCGGGAATGAGGCCCGTATTCGGATTCGGCACCGATGAAGTCCATGTGAACTTCGGTGAAGTCCGGTGCGTTCCGCTCCTCGAGCATTCGTCGAGCACGCTCGAGCACGGACTCCAGCGTCTTGCGAGCCTTGCCCTCCGCGTCAATTCCGCGAATGGTCACCCCGCACACCAGCCGATACCCGTCGAAGTAGGTCGCGGACACCTTGAGCGTGTCGGTCGGCTTCGATCCCCTGGTCCCGGTGACCTTGACCTTCTGGTCTCCCACCTCCGTCATTTCCACCCGGGAAAAATCGCAGACCACGTCGGGGAGTATGTACGCCTGGGGATCGCCGATCTCGTACACCATCTGTTCCGCGACGCCGGCAGGACAGACGATGCCGCCGGTTCCTTCGGGTTTGCCGACGACGAAGCTACCGTCGTCGCTCACTTCCACGATGGGGTACCCGATATTCGCCCAGTCTTCCGCGAGCTCCCAGTCCGTGAACAGTCCGCCTGTCGCCTGCGCGCCGCATTCGATAATGTGTCCCGCCAGGCTCGCGCCGGCGAGCGCATCGTAATTCTCTGCCTCCCAGCCGAATTCGTGAATGCACGCGCCCACGGTGACCGCGCTGTCCACACCGCGGCCAGTGATCACGATGTCCGCGCCCCGTGTCAGGGCCGCAGCGACGGGGAACGCGCCAAAATAGGCGTTCATGCTCATGAACTCCGCGGGCAGCGGCGCCCCGCTGAACATCTCGGTGACGCCTGCAGTGCGGAGCCGCTCGACCCGGTCCATCAGGTCGTCTCCCGTTACCACGGCCACCTTCAAGTCGAGGCCGAGCTCCTCGATCAGGCTCTCGATGGCCCGACCGCAGGATTCGGGATTGACCCCACCGCCGTTCGAGATGACCTTGACTCCCTGCGCCGCGACCTCCGGAAGGGCATCTCTCATCACCTTCGAGACGAAATCGTGGGCGTAGCCGAAATCGGGGTTCTTCGCCCGCTGCCGGGCCATGATGGACATCGTGATCTCCGCCAGGTAGTCGAACACCAGATAGTCCAGCTCCTTCGATCGCAGGAGTTGTGGTGTCGACATGTTCGAGTCGCCCCAGAAACCAGAGGCGCATCCGATCTTGATCGTCTTCATGGCAGTGACCTCGTTGGACTGAACCACCTCGTCGAACCTCTCCGCTGGTGAGTCCCCGGGGACTCGCCCTGGGGGATCCCGGTCATGACGACCCGACCGGAAGCCCCCGGAAGGGTCAATCCGGAGCGCATGCAGCCGCTTCGCTCGAGTCCTTTGTCACCGAGTTCCGGGTTGCCGGAAATCGACAATGCGCCGCATGAGCTCCGCCCGGGTGTCTCCGCTTCGGAGAACACGACTGGCTTTCGCGTCCCAAGCACCTTCTCAACGAACTCTCAAGGTCTGGCAACCACCGTCTCCGGGAGCTTTCGGGAGAGAATGTCCACCGCCTGCCCGACCATCTCCTCGACGACTTCCCTCGCCGGCACGATCTTGTCGATGAGCCCCGATACCTGGCCGGAGAATGGCCCGACGTAGTCGAACTTCCCGGCCCTGTGGAAGCTGCCCACGACGGCGGAAGCCAGCAATCCCTGCATGGGAAACGGCAGCATTTCCAGACCGGACTCCTCCCACAAGTCGTGGACCTTGCTGTAGATCGTCCTCGAGGTCTTTCCGGTATAGAGGTGGGAACGTCGCGTGTCTTCGTCCGTTGCGTCGACGATGAACTTTCCCTGCTCCTTGACCAGCCCGCTCTCTTCCGTGGCAAGGAAGCGGGTGCCAACCCAGACGCCCGCGCAGCCCATGGCCAGGCAGGCGGCGAGGGCGCGGCCGTCACCGATCCCGCCTGCTGCCAACACGGGTACATCTCCGGCCGCATCGAGAACCTGCGGCAACAAGGCCATGGTACCGATCCTCCCTGTGTGCCCGCCCGCTTCATGTCCCTGCGCGACGACGAAATCCGCACCGGACCGAGCGACGCGCCGTGCATTTTTCGTGTTTCCGGTCAAACCGAGGACCTTGACCCCGTTTGCGTGAGCCTCCTCGACCATGAATCCAGGGTTTCCCAGGCCGGCGCAAAACAGCGGCACCTTCTCTTCCAGACACACCTTGATCGACGCGTGAGGCTTTCTCGTTGTCGAGCCTCCTCGGGTCTTGAGGTCGAGATCGGGGAGCTCGTGTTCCTCCTTGATCTTCAGGAACCACTCGTAGTGCGACGCGGGAAGGCTCTTCAACGCGTCCGCGACGGAGATTTCCTGCGCATCCTCCAGGTCTCCCTGCTCGACTTGCGCGCGGGGCAGGAGAATATCGACACCGAAGGGCTTGTCCGTCAGTGACTTGATCTCCCGGATGGCCTCCCGCATTCCGTCGACGGTGAGCCCGGCTGCCCCCA